>CAIOMN010000237.1 GCA_903859415.1 uncultured Methylococcaceae bacterium
GCCACCAATCCCGGCGATCTAGTCCTAGATTCCTTCGCAGGCTCTGGCACCACTGGCGCAGTCGCCCATAAAATGGGCAGGCGTTGGATCATGATAGAACTCGGCGAACATTGCCACACTCACATCATCCCGCGTCTTAAAAAAGTCATTGATGGTGAAGATCAAGGTGGCATATCAAAAGCCGTTAACTGGCAAGGTGGCGGTGGTTTTCGGTATTACAGCTTGGCGCCCTCCTTATTGGAACAAGACCGCTGGGGTAACTGGGTCGTTAATAAAAACTATAATCCAACCATGTTGGCAGAGGCCTTATGTAAGTTAGAGGGCTTTACGTCTGCACCTTCTGAGACGCAATGGTGGAATCATGGCTATTCCTCAGAGCAAGATTTTATTTATGTCACCACTCAAAACCTATCCACTCAGCAATTACAAGAATTATCAGACGAAGTGGGCAGTGATCGTTCTTTATTAGTGTGTTGCACAGCGTTTCGGGGTAAAGCAGATCAATTCCCGAATCTGACCTTAAAGAAAATCCCCAAGATGGTATTGTCTCGTTGTGAATGGGGACATGATGATTACAGTTTAAATGTGGCGAACTTACCAATGGCTACATTAGAAACTGAACCCGTAGTGGAAAAGCCAAAGAAAGTGAGTCCTAAACAAACCAATACAGCACAACATGATCTCTTTAGTAAAGAGCCATGAGACTTTTAACGGGGGGAGGCAATTAATGAAAGAATTTGAATTGCAACGGGCTAAAAATCCTGACTTGATTGCCTCTGTTACTGCCATTAAGCGAGCAGCACAGTTGGCAAGGCAAACAGCAATACAAACCAATACGGCTATTGTCGTAATCAAGGATGGTGTGTTATGCAGAATTACTGCGGAAGAACTTAAGCAGCAGGCACTTACATGAGCCAGAAAACTGTTCAAATGGATGTCGGGTAATATGATGACGATGGATGATTGGTTAAAACGCATTCGCTTAGGCGAAGATTCCACCTTGGAATTTAAGCGGGTGATAATGGGCAGTCCGACTAAAGTGGATGCACCACACCCCGATAGTTTAGCCGATGAATTAGCGGCGATGGCGAATGCTAATGGTGGCACTTTAATCTTAGGCGTGGACGATAACAAAGCCGTTATAGGTATCGCTTATGATGCTTTAGATGCCGTTGAACAGTGGTTAGCTGAGTTATGTCAAAACAAAATTGATCCCCCTTTAGACATTATGACGCAACATATTGAATTGCCGGATAGTGCAGGGCAATTACAGCCAGTGATTATCGTGCGAGTATTACGTAGTTTGATGGTACACAAAAGTCCGAATGGTTATTTTAAACGGGTGGCTCATGCCAAGCGAGAAATGAAACCGGAGGTCTTAGCCCGATTGTTTCAACAGCGTAGTCAGTCGCGTTTAATGCGGTTTGAAGAATTAGCCGTGCCCAATACTCAGCTTGCTGATGCGGATGCCTTGTTAATGCGAAACTTTTTAAAAGCTAACGAAGGTGATCCTGGTCTACAAATGCGCCGCTTGCACTTAAGCGCAGACGATGAGGGTGAATCTCGTTTAAGTGTTGCAGGTGTCTTGTTGTGTACCTTAAAACCGACCCAATGGTTTTATTCCGCTTATATTCAAGCCGTTGCTTACAGTGGTTTGAGTAATGATCCACAAGATCAAGTGGACGCTAAAGACTTTGAGGGGCCTTTGGATAGGCAAATCTGGGATGCCTTTGATTTTGTACGCTTGAATATGAAGGTACCCGCTCGAAAGGTGTTAGGGCGTATTGATTACCCGCAATATAGTTTACGTGCCGTATTTGAAGCCGTGGTGAATGCGGTGGTGCATCGGGATTATTCGGTGAGTAATGGCCGCATTCGCTTACATTTATTTGCGGACAGATTAGAGATATATTCACCGGGTGCTCTGCCTAATTCAATGACGGTTGAAACCATGCAAATGTTGTCCATGCCCCGTAATGAAGTCTTATCAAGTTTATTTTCGCGATATTATCCCGTTCGTGATTCAGGCTTAGGGCGAGAATATTTGATGGATAGACGCGGCTCGGGGGTGGATGTGATTCTCGCAGAAAGTGAGAAACTATCCGGGAAAAAGCCGGTGTATGAAAATATTGCCGATATGGAATTAAAGCTAACCCTGTATGCCGCCCGTTTACCCGATCAGGAGCACGATCTATGAGTCAGCGTATTGTGCAGATTATCTCAGGGCGTTTAAGTTTACGATCACCCCAACGCGAATCATTAGAGTCCTTACAAAAAGCAATTGCTGCCACGCCAGATATACTCCATCCCAATCGCGATGTCCCAGCATTATTAGAGATTTTAAAAACCGAGTTTCCAACGCTTTCTGATTTTGAACGTGACTTTCCGTCGCTGTGTTTTGCTCTCGCAACCGGTGTGGGTAAAACGCGCTTGATGGGTGCCTTTATCAGTTATCTGCATTTAGCGCACGGTATTTCTAACTTTTTTGTCTTGGCACCCAACCTGACGATATACAACAAACTCATTGCTGACTTTACGCCCAATACTAAAAAGTACGTGTTTAGGGGTATTGCTGAATTTGCGGTTAATACTCCTAAAATTGTGACCGGTGATGACTACGAAGTCAAAGGCCGAGCCTATGATGCTTTTGCTTCAATCTCGATTAACATCTTCAACATTTCAAAAATCAACTCTGAAGTGCGGGGTGGTAAGTCGCCAAAAATTAAACGCTTATCAGAATACTTAGGGGATAGTTATTTCAATTATCTGGCAGAACTGCCTGATCTAGTGTTGTTAATGGATGAGTCACATCGTTATCGAGCCGATGCGGGTGTGCGTGCCTTGAATGAGTTAAAGCCGCTATTAGGCCTTGAGTTAACCGCCACTCCGTTTACGGAATCCAATAAAGGCCCCGTGCCTTTTAAAAATGTTGTGGTTGATTATCCTTTGGCACGCGCCATGGATGATGGTTTTGTGAAAGAACCGGCGGTGGTCACGCAACGTAATTTTGATCCGACTCAACATACAGCGGACGAAATTGAACGCATAAAGCTGATGGACGGTATCCGTGTGCATGAAGCCACTAAAGTTGAATTACTGACTTATGCCCATGAAAATAATGTCTTTGTCGTTAAGCCATTTATGCTGGTTATTGCCAGAGATACCACGCATGCCGCTCAATTGTTGGAATTGATGGAGTCTACGGCATTTTTTGAAGGGCGCTACAAAGGTAAGATTATTCAGGTCGATAGCAGTAAATCAGGCGCTGCTGAAGAAGAAATGATTACCCGCTTGTTAGCCGTTGAAAATCATGATGAGCCTACAGAAGTGGTGATTCACGTGAATATGCTGAAAGAAGGTTGGGACGTTACCAATTTGTATACCATCGTGCCACTGCGTGCGGCTAATGCGCGGACTTTGATTGAACAGTCGATAGGTCGCGGCTTACGTTTGCCTTATGGAAAACGTACCGGTGTGGCGGCGGTGGATGGGTTGAATATTATCGCGCATGATAAGTTTCAACAAATTGTTGACGAGGCTAATAACCCAGAGAATCCCTTGCGTTTAAGGCAGGTGATTCTGGATGCACCCTCTGATACGGATAAAACAGCCAGTGTTTCGGTGACTTCGACTTTAGAGGCCTTAATTGGCAATACTCATACGGGTATGTCTTACCCCTTACCAGAGCAAAAACCGGCAGTCTTTTCGGGTATCGCTGAACAAACCGTTGCCCAGATTGTAATGGCAGAACTGAACAAGTTTCAATACAAGCCGAATACTGTTTCTACCAGTAAAGGGCTATTGAATACAGACGTGCAATGCGCAGTTATAGAGGCGGTTAACGTACAGTTGGCGAGTGGACAGCAATCTTTGCTGGATTTAGAAAATCCGGTTGATGTGGCTGAGATTGTGGCTAAAACCACCGCGTTATTAGTAGAACATACCATAGATATACCCCGTGTGCTGGTAGTGCCTAAAGGTGAGGTGAGTTATGGCTATAAACCCTTTACGTTAAATTTGGAGGGGATAAACTTACAGCCGTCTGAGCGGGATATTATCATTCAAAGTCTACAAACGAATGAACAGACGATTATGGTTTCGCAGATAGATTTAACCGAGACCCGGCCAGAAAATTATATTGTTCATGCACTGATTGACTATGACGAAATTTCTTACGATGATCATGCGGATTTGCTGTATGAATTAGCCGGTCAGGTGGTTCAGCATCTTGAAGCCAGACAATTATCAACCGATGAAATTAACAATGTGTTGGGCAACTATCGTCAACTGATTGCTAAAACAATCTATACCCAGATGGCTGATCATTTTTGGGAGCAAGCCGACTCTTATGAGTTTGAAGTCCGCAGTGGCTTTACACCTTTAAAGACCTGTGCTTATACCATTACCGCTGCGCAAGCGGTTTGTTCTTATCGCGATACTATTACCGATAAAGCGAAGATTAAACAGGTGTTGTTTGGTGGTTTTAGTCAATGCCTCTATCCCGTGCAGAAGTTTGATTCTGATACCGAACGTCGTTTTGCCATTATTTTAGAGCGTGATGCACTACGGTGGTTTAAACCCGCCAAAGGGCAGTTTAATATTTATTATCGTGATGGCGTTGAACATCCTGAATAC
>CAIOMN010000238.1 GCA_903859415.1 uncultured Methylococcaceae bacterium
CAATACTTAATAAATATTTTTTACATGCTGAAAGATTTAATGGACAAAATAAAGTCGTTTTTAGTTAACGAATAGGGATCTGTAACTATAGAATGGACCGTGGTTGTAGCGATACTAGCCGCTCTAATCGTTACTTCCTTTAATGGAACCCTGAAGTCAACTCTTCTTGGTGCTTTTGCCAAGATAATGACGGCCATTAATAGTATTTAATTAAACTTGTTTCTGTTATTTGGACTTAAATAACTGAAGTTAATAAATTTGTGTATTGATTTTTTCTGATCATAATTAGTTAAGTTTTAATTAGACTGATTATTGCCAAGAAATGTCAAGTGATACAACACGATTTTAGGGTAGTTATGATTGCCCTAAACAGGATGCCTTAGTTTGTAAGGTGTGTGAAGTTGGTAAGTTTATTATCAACCTTTTTTTTAATAATATCGAGGAATAAACATGGAAAATTTAATGAACAAAATAAAATCTTTTTTAGTTAATGAAGACGGTGCTGAAACTGTAGAATGGGCTATTGTCGCAGCGATATTATCTGTTTTGGCTGTTCTCACTTATAACGGTGCGCTGAATACTGCTCTTGCTGCTGCTATTGGTAAAATTACAGCAGCAATTAACGCAACTCCTTCTGTTTAACCTTCAATTTAAATCGAATGATATAGAAGAATTTATTTGATTCTTCAAATACCATTTTCACTGTTCGCTTAATTTAAATGGGCTAACGGTGGGAATTGAATATTTTGATTAAGCAGTAAAAGCACATTCTAATGTTTTTTGAATTTGGCAGAGACTCAGGTGATATCAATCACAGTTAATGTCGGCATCCTGAGTCTTGCGCCAAATTCGAAGCCTTCAGCAAAAAGAAGACATGATTCCAAATGGGATTCTTGAAGGCGTTTTTGTGTTAGGATTTGCAATGAGTTTTTTCACCGGCTTTCTAAACAGACTTCCTTTTTATATTTTTGCAAATAAGAGGGGCGTGTAGCGTTAAGCTCGATAAAGTTGGGAATGCCTATATCAATCTTTTTTTATTACAATGTCGAGTAATAATCATGAAAAATATAATGAGTAAAATAAAAACTTTTTTAGTTAATGAAGACGGGGCTGAAACAGTTGAATGGGCTATTGTCGCAGCGATATTAGCTGTGTTGGCTGTTCTCACTTATGACGGTGCGCTGAATGCTGCACTTAATGCTGCTATTGGTAAAATTACAGGCGCAATTAACGCAACTCCTTCTGTTTAACCTTCAATTTAAATCGAATGATATAGAAGAATTTATATAATTCTTCATATACCATTTTCACTGTTTTCTTATCTTAAATGGGCTAACGGTGGGAGTTAAATATTTTGATTAAGCAGTAAAAGCACATTCAAATGTTTTTTGAATTTGGCAAAGATTAAGGTGATATCAATCACGGTTAATGTCTGCATGAGTCTTGTGCCAAATTCGAAACCCTCAGCCGAAAGATGGTCAGTTAAATGATTAATGTCTTCACCAATGGTTATCTGATCGCAGCCTATAGTGTGTTTGTGGTCTTATTACTAACCTGTTCAGTTTTCGATATCAAATTCAAAATTATTCCAAATGGGGTGGTGTTAGCAATCATTCTCTTAGGGTTAGCCCTGAATGTCTTTACCCCTGAAGGGGTTGGCTTACAAAATGCTGTGTTAGGCTTTTTCGCTGGTTTTTTAATTATGCTCCCTTTTTATGTCGTTGCGGGAATGGGGGCGGGTGATGTTAAGCTAATGGCAGCAATCGGCAGTGTAGTCGGGTTAGATAAGGTGTTATATACTATACTTGACAGTATTATTGTCATGGGTTTTATAAGCCTGGTTTTTTTAATAGTAAAAGGTGATTTACTTAAACTTTTGTTACGGTTTCTACGGTTTGGCATGGGATTATTAAGAGGGGGGATTTATTATGAACCGCCCGCTCCTTCAGAGGCGGCTGCTCAGCGTCTGCCGATGGCCCCCGCAGTAACATTGGCTACTTTTTATGTTATATTAACCTCGTGTCATTGTTTGGGTCAATTGTTTGACTTTTTGAATTAATTGATTTGGTATGGGCTAGCATGGAATACCTGTTTTATTAATCAAGAGTAAGGATGGATAGATGAATAAGCGCTTTTTAATTTTGCTCGGTGTTGCTCTGCTGCTGGCCTTCTTTGCTGCTAAGCTGGTTAATAATCTTTTGATAAAAAGTCGAGAGTCCCAGCAGTCCCAGATAAAGACTGTGCCAGTCGTGACCGCTGCTGTTGATATTCCGTATGGCGTTAAGTTAGACGAGACTCAATTGACACTGATTGATTGGCCCAGTGCGTCCGTTCCGCCGGGGACTTTTTCTGCTAAAGAACAAGTTGTTAACAAGGTGGCAAAGAATAATTTTTATGCCGGTGAGCCCATATCCGAAAAAAGAATGTCAGTCCATTCGGTGGGAAGTACCTTTTCATCATTAATTAACAAAGAATATCGGGCGATTTCAGTTCGAGTGGATGATGTGGTGGGTGTGGCGGGATTTATTCTGCCTGGGAATTTTGTAGACGTTCTGGCCACAAAGATGGATAGGGCTTTAAATCAGGCGGTTACACAGACTAAATTGCAAAATATTAAAGTGTTGGCGGTAGATCAGGATGATTCTCATGAAAAAGATAAGCCAGCCATTGTTAGAGCGGTCACCCTGGAATTAAAGCCGGAGGAGGCTGAAATTATCGTTGGAGCCATGCAGGAAGGTACGATACAACTGACCTTAAGAAATCCAGAGGATCTTAAAGTGGTTAACGTAAAGGAAAAAGTTGAAAAAGTTGAAAAGGTTGCCTTGACCCCCCCTTCGCAGCCGTTGGAGAAAAAAGCCCCCCCACAAAAAAAACTACTCAAAGTTATCCCATGGTGAGGATTTATTAATAATTTAATAATTGGTTGAGAAAGAAATGGAAAAAGATAATAAAAGAATAATGGGTATTTTTTCAGCCATTGTTTTATGTATCGTAAACACAGCGGCTCTGGCAATTGATAATGTCAATGTTAAAACAGAATATGTGCAGGTCGCCTTAAATAAATCCAAATTAATCACTCTGGATAAAAAATTCATCATTGAAGAAATATCGCAAGGTAATACCCAGATTTCTGGTAACAACTTTAAGCCCGACATGGCGTCAGCGGATACTACTTTTATTAAGCCGAATCAGATACTCATCAGTGGAAAGTCTATAGGCACAACTAATTTATATTTGTGGGGCCCCAAAGGAAAAATTATAGAAGTATTGGATATTGAGGTAACCCACGATTTAACCACGTTAAAAGCCAAGTTGAATGAGTTATTGCCCAAGGAACGGAATGCTCAGGGAAAGCCAAATATATCAGTACGCTCCTCTCAAAAAAATATTGTCTTAAGTGGTGAAGTCAGTACCTTGGCTAATATGCAATCGGCCATTCAATTGGCCCAAAGTTATTTAGGGGTATCTTCAAGTCTGGGGGCGCTTATTCCGACTGGAACCGACGGGGGGCAAGGTAATATTAATGTATCAACCAATACGGCCCAACCTAGAGTAGACCCCAGTGCCAGTTCAGTTCCGCAAGTCATTAATTTAATGACGGTCGGTGGCGCTCAACAGGTTATGCTGGATGTCAAGGTTGCTGAAATTAATAGAACTGTTTTAAAAGGCCTGAATATTAAGTTTAACTCCTTGCAGGTATCTAATAATTTTTCGGTGGGTGCGATTAATGGGGGAGGGAGTATAAGCCCTACTGGGGGCGGGGGGACGCTGTCGGCTCATAGTTTTGATGCGGGTGCCTTGTTTTTACAGGCCATTAGTGGTCAGTTTATGTTTAATCTCACGATTGATGCCGCTAACAATCAACAGTTAGCTAAAATTTTAGCTCAGCCCACTTTAACGACTTTGTCTGGACAAACGGCTACATTTGTTTCAGGGGGTGAGTTTCCTATTCCGGTGCCCCAGTCGATGTCAAATGGTCAGGGTTCGATTACCGTTGTATTTAAAGAATACGGCATTGGCTTAAAGTTTGTGCCAGTGGTTTTGGATTCCGGTCGCATTAACTTAAATCTGCATGTGAGTGTCAGTGAGTTGTCAACTGATGCGTCAGTCATTGCTCAAGTAGGGAATACGAGTACCCAGTATGCCATTCCGTCTTTGACTAAGCGAGAAGCCAGTACAACTTTAGAGTTGGCAGATGGACAAACGATGAGTATAGCTGGCTTAATCAGTGAAAAGTTAAGGGAGAACATTAATAAATTTCCAGGCTTAGGGGATATTCCAGGCTTAGGTGCTTTGTTTAGGAGTTCGGATTTCTTAAAAGACACCACGGAATTGGTTATTTTTGTGACGCCCCGATTGGCTCAGCCCGTATTGGCGAAAAATGTGCAATTTCCGACGGATAGTTTTGTTGAGCCAGATAATGTCGATTTTTATGTTTTAGGTAGAACCGAATCCAGAAAAGCGCGAAGTCAATTGGTTAATAAGCAAGGCAATCGGGTTGGTAACGATGGCGGGCTTGATGGTGAGTTTGGTCAGCAGATAATGGGAGGTGTTCAATGATTCAGCGTCTGAATAGGATTGAGTTAATTGTTTTAATTGCATTGTTAATGATAACGGGTTGCACAGAATGGAATTCAGTTCCTACTGTTGTGGATCAGAATCTAGGCAAGGCTTACCATAATATGGTGAAAAACCAAACCTTATGCGCTGAGCATGGCTTAAAGGCTAAGAATCCTAAGTTGTGTCCTGAGCACGGTCCTGTTATGGCTTTGGATGGACAAAAAGCCAAAGGGATTTTAGACGAATATCGAAATGCTACTAGTATGCCTATTGAAGACGCCAAGAAAGGGGTTGCGTTTGATGTTAGAAATGTAGGGGGGGCCGCAGGTAATTAAAACGCTATTTTATTCATCTTTATTAAAGTAGTTAGGAGCAAGGATTGTCGTTAATTAAATCAGGTTAATGGTTAACTCAGCTAAGTAAACCAAAAATTCGGGTGCGCATGATGAAAGAATTAAAATTAAAACGAATACAGGCAGGTGCAGAAATTGTTGAGTTTGCCGTTATCCTGCCATTTCTGTTATTAGTGATGTTTGGAATCATGGAGTTTGGCCTGGTTTTTTATGATAAGGCATTAATTACTAATGCCAGTCGAGAGGCAGCCAGGTCAGGCATAGCCTATAAGTGCCCTGTGTTATCAGCCGATGAAATTAAGGCGGTATCCGATGGTTATAATGGTTTTTTGATTTCATTTGGAGAGTCGATACCTCCAACGGTTACAGTGAGTCCAACACCACCGACATCGACAACGAATTGTGGGGCAAATTCGGGTACCCCGTTGACTGTTACAGTCACTTACAGTTATCAGTTCCTTGTTTTTGGGAATTTATTCAGTTTATTTGTTTCCGGATTTACTAATCCGCTTAGTTTATCAGCGACGACGGTTATGAATTATGAGTAGGCTTTTTCCGCCGGCTCGATGCGCAAAAAAGCAGCGTGGTTCTTCTCTGGTATTTGTTACCATTGCGTTAACGGTGTTGTTGGGGTTTTTTGCATTGGCCATTGATGTAGCACATTATCTTGTCGTGCGAAATGAGCTTCAGAATGCTGCTGATGCAGCCGCTTTATCAGGTGCTAGTAATTTATATCCAGTTGATAGTGTGACCAATGCGCCAAACTTTAGTTTAGCCAGTTCAAATGCACTTTCTGCGGTCAGCCTGAACTCAGCTAATAATGCTGTTTTAGTGACAGGCGATACTTCTGTAACCGGTTATTGGAATATAACCGGTTCCCCTACTGGATTACATGCCACGCAGGGATTGAATGATCTACCTGCTGTACAAGTCATCATTAAAAAGTCCGGTGCTGAAAATGGTGGCGGGATAGCAACTATTTTTGCCGGGGTTTTAGGTATTAACTCAATGGATGAGGCGGCTGTCGCGGTTGCTGTAGCCGGAGCAAGCCCCGGCTTTACTTCAAAAAGCATGTTTCCCGTTGCTATATCTCAATGCATGTACGATTACTATTGGGATCCTGTTGCCAATCAGTCGCGCACTGGGTTGCCCGTGTCGTTCACTATTGGATCAACTGATAATGTTGCCTGCCCTTCTCCGACTCCGGCTCCGATAGCTCAATGGGCTTTGTTAGGTTCAAGCGGCGCCATACCAGATCTGATCTTTAATGTGAGTCAGTCTAAAGTGACGCCTAAATTCAGCATAGGTGATACGCTCAGCATAATTGCCCCGCCAAGTTCTACCGACTCACAAACGTATAGTGATAATGCCAATAGTTGTGCTGTAATTAATGGTCCTTGTGAATATGTGCTTGTGCCTGTAGTAAACAGTCCTTTAGATCCAGCTTTGGTTCAAACTATTTTAGGTTTCGCTTGTATTCATATCATTAGTGCGGTTGCAGGAACTCCAACCGTTACTTTACAAATGGCATCAATAAATAATACACCTGCCTGCAAAATGTCTGATTCTGGAGGTAACGGACCCTTTTATGGCGCTGCCATACCGCCTAAATTAGTTAATTATTCCGGAAATCCTCCTTAATAAATTTCAATTTTATTGTGCGTGTTGAATCGGTTAAAATAATCATGGCTAGCAATTTATTATAAATGTAGAGAAAAATAACATCATGGAAGTAAATAAACTTAATTTAGTCTTAATGGGTACTAACAAGGATGTGATTGATAAACAGCGTACTCTGCTCTCTGCTTTGGATATCATTAAAAATGAGGTCGTTTGCCAAAGTATTATCGATGCCGTTAGCAAGTACATGGCCGATGAAAATACGATTGTTATTCTGAATTTATCGGCTAATGGATTGCATGAGCTAAAGTTTTTAGAAGTACTACCCAATAAAAAATCATCGATGATTATCATTGGTGAACAGAGCAATGTTGAGTTATTAACGCAGGCTCTTCGTGCGGGGGTTAAGGATTTTATTGATGAAAAAGAATATGAAGATAAATTGCTGGGGGTCACTTCCAATGTTATAAAAAATGTCACCCATAATTTCAACAACAGGAAAGTTGGACAATTAAATGTGTTTATAACTGCGAGAGGCGGTAGTGGAGCCAGTTTTGTTGCTAGTAATGTTGCCAATCTATTATCTAAGGAAAAGGAACAAAAAGTAGCGTTGGTTGATCTTGATTTGCAGTTTGGTTCGATTGGGCTCAATTTTAATATGATGCCTAAATATACTTTAGCTGATGCTGTTAAAGCGATAGATGAGCTAGATAACGTTTCCTTAGAAGCTTATATGTTAAAATATAACGATAATTTAAGTTTGTTGCTTCCTTCTACCTCTGAGATTCTTTTGCACGGAGATATAAGTCCGTCTAAGCTAGAGAGTTTGCTAGCGCTTTTAAAAGTTAACTTTAACCAGATTGTAATTGATATGCCAAGGTTAATAGATCCCTCGTTTAGTATGGTTATGGAGCGGGCAGATCACATTACATTGGTTGTACAGCAAAGTTTAGCACAGTATAGAGATGCGCTAAGATTGGTTAAAATCATAAATAAAGATCTTGAAATATCGTTAGATAAAATAGTGATTGTGATCAATCGATACGATCCAAAAAGTAGTTTTCGGATAGAGGATTTAAAAAGCCTTATTAATCATGACAAGATTTATACTATTGCTAGTGATTATGAACAAGTTGAAAATGCCTCAAATCTAGGTGTTCCCCTCAGTGAGTCTTCTGGTAGCTCAAAAATAGTTAAAGATTTAAAGAAGCTGGCACAGGTCTTGTCTGAGGTTGATTTTAAAAAATCAAAAAAGAGTATTTTTCGGTTTTTTGGGTTTAAGTGAGCTCTGTTCTGAACATGTTAATACCCCCCTATTAATGCACAAATAATCATCTGGGATCATCAGTGTTATGAGTAAAGTAAGTGTTTTTTTAAAGTCTAGAGTGTTTAGTATTTTCTGTAGTCTTTTATTGGGCTCAATTTATATTTTATTTATTTATGCACACTTCATGGGTTTTTTAAAAGCTCATGAGGTCACATTATTATTGTTTGGCCTATCTGAAACACTCGTTGTCGTTTTTTATGTTGTTCGTAGTCAGCCCAAAACGATCTCAGTTGAATTTTATGATTGGTTTATAGCTATTGTTGGGTCTTGTGCGCCTTTGTTTTTGCGTCCAGCCGAATGGGGTGTGTTTCCCATGGCAAAGTATGCCATTATTGTGGGTGCAGTTTTTCAGATATTCAGTATTTTCTCTCTTAATCGCAGCTTTGCTTTAGTGGCGGCCAACAGAACCATTAAAACCCAAGGGATGTATAGCTTTATACGCCATCCTCTTTATGCAAGTTATTGTTTAGTTTATTTTGGCTATATAATGTCCAATACTACCATTGAAAATGTTGCTGTTTATGCTATTTCAATGCTTTTCCTTTATTTAAGAATAATCAAAGAAGAAAAGCATTTAGCGCTTGATCCTCTCTATAGGCAATATCAGCTCAAGGTGCGTTATCGATTGGTCCCATTTATTATTTAACTTAATCGATGCAGGATGAGTTCTAAAACCAGTTTACTGCCAAAGTAAGCTAATAACAGTAATACAAAACCAGTCAAAGTCCATTTTACGGCCGTTTGTCCCCGCCAACCATAAAGGCTGCGGCCTGTTAAAAGCCCAGTAAAGATAATCCACGCGAGTATTGATAACACCGTCTTGTGTACGAGGTGTTGGGCAAATAAATCCTCTATGAATAAAAAGCCACTGGCTAACGAAATAGTTAGAAACAGGATGCCAGTGCCGAGCATTTGAAATAGCAAAGACTCCATCGTTTGTAAGGGAGGTAATGACTGGATAAAACGTTTGGGTGGATGACGTTTTAACTGTTGTTCTTGAAGTGCCAATAAAATGGCTTGCAGTGCTGCAATATTTAACAGGCTAAAAGCAATAATGGAGCTTAATATATGGACGCTCATTTCCCAGTTATACTGAGTTAGGGATTGAATCTGATTGGAAAAGTTAAGTTCTAAACCCAACATGCCCGCCGCAATTGGAAAGATAGCCGCCCCTAATGATTCAACGGGTTTATTGAGACTGGCTATTAATAGAAGCCAGGCAACAATCATGGCGATCAAAGAGCCTGTGCTGAAGAAGCTAAAGTTAAAGCCGTTATTTTGCTGAAATAGTAGTCCAGTGTATAAGAGGTGTGTGGATGCCGCTGCCCATCCAAGATAAAGGGCGCTGCGTTGCAGTCGACGTTGATCGAAATCTTTGATAATGAGCAAGGTACTGATGAGGTAAGCACAAATTGATAGAGTGGCTATTGCAGTGGTGTTCATTGGATTATGATTAATTTTCGTAATAAAACGGGGGTTGCTAAGTTTACACAGTCTACAGCGTTAAAATTGTTCTCGTATTGCAACGGGTGCAAAGCGCTTCCTGGATATGGTAATATATTGGATTAAATAGTCCTAGCGCATTTGTACCAGCGGGTAGTTTCCTTAGTTTAAACCACAAAGACCTCGATATGTTTGATAATTTAACCGATAGATTAAGTAGTACGCTTAAAAAACTTAAGGGTCAGGGTCGTCTGACTGAAGATAACATTAAGGATGCCTTGCGTGAAGTGCGTATGGCTTTACTTGAGGCTGATGTATCTTTGTCAGTGGTTACCGATTTTATTGAGCGTGTTAAAGAAGGTGCCCTAGGTCAGGAAGTGCAGACTAGCTTGACCCCCGGCCAAGCCATGATCAAACTGGTTCAGTCTGAATTGGTTAAAGTTATGGGGGCTGCTAATGAAGGTCTTAATTTAAATGCAGTGCCTCCTGCAGTCATTTTAATGGCGGGTTTGCAAGGGGCTGGTAAAACAACAACGGTTGCAAAATTAGGTCGTTGGCTGAAAGAAAATCAAAAGAAGAAAGTTGGCGTGGTCAGTGCTGACGTTTATCGCCCCGCAGCGATTAAGCAGTTGCAGATGCTGGCTAATGAGCTTGATCTGGACTTTTTTGAAAGTGATTTATCGCAAAATCCCGTTGATATTGCCAGAAATGCAATTGATGCAGCCAAGAAAAAGTTTTTAGACGTTATTATTATCGATACAGCCGGTCGCTTGCATATTGATGATGAGATGATGGGTGAAATTAAAGCCCTGCATGCTGCCATTAATCCGGTTGAAACATTATTTGTCGTTGATAGTATGACGGGGCAGGATGCCGCGATTACTGCAAAAGCCTTTAATGATGCGTTACCCTTGACGGGTGTCATTTTAACCAAAGCAGATGGTGATGCACGGGGTGGGGCGGCTTTATCCATACGACATATTACCGGTAAGCCCATCAAGTTTATGGGTGTTGGTGAAAAAACCAATGCTTTAGAACCTTTTTATCCTGACCGGGTCGCCTCCCGTATTTTGGGTATGGGGGATATGCTGGGTCTTATTGAAGAGATTGAGCAAAAAGTTGATAAAGAAAAGGCCGAGAAGCTTGCCCGTAAAATTCAGAAGGGTAAAGGTTTTGATTTAGAAGATTTCCGTGAGCAATTGCAGCAAATGCAGAGCATGGGCGGGGTCAGTTCCCTGTTGGATAAGTTGCCGGGAATGAATAGTGTTCCCCAGGAAATGAAGGATAAAGTAAATGACAAGGAATTGGGGCGTCAGATTGCCGTTATTAACTCTATGACCTTTCAAGAAAGGCGTTACCCTGACTTAATTAAAGGGAATAGAAAAAAACGTATTGCCGCCGGTTGTGGTCAACAGTTGCAAGATGTTAATCGTATTTTAAAACAGTTCCTGATGATGCAAAAAATGATGAAGAAGTTCAAATCAGGGAATATGACGAATATGATACGAGGCATAAAAAACAATGTGCGCGGTATGAGAAGGTAGATTTTTTACTTATTAAACAGTTTGTTACGTGATAAAAAATAACTAAGTGCTGAATATTTCCAATTTATTCTTCACATATGGTAAAAATCGCGTAAAATGTGCAGATTAACAATGATCAAATGTATTTGAGGATATTAGATGGTAACCATTCGTCTTTCAAGAGGCGGCGCTAAAAATCGCCCTTTTTATCACGTTGTAGTAACTGATAGCAGAAGTGGTCGTGATGGCCGTTATATTGAACGTGTTGGCTTTTTTAATCCATTAGCACGCGGTAATGAAGAAAAATTACGTTTGGACAGTGAGCGCGTTGAATATTGGAAATCCAATGGTGCGCAACCTTCTGATCGTGTTGCACAATTAATTAAAGACGCAGTTAAAGCAGCGGCTTAAGCTATTGTCGAAAGCGCAACAAATAAACGTTGGGAAGATTTCTGGCGTTTTTGGTGTGAAAGGTTGGGTAAAAGTATTTTCTTTTACCGACTCCAAAGAGAATATCTTAAATTATTCACCGTGGTTGTTATCAAAGGACGGTGAAACCAAATCAGTTAAAGTGATTGATGGTAATCTTCAAGGCAAAGCTGTTGTTGCCCAGCTTGAAGGTATTAATGATAGGGATCTGGCGGCTAGTTTAATGGGTTGGGACATTTTAATAATGCCTGATCAGTTACCCAAAGCAGCAAAAGATGAATATTATTGGTCTGACTTGGTTGGTTTGCGTGTTGAAACAAATCAGGGTGTTCAATTAGGCGTCGTCGAAAGTTTGTTAGAAACCGGTGCGAATGATGTTGTTGTTGTTAAAGGCGAGCGTGAACGGGCAATTCCGTTTTTGCAAGGACAGACAATAATTAATATTGATTTGGATTTAGGGATAATGGTTGTGGATTGGGATCCTGACTTTTAATTATTTTGATGCGTTTTGATGTAGTCACATTATTTCCCGATATGATAACAGCAGCTGCAAGTTACGGAGTAACTGGCAGGGCAATTGAACGAGAAATAGTTAGCTTGTCAGTATGGAATCCTAGAGATTATACAATCGACAGGCATAAAACGGTTGATGATCGCCCCTATGGCGGTGGTCCCGGAATGGTTATGAAGTATCAGCCTTTGCATGATGCAGTGAGTAAGGCAAAGTTGGCAGGTAGCGAAGAGGCTAAGGTCGTTTACTTAAGTCCACAAGGAAAACCGATTACACAACGTTTATTATCAGATGCTTGTCAGAACTCTCAACTGATTTTGGTTGCGGGACGCTATGAAGGCGTTGATGAGCGTTTTGTTAACAGGGATTGTGATGAGGAATGGTCGGTTGGCGATTATGTGATTAGCGGTGGTGAGTTGGCTGCCTTGGTGGTGATTGATGCGATTACCCGTTTGTTACCGGGTGTGCTTGGTCATGAAGAGTCTGCTCAGCAAGATTCCCATATGAATGGACTGTTGGATTACCCACATTTTACACGGCCTGAACAACTTGAAGGATGTTCTGTGCCGGAGGTGTTATTGAGTGGTAATCATGCCGATATTGATAGCTGGCGTATGAAGCAGGCATTAGGAAGAACTTGGCAAAGACGACCGGATTTATTAAAGAATAAGAATTTAAGTGCAGAACAGAATTATCTGCTGCAACAATTTAAAAGTGAAGTTGAATAGGGTGTGGTGATGAGCAATATTATTGATGTATTGGAAAAAGAACAACTAAGACAGATTCCTGAATTTAATCCAGGTGATACTGTTGTTGTTCAAGTTAAAGTTAAAGAAGGAGAGCGTGAAAGAATTCAGGCTTTTGAAGGCATCGTGATTGCTAAACGTAATCGTGGATTAAATTCTGCTTTCACCGTCAGAAAGATTTCACATGGCACAGGTGTTGAACGTGTTTTTCAAACTCACAGTCCTTTGATCAGTGAGATTACAGTAAAACGTCGTGGTGATGTACGTCGTGCTAAATTGTATTACTTACGTGATCTAACAGGTAAAGCGGCTCGTATTAAAGAAAAGCTTTAAGCGGTTTTTTTATACAGTCGAAAAAAGGCAGCTTATAGCTGCCTTTTTTTATGCTTGACGCTGTCCGTTTCTGCTGAATATAAGTTAATTTATAACAACACAATTCTATTTATTTATCCATTAAACAATGATCAAACAAGAAAAGTCTTTAACAATGACGGTCCTGATGACACCTGATATGGCAAATTTCTCGGGTAATGTCCATGGTGGCTCCTTATTAAAATTATTGGACCAGGTGGCTTATGCGTGCGCGGCAAAATATTGTAAAAGTTATGTAGTCACTGCGGCATTGGACCAGGTTTTCTTTAAGCAACATGTCAATGTAGGTGAGTTGGTTACTTTTTTTGCCCGTGTTAATCACGTGGGACGATCGTCAATGGAAGTAGGCGTAAAAGTTGTAGCTGAACATTTAAGGACACACGAAAAAAGGCATACGACCTCGTGTTTCTTTACTATGGTGGCCATTGATGAGCAGGGTAAGTCTTTTGAGGTGCCGCGTTTACTATTGGAAACTGAGGAAGATAAAAAACACTATGCGGCTGCTGAAATGCGAAGAGCAATGCGTCAGGAAAGCCTGGAAAAAAGTCGTGCACTTAATGATGAGTTGTCTGAGGATGAGTTTTAAGTGGTGCTACATGATAATTTTGAACAACTGCCTTTAAAGGATTTTGCAGAGAAAGCGTATCTGGATTATTCCATGTACGTCATTCTCGATCGGGCATTGCCTCATATAGCAGATGGTTTAAAACCCGTGCAACGGCGTATTGTGTATGCCATGTCAGAGCTGGGTTTAACGGCGACAGCAAAGTATAAAAAATCAGCGCGTACGGTAGGTGATGTATTGGGTAAATATCATCCGCATGGTGATTCTGCCTGTTATGAAGCCATGGTACTGATGGCGCAAAACTTTTCCTATCGATATCCATTAGTGGATGGCCAGGGTAACTGGGGTTCGCCTGATGATCCAAAGTCTTTCGCGGCAATGAGGTACACGGAATCACGTTTAACGGCTTATGCTAATTCTTTGTTAAGTGAGTTAGGGCAGGGAACTGTTGAATGGTCGGATAATTTTGATGCGACTTTAAAAGAGCCGGTATTATTGTCAGCCAGATTGCCCAATATACTGCTTAATGGCACGATGGGGATTGCTGTGGGAATGGCAACGGATATACCCCCGCATAATCTGCGTGAAGTAGCGGCCGCTTGTATTCAATTATTGGATGAACCTGATAGCACTTTGGAAAGGCTGTTTAAGTATATCAAAGGCCCTGATTATCCGACCGAGGCAGAGATTATTACCTCTGCCGAAGAAATACAAAAGATGTATCTGACCGGTGGTGGTTCGATAAAAATGCGTGCTATTTATGAACAGGAAGATGGCACTATTGTAATAACCGCATTGCCTCATCAAGTGTCTGGTGCAAAGTTGATGGAGCAAATAGCGGCACAAATGTTGGCGAAGAAATTGCCGATGATTGAGGATCTCAGAGATGAGTCTGATCATGAAAATCCTACCCGTTTATTGATCATTCCTAAATCTAAGCGTATTGATGTCGATGCAGTTATGTCACATTTATTTACCACGACAGATTTGGAAAAGAGCTATCGTGTCAATATGAACATGATAGGCTTGGATGGTCGACCTAAGGTTAAAGGTCTAAGAGATATTCTGGTTGAATGGCTGAGTTTTAGAACTGAAACCGTAAGAAGACGTCTACAGTATCGCTTGGATAAGGTTTTAGCGAGACTACACATTCTGGATGGCTTATTAATTGCCTATCTGAATATTGATGAGGTCATTGCAATTATTCGTAATGAAGACTATCCAAAGCCTGTCTTAATGCAGCGATTTGGCTTAACTGATAGCCAGGCTGAAGCGATATTAGAACTAAAGTTGCGGCATCTTGCCAAGCTTGAAGAGATGAAAATTCGGGGTGAACAAGATGCCTTGGAAAAAGAGCGGGCAGCATTGGAGAAGACTTTAGCCTCAAAGCTGTTATTAAATCGCTTAATTCGAAAAGAGATTGAACGGGATGCTGAGTTATATGGTGATGATCGTCGTTCGCCTATTGTTTCAAGAGATGCCGCTGTTGCTTTAGAAACCACCGCATTAATTAGTAATGAGCCGTTGACGATTATCCTATCTCAAAAAGGTTGGATAAGAGCCGCTAAAGGCCATGATATTGAGGTGGAAAGCTTAAATTATCGTTCGGGTGATAGTTTACTGGATGCGGTAAAAGGTCGTTCAACACAAGCCATTTATTTATTGGATTCTACGGGACGTTCTTATAGCACTTCATCTCATGACTTGCCGTCGGCACGTACCCAGGGTGAGCCTTTAACCGGACGGTTAAATCCACCTTCAGGCGCACTGTTTACTCATTTGTTAACAGGTAATCCTGAGGATTGGTATGTGTTAGCCAGTCATTATGGTTATGGTTTTAGGGTTCAGTTAAAAGACTTAGCCAGTAAGAATAAAGCGGGTAAATTATTAATTACGTTACCAGACGGAGCTAAAGCATTAAAGCCTGTACCTGTTCAGGATGAGTCGGAGTTGTTGGCGGTTGTTACCCTGCAAGGTCGATTATTGATTTTTCCTGTGGCGGATTTGCCTGAATTAGCGAGAGGTAAAGGTAATAAGCTGATACAAATCCCGCCATTAGATTTACAGTCTGAAAAAGATTATGTAGTTTCAGTCTTATCAATCCCAGAGAATGCTACGTTAAAAGTGCTTTCGGGTAAGCGATTTTTGTTGCTAAAAACAGCTGATATAGCACATTACACGAGTACCCGTGCCAAACGAGGTATTGCTTTGCCCAGAGGCTTTCAACGTGTTGAAGGCTTAGAGTCTGGCAATGGTGCATAACGGTTATGTAAGTTAGTTTGTTTTTGCAGCATTCAATGAGTGCAAAGAAGCGGTGGGCAATAACTGCCCACCTGATATTAAATTTCTCTAGCGAGTTTTTCAGCATAGCCTGTGTAATTACGTGGGGTTAATGTCAGTAATGTTGCTTTAGCTTCTGCAGGGATTTCTAGTTTTTCAATAAATACTTGTAATTGCTCAGGCGTAATGCGCTGTCCTCGCGTGAGTTCTTTTAATTTCTCGTATGGTTTTTCAATGCCATAACGTCTCATGACTGTTTGTATGGGTTCAGCAAGTACTTCCCAGTTGGCATTCAGGTCTGCTTCAATGGCATCCGTGTTGATTTGAAGTTTGGATATTCCTTTTAAACTGGCCTGGATTGCAATACTGGTATGAGCAATCCCTACACCGATATTTCTTAAAACTGTTGAATCTGTTAAGTCTCTTTGCCAACGAGAGACGGGTAGTTTCTCGGCTAGAAATGAGAATAAAGCATTAGCAATCCCTAAGTTTCCTTCTGAATTTTCAAAGTCGATTGGATTGACTTTATGCGGCATGGTTGATGAGCCAATTTCACCGGTAATGGTCCTTTGCTTGAAATAACCTAAGGAGATGTAGCTCCATATATCACGATCAAAGTCTAATAATATGGTATTAAAACGCGATAAGGTATGGAAAAACTCGGCAATATAATCGTGTGGTTCAATTTGAATGGTGTAAGGGTTCCATTGTAAACCTAAGGACTCGACAAAGTTTTTTGAAAACGCTTCCCAATCAACGTCTGGGTAGGCAACACAATGCGCATTATAGTTACCCACGGCACCATTTATCTTGCCTAATAGGGAAACCGCTTGAAGTTGTTGTTGTTGACGTGACATACGTGCGACAACGTTAGCGAACTCTTTGCCAACGGTGGTGGGTGTTGCTGATTGTCCGTGAGTTCGAGACAGCAAGGGTTGATCCGCCGTTTCCAGGGCCAATTTTCTGAGCGCGTCTATACAATCACTTATTTGAGTTTGGATGACATCTCGACCTTCTTTGAGCATTAAGGCGTAAGACAAGTTATTAATATCCTCTGAGGTGCAGGCAAAATGAATAAATTCACTCACCTGTTCCAGTTCATCGCAACCAGCAATTTTTTCTTTTAGTAGATATTCAACCGCTTTAACATCGTGGTTAGTTGTCTTTTCTATGTCTTTGACACGCTGTGCGTCAGATTCAGAAAAGTTATCGATAATACTATCCAACAAGTTATTCGCAGTGGCGCTGAAAGGAGAAACTTCAATAATAAGCGGGTGGTTAGCTAAGGTTTGTAGCCAGCGTATTTCAACTAATACCCGATAGCGTATGAGTCCGTATTCACTGAATATGGGGCGAAGATCTTCTACTTTATTGGCATAACGGCCATCGATTGGTGAGATTGCGGTTAAAGCAAAATTAGTCATAATTTATGTCCTGATACTGAGGTAATGTTTCTTAGTTATTATATTTGCTTTCGATAATGCCGCCGCCTAAACAAATATCACCGTTATAAAAGACAACGGATTGTCCGGGTGTGATCGCTCTTTGGGGTTCGTCAAAAGTTACCCGGCAACGATCATGATTCAATGGCTCTAATAAGCAAGATTGATCCGCTTGGCGATAGCGGGTTTTTGCGCCACAACGTATCGGTTCGGTTAAGGTCTTATTGTTACACCAGTCCAGTTGACTGGCTTCCAGGGTATTATGCAACATAAGCGGATGATCATGACCCTGGCCAACGAGTAGGATGTTGTTTTCAAGATCTTTATCCAGTACATACCAAGGTTCATCAGGGGCGTTTTTAACACCGCCAATACCTAATCCTTGACGCTGGCCTAAGGTGTAATACATTAAGCCAACGTGCTTTCCAATGTATTGGCCTTCTGGGGTACGCATTTCTCCGGGTTGCGTGGGGAGATAACGTTGCAGAAATTCAGTAAACTTACGTTCACCTATAAAGCATATTCCTGTGCTGTCTTTTTTTCGACTATTTGCGAAACCCGCTTTATCGGCTAATTTTCTTATCTCTGGTTTGTGTAGATGGCCGATAGGAAACAGTGTTTTGGATAGCGCCTTTTGTCCTAAGGTATAAAGAAAATAGCTTTGTTCTTTATTGGGGTCGAGACCTTTTAAAAGCTGGAATTCATAATCGTTATCCGGTTTTGTTGCAATGCGTGCGTAATGGCCGGTCGCTATGTAGTCTGCACCTAAGTCATCAATCGCATAGTTTAAGAACGCCTTAAACTTAACATGTTTGTTGCATAGGATGTCTGGATTTGGAGTCCGACCCGCTTTAAACTCGGAAAGGAATACTTCAAATACCTCATCCCAGTATTCGGTTGCAAAATTAACGGTTTTGAGCGGTATACCTAGCTTGTCACAAACTTGTTGGGCATCAGCCAGGTCTTCCATAGCCGTGCAGTATTCTGTACCGTCATCTTCTTCCCAGTTTTTCATGAACAAACCGCTGACCTGATGGCCTTGTTCCATGAGTAGTAAGGCGGTTACGGATGAATCAACACCGCCAGACATACCGACAATTATGTTTTTACTCATTATCAAGATCTAAAAATGATTTTAATAGCGACAAAGGGTATCTATGTCCACTTAAGTATTCGTCAATGCTGATAAGTACTAAGGGGCTACGCAAGCGATGTTGTTGTAAGGCAACTTCATCACGTGTTAACCAGTGAGTTGTAATTATGCCGTCATCTAAGGGTTGATCAGGATTGTAACTGTGACAGTTGCCAGAGAAACAAATTCTAATGAAGGTTGGAGATTCTGGGTTTCTACGCCAAAGTTGCAATGAAATAATATCAGATGGTTCGAAGTGCCATGCTGTTTCTTCATTAACTTCTCTTTTGATCGCATCTATAAGATCTTCGTCTTTTTCAAAATGCCCAGCGGGCTGATTAAGTTGTAAGCCGCGAGGTGTTTCTTCTTCAACGAGTAAGAATCGATTATTTCGTTCTATAACTGCCGCAACAGTAACATGTGGTTTCCAAACCATTGGTGATTTCCAGTTTTAAAAAGAGGGATATGTTACTAGATATTAAGAACTTATGTTGGTAAAAAAAAATAAAAAGAGTAAAGTTAAAGTTTAGGTGTTAAATAGTGTTTGAGTACCTTTTGATTTTTTGTAATTTAATTTGTTATGTGGCTGGGCTTGAAATACACTAGTATTGACACTATCTCGAACGCTCAATGTATTTTAATTTAGATTATATATGTCAGATTTTGATCCACTTAAGTTTAATGACGATGACTTGGCTGTGCAAGAGGCTAAGCCGCAGTTAAAAAGACCGCCTTTATATAAAGTTATTTTATTGAATGATGATTTTACTCCTATGGATTTCGTTATCGAAATTTTGATGAATTTCTTTTCTATGCCTCAAGACAAGGCAACGCAGGTTATGTTACAAATTCATACTCAGGGGGTGGGTGTATGTGGTATATATTCTAAAGACGTTGCAGAAACAAAAGTGTATATCGTTAATGATTATTCACGGGAAAATCAACATCCATTGATGTGTTCAATGGAAGCAGTGTAAATTTTGGAGCGCTTATGTTAAGTAAAGAACTTGAAGTTACGTTAAATACAGCTTTTAAAAACGCACATGATAAGCGTCATGAATTTATTACTGTTGAGCATTTATTGCTTGCATTACTTGATAACAGTGCTGCAGAAGTAATCATGAAAGCTTGTGGATGTGATATGAAAGCCTTGCATGATCAGTTAACACAGTTTATTGATGAGACTATATCTTTGATTCCTTTGGGGGTGCAGAGGGAAACTCAGCCAACCCTGGGCTTTCAGCGGGTTTTGCAGCGAGCTGTTTTTCATGTGCAGGCCTCTGATAAAAAAGAAGTAACAGGTGCTAATTTATTTGTTGCACTGTTTAGCGAGCAGGACTCACATGCTGTCTATTTATTAAACAAGCAAGATATATCTCGACTTGATGTGGTCAATTATTTGGCTCATGGCATTTCGAAAACTGACCAGGGTCATGAAGACTCCAATGAGCTGGCTTCTGAAACAAATCAGGCCGACAGTGAATCAGGTAGTCCCTTAGATAAATATACGACTAACCTTAATAATGAAGCATTACAAGGTCGAATAGATCCATTAATTGGTAGAGAGCTTGAGCTTGAGCGTACTATTCAGACATTGTGTCGACGCCGTAAAAATAATCCTTTATTGGTCGGTGAGGCCGGTGTTGGTAAGACGGCTATCGCAGAAGGATTAGCCAAAAGAATTGTCGAAGGTGATGTACCCGAGATTTTGATGAAAAGTGTTATCTATTCCTTAGATTTAGGGTCGTTGGTCGCGGGGACCAAATACCGGGGGGATTTTGAAAAGCGGCTTAAGTCTTTAATGAATCAGCTAAAAAAAGAACCTGAGTCTATTTTATTCATTGATGAAATCCATACCATTATTGGTGCCGGTTCTGCTTCTGGTGGTGTTATGGACGCCTCAAATCTGATTAAACCAGTGCTTGCTTCTGGGCAGTTACGCTGTATTGGTTCGACGACGTATCAGGAGTATCGAGGGGTTTTTGAGAAAGATCATGCGTTGGCGCGTCGCTTCCAAAAGGTAGATGTGGTTGAGCCTTCTGTTGAAGATACTATTTTGATATTAAAAGGTCTTAAGTCACGTTTTGAAGAACATCACAATGTTAAGTATTCGGCTGATGCTTTGCGTGTCGCAGCCGAGTTATCGGATCGTTACATAACTGATAGACATTTGCCAGATAAGGCTATTGATGTTATTGATGAGGCGGGTGCCAAGCAGAGGATGACGATTGAAGCGGATAGAAAAGAAACCATTGATGTCGCTGAAATAGAAGATATTGTTTCAAAAATTGCTCGTGTACCGGCAAAATCAGTTTCTTCTAACGATATAGATAAACTGGCTAATCTTGAAAAGAATCTTAAGATGTTGGTGTTTGGTCAGGATGAAGCTATTTCAGCATTAGCTTCAGCAATCAAATTATCACGAGCGGGACTTCGAGATACTCAAAAGACAATTGGTTCCTTTATATTTGCTGGGCCTACGGGTGTAGGCAAGACCGAAGTAACTCGTCAATTGGCTAAGGTGCTTGGGGTGGAGTTGATTCGATTCGACATGTCTGAGTATATGGAGCGTCACACGGTTTCACGATTAATCGGTGCACCTCCTGGCTATGTTGGGTTTGATCAGGGGGGGTTGTTGACAGAGCAGGTGACTAAACATCCACATGCGGTGTTGTTACTGGATGAATTAGAAAAAGCGCACCCAGATGTATTTAATTTGTTATTACAAGTAATGGATCATGGTTCGCTGACTGATAATAATGGCCGCAAAGCAGATTTTAGGAATATTATATTGGTGATGACGACCAATGCGGGTGCTGAAGAGGGAAGTCGTGCTTCTATCGGGTTTACCCAGCAAGACCACGCAACGGATAGTATGAAAATTATAGAAAAAGGTTTTTCGCCAGAGTTCCGTAATCGTTTAGATGCGATTATTCAATTTAAACCCTTGGATATTTCAATTGTCGGTCATGTGGTAGATAAATTTATTTTTGAGCTGGAAGGGTTGCTTGCTGAAAAGCAGGTTACTTTAGCGTTAGATGCAAATGCCCGATTGTGGTTGGCTGAACATGGTTGCGATCCAAAAATGGGCGCAAGGCCAATGGCGCGATTAATTCAAGAAAAGATCAAGAAGCCTCTAGCTAATGACTTGCTGTTTGGCAAGCTCGCGCAGGGTGGTCATGTCAGAATTTATGTGGAAAATGATGATATAGCTTTTGCTATTGAAAGTAATGAGTTGGCTATTTCTGAAGCTAACTCTTAAAAGAGAGGTTTTGCTTAAACAACGAAGTATGCACTAACACTCATTGTTATAATGAGGTTAGCGCATACGGAAAGTGATTCGGCCTTTGGTTAAATCATAGGGGGTCATTTCGACTTTTACGCTGTCGCCGGTCAGGATTCTGATATAGTGTTTGCGCATTTTGCCTGAAATATGAGCTGTTACAACGTGCCCGTTTTCAAGTTCGACACGGAACATGGTGTTAGGAAGAGTGTCTATCACTTTACCTTCCATTTCAATTTGATCTTCTTTTGCCATTTTTATTAGCCTTAGTAATTAAAGCCGCTGATTATAGCATAATCTTGTTTTTAACAATACAACTACTCTAGGTATTTGTTTTTATCTATTTGTTATTTCAACCCATTCGGTATCAATGAGTAACTGCATAGGTTGGTAATCACTTTTATAAGACATTTTTTTGCACTCTTTGATCCAGAATCCTAGATATAAAAATTCCTTTTGTTGCTGCTTGACTTGTTCAATTTGCCATAAAACGGCATAGACACCTAAGCTGTAACTTGAGAACTTAGGTTCAAAAAAAGTGTACACTGCAGACCAAGCTTCATCAAACTGATCAACAATAGCTATACCGGCTAGTTCATTATTAATAGTAAATTCTACAAAGACTGTTTTACACCATGAGCTGCCAAGAAAGCTGAGATAATCTTCTGGGCTTGAGCTAGCCATTGCGCTCTCATTGTGTCTAGCCATTTGATATCGCAGATACATATCGTAATGAGCTTGCTCAAAAACAGGAGTCTTAATAATCGCTTGAGTATTAATATTTTTACTTAAACAACGTTTTTGATTTCGGTTGGGTTTAAATTTATTAACTTCTAATCTAATGGGTTGGCAGGCAGAGCAATGATGGCAATGTGGGCTATAAACTTGATCACCACTGCGACGAAATCCTTGTGCCAATAGTTGAGCATACACGAATGGGGTTATTGGGTAAACTGGATGTACAAACAGGGATTGAGCTTGATGATTTTCAAGGTAACTGCAAGGGTGTTTCTGACTTAATAATAGTGGAATAGACTTCATGTAGAGAGCCAGGCTGATGGATTGGCTGGACGTTCACAGTATTTATTAAGTAAGTTCTTAAATTCATTTCTGGAGCAGTTTGTAGCGCCAAGACTTGATAAATGGGAGGTGTGAACTTGGCAATCAATTAACTGGTATTCCCATTGTTTAAGATGTTCAACCAAGTGAACAAAAGCCACTTTTGATGCATCTGTTGCACGGTGAAACATGGATTCACCAAAAAAAACCTGTCCTATCGCAACACCATAAAGTCCACCAACTAATTGGCCATTTAGCCATGTTTCAACTGAATGTGCATAACCCGCTTTATGCAAGTCAGTATAAGCTTGATTTATGTCTTCAGTTATCCATGTGCCTGTACTTTCTTCACGAAGATTTGCACACGCAGTAATGACTTCCTGAAATGCTTTATCGAAAGTGACGACAAAGGTATTTCGTCTAAGTGTTTTTTTTAAGCTTCGCGAAATGATGAGTTGGTTTGGCAATAAGACTAATCTAGGATTGGGAGACCACCAAAGAATAGGTTCATCAGGGTTATACCAAGGAAATATACCTTGTCGATAGGCACTTAATAAACGTGTTTGAGATAGGCAGCCACCAATGGCAAGTAAGCCGTTTGGGTCCCGCAAGGCCATATCCAAATCAGGAAAGTCCTGCTCTGGTCTGTCAGGATCAAGGGCTACTATTTGCATGCGTTTAAGAGGTAAAATTGTTTCTAGTTATAAAATGCTGGGAAAAGTTGACCTGTATAGGGTTTCAATGATTTTGATCCCTATACAGGCTTAAGTTATTAGATCAGCTATTCTAAACTAACTCATCAAGATATTTTTCAGCATCCAGAGCCGCCATACATCCAGAACCTGCTGAGGTTATTGCCTGTTTATAAACAGAATCCATCACGTCACCCGCTGCAAAAACGCCCTCAATACTGGTAGCTGTCGCATTTCCAGTGATACCGCTGCGTACTTTGATATAGCCATGATCCATCTCTAATTGGCCTTCAAAAATACCTGTATTTGGGGTGTGACCAATGGCAATAAAGACACCGTGTACATCCAAATCTTTGGTTGATTCATCAAGTGCATTTTTAATTCTGATCCCGGTAACGCCCATTTCATCACCCAAAACTTCGTCTAATGATGAATTCCATTCAATAACGACATTGCCACCCTTTGATTTTTCAATGAGTTTGTCGGAAAGGATTTTTTCAGAACGGAATTTATCTCTACGATGGATAACAGTGACTTTTGAGGCGATATTGGCTAAATACAGGGCTTCTTCGACGGCAGTATTTCCACCACCAATAACTGCGATGGGTTTATTGCGATAAAAGAAACCATCACAAGTTGCGCAGGCAGAGACACCACGACCTTTAAACGCTTCTTCGGAGTCTAAGCCTAAATAACGTGCGGATGCCCCAGTCGCAATAATCAACGCGTCACAGGTGTAAGAGCCAGAATCGCCAGTTAAAATAAATGGTTTAGAGGTGAGGTCTGTGGTATGGATATGATCAAAAATAATTTCAGTATCAAAGCGTTCAGCGTGGAGGCGCATTCTTTCCATAAGGTCTGGGCCTTGTAAGCCTTCAACATCACCTGGCCAGTTATCAACTTCTGTTGTAGTCGTTAATTGGCCACCTTGTTGCATCCCTGTAATGATGACTGGTTTTAAATTAGCACGTGCAGCATAAATAGCAGCGGTGTAGCCAGCTGGGCCAGAGCCAAGAATAAGAAGTCGGCAATGTTTGGAAGTAGTCATAAGAACTCTCGATTAGTAAAATTTGTATAATTATGAGGGGGAATGATTGTTTCGTAAATGTTATTGTATTAACAAACGTTTTTAAGTTAAAAATTAAGTGGGATTTTTTTGTAATCGATAATAATGTAGAATATCCGGTAATCGAATTATATTCCTCCTATAATTAATCCCAATTTATCTAGAGCCATAATCTATGTCTGCTGTAATGGAAGAAAAAACGTTTCGAGGGTTACGTGAAATTGCTATTTTAGTTTTTTTTGCGGTTGCAGTATTTTTCTTAATTTCCCTAGTCACGTTTAGTAATGAGGATGCAGGGTGGACGCACAGCGGGACAGGTCAGAAGGTAGTTAATGCCTGTGGACTTTCTGGAGCATGGCTGGCCGATTTTACACTGAGCTTTTTTGGTTTATGCGGATACTTATTTCCAATTATTATTTGTTGGCATGGGTACTTGTTATACGCTCGAATAAGACAAAAACAGCAAAAAATAACAACGGTTCTGCAGTGGCTAGGGTCAATAGCAACCATTGTGGCTAGCGCTGCTTTATTGTATTTGTATTTATTAAGGGTAGGTATTGAACTTCCGTTAGGCACTGGCGGTATTTTAGGCCAGGAAACAGGTGATGCCGTGCTCGTTTTGTTTGGAAATTCAGGCGCAACGTTATTCCTGATTGTGCTTTTATTATCGGGTATTACACTAGCGACTGATTTGTCCTGGATTGGATTTATTGATCTCATCGGAGGGTATACTGTTGCTGCATTTCAATTTCTGGGATTCATGTCTACAGAGGATCCAAAAGAGCCAATAAAAAACTCTATTCAGTCGTTTGACTCACTTGTTGAAAAATCGGTTACCAAGAAAAAAACACCAGTCAAAGTAGAGCGTAGTGTAGGACAAAATACTGCTCCGATTGAAAAGAGCATTCCTTTCTATAAACCACAAAAGCATGCTGCATCTAACTATAGTCATATGAGTGAAGGTGTTTTACCTTCTTTGGAGTTGCTTGATCAAAGGGATACCCGGGTTATTGGATATTCTCAAGCTGATCTGGAAGAAATGTCTCGATTAGTTGAAGATATTCTTGCTGATTTTAACGTGTCAGTAGTCGTTGTTGATTTTCACCCCGGTCCAGTTATTACCCGTTTTGAGTTGCAGCCAGCGGCGGGTGTAAAGGTCAGTCGTATTTGTGGATTATCTAAAGACTTGGCGAGAGCACTATCGGTCACTAGTGTACGGATAGTTGAGATCATTCCTGGAAAATCAGTTGTAGGCCTCGAAATTCCTAATAGAGAGCGGGAAATGGTAACGCTTCGCGAGTTACTTGTTTCCGCGCCTTTTGAAAATGCGAAATCATTGCTGACCCTGGCTATGGGTAAAGATATTGCTGGAGTCCCCTTAGTTGCAGATCTGGGAAAAATGCCTCATGCACTGGTTGCGGGTACAACCGGATCAGGGAAATCAGTGGCTATCAATACGATGATTTTAAGTTTACTTTTTAAAGCGACCCCTCAAGAAGTTCGATTGATCATGATCGATCCAAAAATGCTTGAGCTTTCTGTTTATGAAGGTATCCCACATTTATTGACCCCCGTTGTTACTGATATGAAAGAAGCCAGCAATGCCTTGCGCTGGGCGGTTGCTGAAATGGAAAGACGTTATAAGTTGATGTCAAAAATGGGCGTTAGAAATCTGGCTGGATTTAATCACTTGATTGATGAGGCAACGGCAAGAGGGGAGACCATCAGAGATCCCATTTTCCAATTGCTAAATCCATTGGAAGAGGGAGAATCGTTTCCAGTGCTGACCAAGTTACCTAGTATTGTCATTGTTATCGATGAATTAGCCGATATGATGATGATTGTCGGTAAAAAGGTTGAAGAGTTAATTGCCCGTTTGGCTCAAAAGGCTAGAGCCGCAGGTATTCATTTAATTTTGGCAACGCAGCGTCCTTCGGTTGATGTTTTAACAGGATTGATAAAAGCGAACGTGCCGACCCGCATTTCTTTTCAGGTTTCCTCTCGGATTGATTCTCGTACCATCCTGGATCAAGGGGGGGCTGAGGCATTATTAGGTAATGGTGATATGTTATTTTTACCGTCAGGTACCAGTATTCCTATTCGTGCGCACGGGGCTTTTGTTGATGACCATGAGGTACATCGTGTTGTTGAGTTCTTAAAACAAACGGCACCACCCGATTATCTGGAAGAAATAACGAGAGAATCTTCTGATTCTAGCGATGGATTTAACATGAGTGGTGAAAGTAGTAATAATTCGGAGAATGATGCTTTATATGATGAAGCCGTGATGTTTGTGACTGAGTCGCGCAAGGCATCAATATCGAGTGTGCAACGCCGATTTAAGGTGGGTTATAATCGTGCGGCTACCATGATAGAAGCGATGGAAGCCGCAGGGGTTGTCAGTGCCGCAGAGTCCAATGGTTCAAGAGTTGTATTAGCTCCACCGCCGCCCAGTAGAGATTAGTTACTATTAATAATTTTGAGAAAAATATGACTGAAAAATATATCTATTCTTTCCTGCAAGGGGACGGAAAAAACAAAGTCTTGCTGGGTGGCAAAGGTGCCAATTTGTGTGAAATGACTCAAATAGGTCTTAATGTTCCACCCGGTTTTGTTATTACTACACGAACCTGCCTTGATTATCTTGAAAGTCATCAATTACCTGATGGCTTAATGTCCGATGTTAAGATCCATGTTTCAGAAATTGAGTCATTAACAGGTAAGTTATTTGGGGATAGCGATAATCCCCTTTTAGTTTCTGTTCGATCCGGTTCGGCTATTTCAATGCCGGGCATGATGGACACTATCTTAAATTTAGGACTTAATAGTCAGACCTTAATGGGGCTTATTAAACAGACGGGTGATGCTCGATTTGCTTATGATGCCTATCGCCGATTTATTCAGTTATTTGGCAAAGTGGCTCTAGGTATTGCTGATGAAAAGTTTGATTTACATTTTGATGCGATAAAAAAGCAGGCAGGGATTAAAGCAGATATTGGTCTTGATGCTGAACACTTACGCCAGATTAGTGAGTTATTTCTTCAGGTGGTGTTAGAAGAGACAGGCAGACCGTTTCCTGAAGATGTTTATGAACAACTAGAGTTATCTATCAAGGCGGTCTTTAATTCATGGACTGGTAAACGAGCCGTTGATTATCGTCGCGAGTTTCACATTACACCTAAAATAGCGAATGGAACAGCGGTTAACGTAGTGGCTATGGTCTTTGGTAATCGAGGTAATGATTGTGCGACCGGTGTCGGTTTCACGCGTAATCCGGGTACTGGCACCAATGAAATGTATGGTGAATATCTAGTCAATGCCCAAGGTGAAGATGTGGTGGCGGGTATTCGGACACCAAAGCCGGTGCAAGAGTTAGCCGCTGAAATGCCTGATCTTTATAAGCAATTGGTTGATTTGCGTAATAAACTTGAAGCACATTATCACGAAGTACAGGACTACGAATATACGATTGAATGCGGCAAGTTGTATTGCCTGCAAACGCGTAACGGCAAAATGAATGCTGTGGCGATGGTTCGTACTTCCGTAGAAATGGTTTCTGAAGGGCTTATCAGTAAAGAGCAAGCCTTATTAAGAATTAATCCGGAATTATTGGAACAACTGTTACATCCCCAATTGGACCCTCATCATAAAGCCTTTCCAGTTGCCCAAGGTCTGCCGGCTTCACCCGGTGCCGCTTTTGGAAAATGCGTGTTTGATGCTGATACTGCTGAATTGATGGGACGCGCCGGTGAAAAGGTTATTTTACTTAGAGAAGAAACTAAGCCTGAAGATATTCATGGCTTTTTTGCGGCTCAGGGTATTTTGACCAGTCGTGGGGGTAAAACCTCTCACGCGGCAGTGGTTGCTAGAGGCATGGGCAAAGCCTGCATTGCAGGAGCTGAAGACATTAAGATTGATGTGACATCACGTCAGGCTGTGATCGGTGAGTTGCATATCCGGGAAGGCGATATTATTACCATAGATGGCAGTACGGGTCTTATTTATTTAGGCAAGATTGCAACGATTGAGCCCTCATTTTCTGATGAGTTGAAAACCTTATTAGCGTGGGCAGATGAGTTTGCAGAGCTAGAAGTACATGCCAATGTGGATACACCTGAACGTGCGCGTATCGCACTGAGTTACGGTGCAAAAGGTATTGGCTTGTGCAGAACTGAGCGCATGTTTAATGCGTCTGATCGATTGCCTTTAGTGATTGATATGATTTTGGCCGATGATAAAGAAGCCAGAGAAGCCGCTCTTGATAAATTATCACCGATTCAACGTGATGATTTTAAACAAATCTTTGAGGCTATGTCACCTTTCCCTGTGACGGTGCGCTTGCTGGATCCACCGATGCATGAGTTTTTACCGAGTGAACATCAGTTAGAGGATGAAATAAAAGCTTTAAAGTCCTATAAAGTGATGATACAAGGGCAACAAGTGGTTTTGGATACCTTAGGCTCACAAATTAATCTTCCTGTCCCGTTTAATCAATTAAATGAGGATGTCATTAATAAAGCCATCGCTAAAAAGGAATTGATGCTCAAGAAGGTAAAAGAGTTATATGAAGTGAATCCCATGCTAGGCCATCGTGGAGTTCGTTTAGGTATGACTTATCCAGAAATTTATAAGATGCAGGTTCGCTCCATACTGGAAGCAGCCGCACTCTGTATAAAGGAAGGTACGCCAATATTGCCTGAAATTATGGTGCCTCAGGTGATTACTGTAAACGAGTTAAAAGCAGTTAAGGTCTACGTGGATCAAATTCAGGAAGAAGTTGAAAAACAGTATGGTATTGTCTTAGAGTTTAAATTTGGAACCATGGTTGAAACTGTCAGGGCGTGTACGCGGGCAGCTGAGTTGGCAAAAGTGGCCGAGTTTTTCTCATTTGGTACCAACGACTTAACTCAAGCAACATTTTCATTTTCTAGGGAAGATGCAGAAAACAAGTTCTTGCCTCTTTACAATGAAACCGGACTGCTTGAAGACAATCCATTTGAAGTGCTGGACGCTAAGGGCGTTGGGCAATTAATGAAAATGACGTCTGATTCTGGTCACCGAACTCGTCCAGATATTTCGATAGGAATTTGTGGTGAACAGGGTGGACATCCTCAATCGATTCGCTTTTGCCATCATATTAAGTTGAACTACGTGTCCTGTTCAGCACCAAGGATACCGATTGCCAGACTGGCTGCGGCCCATGCAAAATTATTAGAGGATGACTATACAATTGCTTAGCGGTTAGTTTTTGTCTAAGCCTTGCAAGTGTTTTAATTTTTCTTTGATTTTAATTTCTAAACCCCGATCAACGGGTTGGTAATAACGAGTACCGACCAGTTGATCGGGGAAATAGGTTTCTCCCGCTGCATAAGCTTCTGGCTCATCATGTGGGTAACGGTACTGTTTACCGTAATCCAAAGACTGCATGAGTTTTGTCGGTGCATTTCTTAAGTGCACTGGTACACCCAAGCTACCACTTCGTTGAGCATCCAGTTTAGCAGCCTTATAAGCCATGTAGACGGCATTGCTTTTAGGGGCGCAGGCTAAATACACAACAGCTTGCGCTAGGCTCAATTCGCCTTCAGGACTGCCCAGGCGTTCTTGTGCTTCCCAAGCATTAATAGCTATTTGTAAGGCTCTAGGGTCCGCATTACCAATATCCTCTGAAGCCATTCTTACAATGCGTCTGGCTAAATAAGCCAAGTCACAACCCCCATCCATCATACGACACAACCAGTACAGTGCGGCATCAGGCGAACTGCCTCTGACTGATTTATGTAAAGCAGAAATCTGGTTATAAAATTCTTCACCCTGATTATCAAAGCGCCTAACACCGCCGGTCAGAACCTCTTGTGCACTGGCTTCATTAATCGTTGTGCTATTTTTTGATGCAGCCAGTTCGACAGCAATTTCAAGCAAGTTTAAGAGCTTTCTGGCATCGCCATCCGCAGCTTCAGCAAATAGATTTTTAATGTCGTCGGACATTTCTATGCCCAGATCACCCAATCCTTTCAATCGGTCGCTTAAGGTTTTATCAATCAGGGTCTTTAAATCATCTGGTGTGAGTGCATTTAAAACATAAACGCGGGCTCTGGACAAGAGTGCATTATTAAGTGCAAATGAGGGATTTTCAGTGGTTGCCCCAACAAAATACACCGTGCCATCTTCTACATGGGGTAAAAAGGCATCTTGCTGAGATTTATTAAACCGATGGACTTCATCGACAAATAATATGGTACGTCTGTGTTGTTCAAGTTGAATTTTTTGGGCTGCACTCACCGCCGCCCTAATTTCTTTAACGCCTGATAATACCGCAGAAATAGGCATGAACTCAGCATCAGAATGCTTGGCAATAAGTCTGGCTAATGTGGTTTTTCCAGTACCCGGTGGGCCCCAGAAAATCATGGAATGCAGTTTTCCAGAGATGACAGCCTCATAAAGAGGCTTACCTGGCTTTAAAATATGGGTTTGACCAACGTACTCACCAAGAGATTGCGGTCGCATTCTCTCCGCTAAGGGTTTTGTTAATTCATCAAACATTGATTAATTTGAAAACACATCTGCACCCTTAGGTATTTGAAACTCGAACACGGTGGGTTTTATCGGCGGATTTAACAACAGGTTGGAAAAATAAATACGGGTTAACTGACCAAAGTTATCACTTAATTCCATGCCGCTCAAGTTACCTTTATTTAAACCAATCACTATATATTTAAAACTGCTTTCCTGGTTTTTGGGGAGCAACTTTATCCATTGCATGTCGCCATCCACCCCTTGATCCTTCATGGTAAAGTTATCTTCCAAAGAGATATTCCCACTTAGAAGTAATGCCGGTGTAGAGCCAACAGATTCATCCAGGTTTTTGATAGTTACTTGATCCAGATCGGTATCATAAAACCAGACCTTCCCTTCCTTTGATACGATTTGTTGTTGAAAGGGTTTTAAATAATCCCAGCGAAATTTCCCCGGGCGTTGTAGATAAAAAACACCGTAACTGGTTTGATAAGGACTGCCTGCCTCATTAATCAGTACCTGTTTGAAATCAGCCGTTAATGATTTTGACGATTGCAGAAATGCCTGTAATTTCTTTACTGGCTCGTTTTCAGCAAAACTCGGTGTATTTATAAATAGTAAGCAGCCTAATAAAGTTAGGCGTAAAAAATTAATTGAACGCATGGTTTTCTATTATTTATTGTTTATCAGTTTTGTTTTCGATAGGATCAGTGATGGTTTCTTCGGGATCACTTTCAAAAACGTCAGTAGGTGTTGTGTCTTCTGGTTCAACCGCTTCAATCTGCTCAACAGGTTCAACCGCTTCATGGCCGCATGATCTGTAGCCTCGTGGCTCAGAGCCAGATATATAAGGATACTTTTTGCCACCCCCACAACCTCTTGCAGCTAAGGTAACATTGTCAGGTGGAATTAGAGTAACCGGTTGCGCAGAAATTTGTTTCATTAATGCTATCCAAACTGGAAGTGCTCCTGTAGAACCTGTTAAAGTAATTGGTTTATTATCGTCGCGTCCTATCCAGACTACCGATAAATAATCACCCGTATAGCCTGCAAACCAGCTATCTTTAGCATCATTAGTAGTCCCTGTTTTTCCTACCAGACCATAGTCTTTAGGAAACTCTTCGTAAGCAGTGCGACCAGTACCGTCATGCATAACACCTTGTAACATGGTATTTACAATGTATGTAGCGGCTGGATCGATAGCTTGTTTGACAGTAAAGGGGTAGCTTTGTAATTGTTTATTATCCGAATTAACGACGGCTCTAATACTTTTGATAGGTGTAGAAAAGCCATCACCTGCTAAGGTTTGATACATTTGAGTAACTTCAATGGGGGTTAGTGAAGCCGCTCCAAGAAGCAAAGATGGGAAGTGATCTAAAGGTCTTGTTACCCCCATGTTTTTTATAGTATCGGCAACATTGTCCAAGCCGACATCCATACCTACTCTGACAGTTGCTAAATTGTATGATTTTGCCAACGCTGTATATAAAGGAATCCTGCCATGCAGTTTGTGATCATAGTTTTTAGGAATCCAGTTAACACCATTATCGCCTTTTACAACGATAGTTGAATCAAGTACAGGAGTCGTCATCGTGTATTTATCTGGAAAACCTAAAGCCGTTAAATAAACAGCCGGTTTGACCAAAGATCCAATCGGACGCACTGCATCCAGTGCACGATTAAATCCACCGGCCAGGCTTTCTCTCCCACCGGTTAAGGCAACCACTTCACCACTATCTCTTCTTGTTACAATCACCGCGGTTTCGAGATCATTTGCGTGCGGAGTTTTTTCTAATTGAATTAGCTTGTTAGCCACGGTATTTTCCATAATATCCTGGACTTGAGTATCGAGCGTAGTAAAGATTTTTAAACCATCTGAGGTAAGATCCTCTTCACGATAATCCTGTCTTAATTGGCGTTTAACCAGATCAAGAAAACCCGGATAGCGATTTGAGGCATGTTGCATGCGAGGAATAACATTTAACGGTTTAGCAATCGCTTCTGAGGCTTCATCCTTTGTTATGTAACCTTCAGCTGCCATTTGTTCTAATATCAAATTGCGCCGTTGTAGCGCTCTATCAGGAAAGCGTCGAGGGTCATATTCAGAAGGTCCACGCACTAAAGCAACAAGGGATGCAACTTGTTCAAGCGGGAGATCTTTTAAAGTATTTCCAAAATAGAACTCACTGGCCAAGCCAAAACCATGAACCGCATTTGGGCCATTTTGACCCAAATAGATTTCATTAAGATAGGCTTCCAGAATCTCATTTTTAGAATAATGATATTCCAAAATAAAGGCCATTAAAGCTTCTTTTACTTTGCGGGATAAACGACGTTCGTTAGTTAAATAAAAGTTTTTAACTAACTGTTGGGTAATGGTACTCCCCCCTTGGGCCATATTCCCTGAAATGACATTATTCATGAAGGCTCTGGCTATGCCACGCAGTGAAATGCCAAAATGATTATAAAAATCTCTATCTTCTGATGCGAAGATGCCATTGGTTAATGCTGGAGGGGCTTCTTCTAATTTTATTAGAATTCTGTCTTCTTTTATTTTAGGGTATAAACTGCCAATCTGTACGGGGTCCAAGCGGATGATAGCGATATCTTCGGCGTTGGATGCATCCGTAATTTGAGTAACCGTTGAATCAGTAAAGTTGACTTTGATGCGCGTACTGGCTTGTTGCTGATCCCAAAAAGCGAATGAGCGCGTCTTTATCTGAATTTGTGAGCCATTTTTAAAATAGCTGCCTTCAGAAGCAAGCGTATTGTCATACCGGTAATTAAGCATCTTTAAAAGTGCTTCAAGCTTTTCTGGTGGTAAAGCTATGCCAGCATACAGTTCAACAGGGTTAGCGTAAACTCTGGCTGGAATTGCCCATCGCTTGCCTTCGAATTGTTGGCGAACGTTAAAATCGAGATACCCAATATAACTGGCAAAAATAAATAAACTGACAACGGTTGATATCAGGAACAAATCTCTGAACCAGCTTGAAGTTCTCTTTTTTGGTGGTCTTTTGTTGCTATATCTTGAACTGGAACTGGAGCTGGAACTGTATCTGTTTGTTTTATCGGTCATAGATTTTTATGGGGTCACTATATGTAATCATCACGCTTGGATTCTTTCTGACTATTATACATAAATCAAGCAGATGAATACGGGCAAGCATCATCTTTGTATCATGTGTGTAGTTATATATGATGAATATCAATTGAATGATGTCAGTGCTGATTTTATTTTAATCTTCAATCGATAAAACAATTTTTCCTGA
>CAIOMN010000239.1 GCA_903859415.1 uncultured Methylococcaceae bacterium
CTGATAAACGCGCTCGAACTTTTCGTGGCGTTGGCCCCGTTGATGCCGCTATAAAATGGATCAACACCCGCCCTAAAAATACTCCCTGGATGGCCACTGTTAGTTTTGCTACGGCCCACACGCCTTTACAACAACCTCCAGTCGCACTACTGTCTTATTCTGCACTGGACACGAATGGCTTTACTTGCACGAAAACCTCTGAACAGTGGTTGGTATTGAGCAACCAAATGATTGAAGCGATGGATGAGGAGATTGGGCGATTATTAATCGACACAGATCTTGCTAGGCGCGACCATCTGGGAGCTCTGCAATATAACCCAGCATCGACAGATACAATGATTGTAATAGTCGGTGATAATGGCACACTAGGATATACTGTTAAACAACCTTTTGATCCGCAACGAGCTAAAGGTACAGCCTATCAGACCGGCGTATGGGTTCCATTGATTGTAGCCGGTCCATTAGTCAATAGCCCTAATAGAGATGTTGAAAAAATGACTAATATTGCCGATGTTTATCAATTATTTGGCGAGATAGGGGGGGTAAATGTTCAAAAAAGCGTGACTCGCCCCTTTGATTCCGTTTCTATGTTGCCTTATCTTTTAAATCCTCAGCAACAGGCTATTCGTCATTTTAATTACACTGAAGATGGTTTAAATCTACAAGCTAACGGCACGGTCAATGGCCCTTGCCAGTTCAGTAGTAGTTGCTCTCAAATCCCCGTTACTAAAACGGTTTGTCAGGATAATGGCGGTGTTTGGTGGGGGTCAGGTGCTGTTGCCCCAGCTAAACAGGTAAATTATTGTTGTGAGGTTCAACAAGAATTGTATAAAGCAAGTGGAACTCAACCTGTAACACCTGTTACGATACTCCCCCTTTCGGCTGTTGCGATACGTAATGCTGACTATAAACTGGTTCGCAATAATATTAAAAATTATGATGCAACGTCCAATGCCTGTGTAGATGTTCAAAATGATGAGTTTTACAAAGTCGACCAAAATATCCCACTACCCGCAATAGATCGAGAAGGCAACAATCGGCTTGCTATTGGCATGCCTCCACTGACGCCTATCGAACAAATCAATTATTTTTCTCTTCTGGGGACACTCAACTCTTATCAAGAAAGTGTTGAAGAATGTCAGGGTGACGGTAATCTGGATTTGTTGGTCAACTCATTAGATATTTATAATTATAATACCTTGATACACGCGGGTAATGGTTCCAGTTGGTACGACATCAATCTTGACGGTCTAACTAACGCGAGCGATTTGAGCATCATCAATAAAAACATGGGATTAAATTGCCTGCCGCATTGACGTTTTAATCTACATTGATTAATTTTCCAAATGATGAATAGACCGTTTATTTCTAGGATGTCTCGCCTTTCCTGCGTACCGACTTTATTGGCTTTAGCTTGCCTGGTTTTAATCAATGAGTCGGGTAGTGCTTCGCCGACAAAGGAGACGCCGCAAATTAATGCCTCAAACGTATCAGCTACGCAGGGCATGGTTTTGATACCGGGTGGACAATTTATGATGGGGAGTGACAAACAATTATCTAGACCCGATGAAAAACCCGCCCATTGGGTTAAAGTTGATCCGTTTTGGATAGATACGACCGAAGTCACGAATGCCCAGTTTAAAAGCTTTGTAGAGGTAACCCATTATGTAACAACGGCTGAAACGCCGCCTCGTATGGAGGATATAATGGTGCAATTGCCGCCAGGATCTGAACAGCCACCCGCTGAAAGTCTTAAGCCGGGTTCATTGGTATGTGCCATTCCTAAAGGATTTGAATATTGGTGGCAATGGGTCAATGGGGCCGATTGGCGTCACCCTGAAGGCCCTCTGAGCAACATTGATGGTAAAGAAGATTATCCGGTGGTGAGGCCGACTTTAGCTATCCGGCCACCAGTAGCACCTACACTAACACTGACCAAAGTACCGGTGCTTTTGACCGCTTCAATGTCCGTAACAACCTGCAAGGTTCCTTGCGGCTGCGGACAGGTTATGCCATTGACCGCTTTCTGCCTTTTATTACCGCCGGTGTCAGCTTTGCCAGTATGGGGCTTTATTATGACAACGAAGAACAAAAAAGTGCCAACGCTTATTCCATCTCAACCACCCAGACCGGTTGGGTGCTGGGCGGCGGACTTGAGTATGGCGTGTTTGACAA
>CAIOMN010000240.1 GCA_903859415.1 uncultured Methylococcaceae bacterium
AGCAGAGACGTCATTAACCGTGCCGGGTATTCGGTGTGTGATTGATACCGGTCATGCGCGTATCAGTCGTTACAGTCATCGCAGTAAAATTCAGCGCTTACCGATTGAACGCATTTCTCAATCCAGTGCCAATCAACGGGCAGGACGTTGTGGACGTGTCGCTGAAGGGATTTGTATTCGCCTATATTCACATGATGATTATCTGGCGAGGCCGGAGTTTACAGAACCCGAAATCATGCGAACCAATTTATCAGCAGTCATTTTACAAATGATTGCCTTAAATTTGGGGGATATAGAAGATTTTCCTTTTATTGAACCGCCTGAAGACAAGATGATTCGGGATGGTAAAAATGTTTTGCATGAAGTCAATGCGCTCGATAAGTCAGGTAAGTTAACAGAGGTCGGCAAACAGTTAGCCAAGTTGCCTACTGATCCCAAGTTAGCCAGAATGTTATTAGCGGCTGCCGAAGAGCATTGCTTAACGGAAGTCGCTATTATTGTGTCAGCCTTGAGTGTGCAAGATCCTCGTGAAAAACCGGCCGATAAGATGCAACAGGCAGACGCTAAGCATGTCGCGTTTCGACATCCTGAATCGGACTTCTTAACACTGTTGAATATCTGGAATACCTTTGAGGTTCAGAAAAAGCATTTATCGAATAGTAAGTTAAGAAAGTATTGTACGGATAACTTTTTATCTTATATCCGTATGCGTGAGTGGTTTGATATTCATGCGCAGATTATGCAAGTCATCAAAGGGGATTTAAAGCTGCACCCTAATACTGATGACGCGAGTTATGAAAAGATCCATCGGGCTTTATTAACTGGTTTGTTATCGAATATTGGTTTTAGGCATGAACCTTATGAATATTTGGGGGCACGTGGACTTAAGTTTTTTATTTTCCCGGGCTCTGGTTTACATAAACTGAAACCCAAGTGGATTATGGCGGCTGAACAAGTCGAAACCAGTAAGGTGTATGCCCGTAATGTAGCCAGGATTGAACCGGAATGGATTGAGCATTGTGCCGGTCATCTGGTCAAGCATAATTATTATGATCCACATTGGGAAAAGAAGTCGGCACGGTGCATGGTGTCGGCCAGAACCTTGTTATATGGCTTAACGTTACAAGCGGGTCGCAAGATTCCCTATGATCATGTAGACCCTAAATCGGCGCGTGAGATTTTTATTCGTTCGGCTTTAGTGGATTATGATTATCACAGTAATGCGCCTTTTTATGTGGCTAATAAAAAGTTGCTGGAAGAAGTCGGAATTATTCAACATAAAGGCCGACGGGTTGATCTGGTTGAAGATGAGCAATGGTTGTATCAGTTTTATGATCACAAGTTGCCCGCAGAGATTATCAGTGGGGTAACCTTAGATACCTGGCGTAAAACGGCTGAGCGTGCTAACCCTAAGTTACTCTTTTTAACCAAAGAAGATTTAACGCGCGAAAAGGATGAGGACTATGTAAATGAGTGGGATTTTCCTGATTGTAAAAAAATAGGTAACTTAACAATCAAACTACAATATCGGTTTGAACCTGGGCATGATGAAGATGGGGTGACGGCCTTGATTCCGGTACATCAATTAAATCAAATGACTCAGGAGCCTTTTGATTGGTTAGTGCCGGGGTTGTTAGAAGAAAAGTGTGTGGCTTTAGTCAAAGCATTGCCTAAGAACATTAGAAAGCATTTTGTGCCAGTCCCACAAATGGTCAAGCAATGTTTAGAGATAGAGCCGGACTTTAAGGGCTTATTGCAGGAGTGGTTAGGTTATCGCTTAAGAAAGCTGACCGGTGAAGCCATTCCATTGAATGCCTGGAGCTTTGAAGGCTTGACTGAACACTTAAAGATGAACTTTAGGGTCATTGATGATCAAGGTCAGTTACTGGATTATGGTCGGGACTTAAAGAAGCTCCAGCAGAAATATACCATTAAGGCAGAGCATAGTTTTGATCAAATAGCGACGGATGAGCTTAATTTCACGGGCTGTATTCAATGGGCTTTTGATGACTTGCCAGACACCTATCAATTTATCCAGAAAGGCCAAACGTTTATTGGTTTTCCGGCGATTATTGATGAAGGTGATAGTGTTGGGGTGCGTATTTTTGATACCCAACAAAAGGCAGCGTTACAACATCAACAAGGTTTGATGCGTTTGTTTCAATTGCGTTTAAAGAAAGAAGGTACTTATATCCTTAAGAATATGCCGCAATCTGCGGTGGCTGAATTAACCTATAATCGTTTACCCAAGCATCCTTTAATTCCAGCGTTATCAAACGGACAATTAAGTGAGAATGCCTCCTATAAAGAGGATATGTTGTTTTTAATCTTTTACAGTGTATTTGTAGAAGGTAAAAAACTGCGAACTCAAGAGGCTTTTGAAGCCTGTTTACAAGAAGGTAAGCCAGGTTTATTGGGTTTGGCTAATGAGTCAGGGAAGTTGACTTTAGAAATCATGGCGCAGTATGGTGATATCAAAAAGACCGTTGAGCGGCTATTGAAGCCTATTGATCCTTTGGCTAAGGATATCAATCAACAAGTAGATTTGTTGATTTATAGAGGCTTTATTCATCATACGCCTTATTATGCCTTGAAAGCGATGCCGCGTTATCTTAAGGCCATTCAATACCGTTTGGATAAGTTTGATAATAATGCTCAAAAGTGTCAGGAAGTTAATCGTTATGCAACGCGGTTTTGGAATGATGTTGAGAAGAAATCAAAGAAGAATCAGATTATCCCAGAGCAAGATCCGTTTCGATGGGCATTGGAAGAGTTCAGGGTGTCCCTGTTTGCCCAACAACTAAAAACAGCTTATCCAGTATCGGTTAAACGAATGGATAAGCTGTGGGATGAGCGTGGATAAAATGGCGAGCTGTTAAGCGCGCTGTTTTTTAAACCCTATAATTAGCAGGATTACTAAGCTGCTCCAGAGTAATCCAGGCACCAACCAGAACCAGGATTGGTAAAAGGTTGTTGGCGGATTCTTGAGATAAGGCACCTGATAGATATCTGCCCAGGGCTGATGAATGGGAGATTGTTTAAGTATTTCCCCTGAAGCCAGTGAGACGGTGGAAATTCCGGTGTTAGTGACTCTTAGCACCGGTCTACGAAATTCTATGCCACGTGCAAGCGTCATATACAGGTGTTGATAAGGTTCTTGCCAGGAGCCATACCATGAGTCATTGGTGACATTAACGATAAATTCGGCACCTAGTTGAGCCAATGAGCGAGAGAATGCAGGAAATAAACTTTCATAGCATATCTGAGCTCCCATTTTATAACCATTCCATTGAAGTAGCTCAGTGGGGCCTTTACCTCTGGCGAATTGACCTGTATCCGGTAACCAGTCCCTAATTTGAGGGAAGAACTGTTCGCCCGGTATGTATTCGCCAAAGGCTAATAAAATGGTTTTACTGTAATGAGGAGGAACGATCTCTCCGTCTTTATTTAAGACAAATAGGGAGTTAGTGATGAGTCGTGTGCTTTCTTCAACGCTGTAAGCACCCGTGATTAAAGCCAGTTGTCTAGTGCGAAGGAAGTCACTAAGAGCGGCAGGCAACGCATTTTTTTTAAATTGTTCACCCAGTAAAGCGGGGAAAGCAGTTTCTGGCCACAGAGCAAAGTCAACTTTCCTGTCACTGTTATTCTTAAGTGTTGCATCCGTTAGGGTAATATAACGATTCAATATTTCCCGGCTATAGCCTTTACCTAATTCAGCGGCCATCTTTTCTGAATTCTCAGTGCTGGCTTGCACTAATAAGGTTGAAAAGGAGGCATCAGGTTGCGGGAGTCTGGCTTTAAGCCATAAACCACCGACATTTAAAAATATGAAGCCGGTAATGACAGCGGCGAGAATGGCTTGTCCTTTGATCTCTTTACGTTTCTGCCAGGCAATGTAAAGAGGCAAGTTACAGAGTAAGGTAGCGGCACTGAGTCCACTAAAACCAATAAACTCGGCCCATTGATAAACGGGTATATTGGCTCCGTACCATGAATAGCCAAAGTTCCAGTCAAAGAGGGTTAAGGAATAGGTTTCACTTAAAATGGTTATAACGGCCATTAAGCTCAGTGAAAGACGATCTGACCAGTGAAACTTCTTGTGGCCGAGGAACCATATTAAACCGGCTAAAGGAACATATAAATGCGCTATTAGGGCATATACGATCATGCCCACAACTGCAAATCCCCAATCTAGATGGGCAAATTCATGCAGTAGATAGGTAACCCAGTTAAAGCCAATTAAGGTGAAGACAAAAGAAGTGAGTAGTCCCCCCAGTAATACATTTTTTAAACTGTTTTGTTTTTTCCAGAATATCCACAGAGGGACGAAGCAGAATAACGACGCCCAAGGTGGAAAAGGTATATAGCTGGTCCCAATAAAAATGCCTGAGAGTAAGGGGAGTAGCCAAGCAAGTTTAGGGCTATTTTGGTTCATGAATTTCAGCGTATAAAGCTCGGAATTCATCACTCAATTTATGGGTTGGTGCATAGTGAATTAAGGGTTGAGATACGGTGTGTGATTCCCTGACTTTAACAGAAGGTGATATCATCGCGGCAAGTACGGGCAAGCCTTCAGCAATCAGTTCTTCAACGAGTTGTCGTGGTAAGTTAGCTTGTTTTTGGTATTGATTAACAACAATGCCTTCAATTTCCAACCCCTGATTGTGGTCTGCTTTAACTTCACTCACTGCTTGCATTAAGGTATACAGCGCTTCTCTGGCAAAGGTATCGCAGTCAAACGGAATCAAACATTTGTTTGCTGCAATCAATGCTGATTGACTATAAAAGTTTAAAATGGGTGGGGTATCCATGTAGATGGCATCAAAGCCTTCCAGTTTATCTAACGCTTCTTTTAATTTAAAAATCTTAAAGCGTGACTCTAAACGCCCTTGCAAGGGTTCAAGGTCCGGGTGTGAGGGAGCAACAAAGAGATTGGGAAAGGGTGTTTCATGGATGATACTGTCGAGTCCACTGGTGTTGTTGCTTCCAAACAGAGACAGGCTTAAGCAATCTTTGAAGAATAGGGCAATGGTCTTATCACTTTCAGCGACTTTGTGACCGAGTAAATATTGCGTAGAATTACCTTGAATATCCAGATCAATGACCAGGGTTCTTTTACCCTCCATCGCACTGATAGCGGCTAAATTACAGGTAATCGTTGATTTACCAACACCGCCTTTCTGGTTGAAGATGACTCTGCGCATGCTATTCCTCGTTAAATCAATTAGATAAAATTATTATTATAAGCCTTGGGATACTAATATCAAATGCGTATGAAAGTTTTAGCGTGACACGCAGGGCATTCAGGGATTTCACTGGCTGTTTTAAAGGCTATTTCTTTACCACATGCATCACAAATGAAAGTGCCGGGTACCGTAATGTCGCCACTGTGATAGGTGTGTGTTTCCGCCAATTGTTCTATTTTAGCTAATTCAATTCGGGTCTTATCCGCAACACTCAAAAAGGCATCCAGGGTAAAGTTTTCTATCAGCTCAACATCAAACTTAAACCACTCAGAGAGTGAGTTTTTATCTTCTTTAGCCGTTAATCCATTTGCAGCGTGTTCAATATCGCGTTTAACATAACCGGAAATTTTATCCACATCTTCTTTTGATAAATCGCTAGATTGACTGGTTTTTTCTTTTGAAATTTCTAGGGCTTCAGCAAAAGAATGTAAGGTATCTTCCATAGTTTCATGAAGATGTGTCATGAAATCGGAATAGGCAGCGATGAGTTTATTTTTATTCATTGTTAGACTCCTGAAAAATGGCGCTTTAGATTTAAGCAACTGTGAGGTATTCTAACGCTTTTGACTGGTAAAAGACGAGAAGGATGCAAGAAAATTATCAACCGCTCTCAATTGAGCAAGACGTTCAGGCCGCCTGGGAAACCTCAGGGGTGTTTAATGTGTCGGAATCTTCTACGCAGGAAAAGTATTATTGCTTATCCATGTTTCCTTATCCTAGTGGTCGATTGCACATGGGACACGTGCGTAATTACACCATTGGTGATGTCATTAGCCGTTACCAGCGGATGCTGGGAAAAAATGTCATGCAACCGATGGGCTGGGATGCTTTTGGTTTGCCTGCGGAAAATGCGGCCATGCAACATGGTGTGCATCCGGCTGATTGGACTTATCAAAATATCGATTATATGCGTGATCAGCTCAAGCAATTGGGCTTTGGTTATGATTGGAGTCGTGAAGTTGCTACCTGTGACCCGGATTATTACAAATGGGAACAATGGTTTTTTCTTAAGTTATTGGCTAAAGGTTTAGTTTACAAAAAGACTGCTCCGGTTAACTGGTGTCCGAATGATATGACTGTTCTTGCAAACGAACAGGTTATTGATGGGTGTTGCTGGCGTTGTGATACTAAAGTTGAACGTAAAGAAATTGCGCAATGGTTTTTAAAAATTACGGCTTATGCAGATGAATTACTGACCTCATTAGAAACGCTTGACGGTTGGCCTGAACAAGTTAAGACGATGCAAGCCAATTGGATTGGTCGTTCTGAAGGGGTTGAAATGGATTTTCAGGTGTCGGAGTTATCACAACCCTTACGCATTTATACGACACGCCCAGATACGCTTATGGGGGTTACGTATTTAGCTGTTGCCGCTGAACATCCTTTAGCGTTAAAAACCTCAGAAGGTAACCCAACTATTGCAAGCTTCATTGAAGAATGTAAGACCATGGAAACCTCCGAAGCCGCGAT
>CAIOMN010000241.1 GCA_903859415.1 uncultured Methylococcaceae bacterium
GATAGGGTCAGACCCTGGGGGCTTCTGCTCTCATTTAAGTTTACTCTGACCCGATTATTCAGGAATGCTGTTCATCAACTAATACCATTTCTGCTAATAAAGTCTCGGGGGCAATATCTTGTTCATGAGGCCATGTAACAGCACCAAACAAAATACCTACCTGATTAAAGTAATGTATATTTTGTAATTCTCTAAATACACCTTTTTGTTGATTTTCGATCTCTACATAAATACGATAACCAGACAAAGGTTTGACTAATTTTACATCCCAATACATAAAAACCTCATAGCGGATCAATTTTATAGGGATTTTCATTACTAGTGGCTAACTCCCAGTCGGCCATCAATTCATCGCGATGAAGCTCTATCCATGCCTGAACTAAGCGTAATTGCTTACGAGGCAATTCACCCGCTAATATTTCACCATCAGAAATATTGATTGACGCTTCAAACTCTGCATATTTAGCATGGATATGTGGCAAATTATGATGCTTATTATCTAGCAAATACATGCGAATAATAATCCCATAAAACATTGATATAACAGGCATCGTTAGATCCAATTATTAATATAATGTTTGAATTGTATCATAAAAACACTCAATCAAATTTCAGAAAAAGAACATGAATACCCATGCCCACCATTTGCAAAAACTTAATAGCTGCTTTTATAAATAACTTCCTCTCATTTAAGTTTACCCTGACCCTGTTATTACAGTGCCGTTCGGGTCATAGTGGAGTAAAGCAGTTTTAGCTGTTTTTACAGGCAATAGCTGAAGCTATTGCACTCCTGTACTTAAGGGGTCAGACCCCTAGGTAGTACATCTGGGTTGTCCGAGTTAATCGCTTGCACTACGGGAAATACGATACTAGACTATACATACATCAATGTACATACTATCGGATTATCCTATGACAACCTTAACTACTCGCATCTTTAAAAACGGCAATAGCCAAGCTGTCCGCATACCGCAAGAATTTCGACTAGACGTGACTCAGGTTGAAATCAGCAAAACGGCTAACGGTGATTTAGTGATTCATCCTTTGCCGATAAATCGCGGCGCTCTGTTGCTGGCAGCTCTGAATGGATTTGACGACGACTTTGTTAACCAGCTTGAGCAAGATTATCATCAACAGCCGGTTATGCAAGATCGTGAGTCATTATGACTTATATGCTGGATACCAATATTCTGATCTATTTACTTAAAAACAAACCGCCCGCCGTGGCTGAACGCATTAATGCACTGGATAAAGACACAACATTATGTATGTCTTTCTTCACTTATGCTGAATTACTCAAGGGCGCAGAACGAAGCACACGCAAAAATCAGGTATTAAACCAGTTGTATCAGCTAACCCAGATCATTCCCGTTCAATTTGATACCAACGCAAACCTATGCCAACACTATGCAACACAGTTTACCTTACTAAAAACAGCAGGTACGCCCATTGGAAGCAACGATCTTTGGATAGCTTGCCATGCCTTAGCACATAAGTACCTATGAATAATTAATTTAACTAAGTCCAGGCATGGTTAGCGTATGATAGGGTCATTTTTAAATTATAAATGCTTTATATAAAACAACTCACCTCGGAAGAAATTCTCACCTTAGAAGAGATGCATAAAAATCA
>CAIOMN010000242.1 GCA_903859415.1 uncultured Methylococcaceae bacterium
GTTAGCTCTACAGTGCCCAAACCCGCAGAAAAATGCCCTCCCGAGATACTGACCGTATGGGTTAAATAATCCCGCAGTTCTTCAGCCAAGGGCTTTAACTGCTCTTTTTTTAACTTACGAACATCTGCGGGTGTATTGATGGTTTCTAATAATGGGAAACTACCTGGTTTATTCATGTGTTAGTCAATTCCTTGAGTCGACACGGCGTTCTATGGGATCTCATTTATAATGAAGACCGAGGCTTATTAATCGAGCCTGCAATTATCCAGATTAAATTCGTAGTAATCAAGTAGGTAATCAATGAGTACGTTGAATAATGTAAAGTGATAAATCACGTAATAAATCGGCTTCTTTGCCAAAACCACTCAGACATTCCAAGGCTTTCTCATGAAGCTCTTGCGCCTTTTGCTTTGCCCCTGCTAACCCTAATAATGCAGGATAGGTTGGCTTATCATTATCCTTATCTTTGCCTTGAGTTTTTCCTAATGTCGCTGTATCACTTTCTTCATCAAGGATATCATCCTTCACCTGGAACGATAAGCCAATGCTCTTTGCATAATGATCCAACTTTAACGCAACCGCTGGATCAACATTCTCTTTAGCAAGCGTTGCCATATTGACACTGGCTCGAATCAAAGCACCTGTTTTATGAATATGCATATTCTCCAGCTCAGGAAGATTTAATCGTGTCCCCACTGATTGTAGATCAATAGCTTGACCACCCACCATACCTTGCGAACCACTTGCCTTGGTCAAAGCCACAATCATTTTTAAACGCCCTTCAGCGGTTGCCGTAATCGTTGGATCATGAGCCAACACTTCAAAGGCTAAAGCCTGTAATGCATCACCCGCCAAAATAGCAGTAGCCTCATCAAAAGCAACATGACAAGTTGCTTTTCCACGCCTAAGATCATCGTCGTCCATAGCCGGAAGATCATCGTGTATCAAAGAATAAACATGTATAAACTCAACGGCACAAGCAGGTCCGTCTAATGCCTCTACTGGAACGCCTAAAGCCAACCCTGCACTATAAGTCAACATAGGGCGCATCCGCTTTCCTCCATTCAGCACGCTGTAACGCATGGCCTGATGAAGCTTTTGTGGTAAAAGCTTATCACTTGGAAGGCGATCTTCAAGGGCCTTTTCAACCCGGGCTTGACTAAAACTGAGATATTCTTTTAACGCATTACTCATCGGCAAATGACTCCAAATTATGTGTACCGTTTTTTTCTATCAAAATTTGAACTTTCTGTTCGGCTTCTTGCAGAGCCTTTTGGCAAATTCTGGTTAAGGTAACCCCTCGTTCAAATGACTTTAAAGAATCTTCCAAAGAGATCTCACCTTGTTCCAACTGAGTCACAAGCTGTTCAATTTCTGCGAGTGAATCTTCAAATAAAGTCGTACTCTTTTTCTTCGACATGTAAATAATCTGATTAGATAAAAAGGAGGCTAATAATAAACGTGACATTATATATCAAATTAAACAGTGAAAATAAGGAAGTATCTATCAAGCTCCAAAAAGAGGGATAGCACTTTAATTGAATCAGAACTCAATACTATTCGGACCCGCAGTTACAACCTGCACGATTAAAACAGAACGTTAATGTGCACTTTGCCCACCTTCATTCCTGCATAGTGTGTCAATTAAATAGATGCCAAATTTAAGGTGCGACAAATTGTCGCGTTTTTTGTAGACATTATTATTTTATTGATTTATCATATGCCCACTTTAAATAGTGCTGAAAATATCCTTACTTCACTAAACAAGGATAATGAGGAAGAACGACCAGGCTCATACTGGAATAATAATAACAACAATGGCAACATAATTAAAACTGCGCTTTAGTTAGGCAGCCGTCTTTTTACAAAATACTAACAAGATGGAGCCCATGTAATGTGGGCTTTTTTATGCCTGCAGGAAAATAACTTTATACTAAAAGTTACTACATCGCCATAAAACGGCATTAATTCAGACGAATTTTTGAAATTAGCTTGATCAAATATGTGATCTAGTACAGCAGCAATACTCATGAAGTCTTTATTTAAATTTTCTTCAACTAATAAAACTCGCTTGTCAGAGTTTTTTTCTTGATGGAACCCGTTTATATATTCTCGTTCATTTCAAAATAATGGTCTGGATTTCTGCACAAACAGCCTCTAGCATCTCTTGTAGCAAGGTGAAGTCAGTCACCAGTTCGGTAGCGGACAAGCCCTCATGAAGCTTTTTTTCGAGCGTGTAAGCGAGTGTGCGTAAAGCCTCCATTCCCAGAGTAGCAGCAATGCCTTTGAGGGAATGGGCGATTCGTTCTGCACTGGCGTGATCACCAGCCGCTAATGCGGTTTGTATTTTGTCGATGTCAGTGAGGTGAGCCTCGGTGAACTTGGACAGGAAACGCCGATAACTTGCGAGATTACCATTCAGGAATTTCAATCCAGTCGTTTGGTCAATCAGACAACTGCCAGCACCCTGGCTAAGAAAGACGGGTACTTCTGAAGCTTTGGTCTCATTAGGGATAGGCGGACTCTCTTGTGGAAGCCAGTTTATGAGTCTCTCATACAGTCGTTCAGGATCGACTGGCTTTGCAACAAAATCGTTCATTCCCGCTTCTTGGCAAAGCGATCGATCTTCTACAAAGGCATTGGCTGTCATGGCTATAATAGGCAGATTCTGGCCAATAGGTAGCTGCCTGATTCTACGGGTTGCTTCCAGACCATCCATGACTGGCATCTGCAAGTCCATCAGAACTAGATCATAGTTTTTTTGCAAAATCATTGCCAAGGCTTCGCCACCATGTTGGGCTATTTCAACGTTTACCCCAAAACCTTCCAAAATTTCTTTAGCCACCTCCTGGTTAATTGCATTGTCTTCTACTAATAGAACAGAGACGCCCGTTCTTAGCCTTGCTGCTTCTGAAATGACGCCCTCTTTTGGCAGTGCAGTCCGATCGCCGTGTTTCAAAAGGGCGGTAAACCAAAAGGTGCTACCTTCTCCAAGATGACTAATCACTCCAATTTCACCGCCCATGAGTGCTGCAAGCTTCTTGGAAATCGCAAGTCCAAGGCCGGTTCCGCCATATTTCCGAGTCGTAGAGGATTCTGCCTGTTCAAAGTTAATAAACAATTTGCTTTGTTGTGCTTCGGCAAGACCAATTCCGGTATCCTGCACCTCGAAGCGTAAGGCTACTTGGGTCTGATCTTCGGAAACTACAGCCGCACGTAGCGTAATCTTACCCTGATCTGTAAACTTGATTGCGTTACCGAGAAGATTAATCAGAATCTGGCTAAGACGTAACGAATCACCTAACAAGGGTAATCTTTCCAAGCGTGGATCGAAGTCTTCAACGAGTGTTAAGCCTTTGTCGTTGACACGATCAGTCATAATGCTAGAGACGTAATTCAAGGTTGTGGCAACAAGAAAAGTGGTTTCTTCTAATTTGAGTTGATTGGCCTCAATTTTGGATAAGTCGAGAATATCATCGATAATACTTATTAGATGTTTGCCCAACTGAATGATTTTTTTGAGTTTTACTTTCTGTAACGGTTCTTCGATCTGTGTCTGTAATAAATAGACAAGGCCGATAATCCCGTTCATCGGAGTACGAATTTCATGGCTCATATTGGCAAGGAAAACACTTTTGGCTTGATTAGCCACTTCTGCTCGTTCCTTAGCCTGGCGCAATTCAAGTTCCATTTGCTTGCGCTGCGTCAGGTCGGTATAGGAACCCACAGCACGCAAGGGATGCCCTTGCTCATCTCGCGCAACCAGCTTGACCCGGCTCAAGATCCATTTATAGTTGCCATCTTTGGCACGCAGGCGAAATTCGGTCTCATAGAAGCCCGTTCTTTCGAGTGGACCTTGAGTTAAGGCAAGGAAATTGTCACTATCCTCAGGATGAATCAAGTCCAAAAGATGGCTCTTGATGTCTTCACCCAGTTCCCCGGGTGCATAACCCAGCATGCTGCTGTAGGCTGGATTGATAAAGGCTGTGTTAGTTTTGATATTCCAGTCCCAAAGGCCGTCTTTGGTGGCTTCCTGGGCAAAATTCAACCGTTCCTCACTGAGCCTGATTTTTTCCATCGCCGTTGAAAGCGCTTCAGTTCTTTGCTGAACCTGCTCTTCCAACTGATTGCGATAGCTTTCCAGTTCAATTTCGCGCTGTTTTCGTTCATTAATATCTATAAACAGGACACCTACCTGCCGTTGTTCAGGTTGTCCTATACGGAAGGCATAAACCTCATACCATGCCCCAAGTTGATTAGCTTCGTTATCAAAGTGCCTGGACTGTCCTGTCAAGGCGATTTCCCCATAGATTTGAAACCAATATTCTTCATGTTGGGGGAGCAGTTCCTTGACTCGTTTACCCTGTACATTCACAAGTCCGGTTTGTTTTTCAAATGCGTTATTGGTATCAATGAATCGGTAATCCATTGGGGTCGTGTTTTCGTCAAATATAACTTCAATGATGCAAAAGCCTTCTTCGATCGAATTGAATAATGTCTTATATCGGTCCTCAGTTAATTCCAGGCTTTCTTTTGTGACTGCAAACTCTTTATTGTTCCAGTTGGTACCCACCATCCGAACCAGCTTACCGTCTTTATCATTGAACACTTTGGCAAGTCCTTTCAGGTAGTGCACTTCACCAGTGGGCCAAACTACTCGAAAATCAGCGAAAAAGTCTTTTTTCGTTTCTATGGCATCCTGTATTGCTGCTTCGGCGGCTGCCAAGTCATCAGTGTGCAACCGTGTCGTCCATGCATCATAAGCGCCTGAGAACGCCTCCCTTTTGATGCCATAAAGGGAAAGCATATTGTCATCCCAGATAAGCTCATTGGTCTGAAAATTGAAATCCCAAACCCCAACATGACCGGAAGCCGTAGCAAGCTTTAGACGCTCTTCGCTTTCCCGGACGGCTTCAAAAGCGTTGGCCTCAGCCTCCTTTTGCTTTTTGAGTTCGGTAATATCACGGACTATCCCTTCCATCCGTTCGATGTTTCCTTCGGGGGAATAAAAAGGACGGCCAGCCCCATTGACCCAGTGTTCGGAACCATCAGGCCAGATAATACGGCAATCATGATTGAAATTAGTCTGTGTTTCGATGGCTTTATAGACATCCTGATTAACTCGTTCTCGATCATCCGGGTGTACTAATGCCAAAAAATTTTCATAGTTCATTGGAGTGCCGGGAGGAAGTCCGAAGTGACCACAGCAGACATCAGACCACACCAGATTATTGACAGGAGTATCCCAGTGCCAGAGCCCCAGTCCTGCCGCATCGATCAACAGTTGCAGTTTTTCGTCACTTTCTCTCAGTTTCTGTTCGGCCAATTTCTGTTCTGCGTTAGCCAGGTTCTTTGCATATTGGTGTAACCTTGAGACGATAAATCCGATCAATGAGGCCGAGAACAAGAAAGTGGTTACATAAATAATGGGGGCATACGCCACTTTGAATGACCAGAACGGCGCAGAAAAAACATAATAGGACGTTGCGGCTGACAGAATCACCATGACAACCCCGGGACCCCTCCCGAAAAGATAGAAGCCGATGACGATTGAGGGGTAAAAAGTCAGGAACCCAGCACCGAATTCTATCGGCAATAATATAAAGCGCAGTAGAAAAGCTAACAGAAAAGTGACAACGGCAAGCACATACCGATAGGGTGCTGGCAGTTTTTCATGAATTTCATTGATAGTCATATTCGCTAGTATTCGTTTAGGATGATCTAAAAAGGCTAGAGGCTTTGTAATATTAACATTGATATGGATAAAACAGATTTTTCAGGGCGAGTTTTTCTTCAGTAACAATTCAAATTGTTCAAGCGGGACTGGCTTACTAAACAAGTAACCTTGATAAAGTTGACAATCATGAAGCTCTAAGAAAGAACGCTGAGCTTCCGTCTCGACACCCTCAGCTATAACTTCCATATTTAATTTATTAGCCATGGCAATGATGGTCTCAATAATAATAGCGTCATCCCGGTCGATAGAGATGTCCCGCACAAAACTCTGGTCAATTTTAAGTTGATCCAGCGGCAGTTTCTTGAGACTGGAGAGTGACGAATAGCCAGTACCGAAGTCATCCATCGAAAAACGTACACCGATGCGTCGAAGCGCATTCATTTTGACTATAGTGTCATCAATATCATCAAGGACTAAGCTTTCGGTCAGTTCCAGTTTAAGCATTTTGGGATTAATGCCATCAAAAATCAAAAGCTGACTCACTTGCTCTACAAAATCGGTCTGATGAAATTGACGCGCACAGACATTAACGGCTAGTTGCAATGACCGTGTATGCTCATTACCTTCCCAGATTTTGAGTTGAGCGCAAGCTGTTTTTAGCACCCATTCTCCAATGGGCAATATCAAGCGGGTTTCTTCAGCTAGCGGGATAAACTCCGCTGGAGTTACCAGGCCACGCAGTGGATGTTGCCAGCGAACAAGTACTTCTGCACCGATGATCTTACCGCTATGATGAACTTGCGGCTGATAATAGAGTATAAATTGCTGTTCTTTTATTGCTAGGCGCAAGTCTTCTTCTAGTGCAACGCGGGCCGTGATGGTGGCTTGCATTTTTGGATCGAAAAAGCGCAGAGCATTACGGCCCGAGGTCTTGGCTTGGTACATGGCAATATCGGCCTGTTTCAATAGATCTTCGCTTGATTGTTCTTGACCATTAAATAAGCTGACCCCAATGCTGGATGTGCTGTGATATTCGTGGGTATCAAGCTGATAAGGCTGATTTAAAGCAGCCAGGATTTTATTGCCAATAATTTCAGTCAGCGTTGCACACTCAAGGGTTTGTTCACTCAAGTCTTCTAGCATCACCACGAACTCATCACCACCAAATCGAGCGACAGTGTCACCTTCCCGCACGCAAGATTCAAGACGCTTTGCTATCTGTTGAAGTAATAAGTCGCCCATGTCATGACCAAGGGTATCATTAAGAGTCTTGAAATTATCCATGTCAATGAACAATAACGCACCTTGCCGACCACTGCGATGACTGGAAGCCAATGCAGGTTTTAGTCGATCCTGAAGCAATCGTCTATTAGGCAGTCCAGTAAGCGGATCATAGAAGGCTAGTTGTTCAATTTTATCAACCGCCTCTTTACGTAGGGTGATGTCGGTGAGCGTTGAAACGTAATTGGAAATATTGCTGTTTTGGTCCTTCACTGCGGTGATGGTGAGATGTACTGGAAAAATTTGACCATTTTTGCGGCGGTTCCAGATTTCTCCCTGCCAAGAGCCTGTGGTATTGATGCTTTCCCACATGGCAGCATAGAAGTTTGCATCATGTTGGCCTGATTTCAGTACCCGAGGGTTCTTGCCTAAAACATCTTCAGCCGAATAACCGGTAATAGCAGTGAAGGCGCCATTAACACGGAGAATATTATGATTGGCATCAGTGACGAGCATACCTTCCTGAGATTCAAAGGCAGTGGCGGCAATACGTAGATCGGTTTCAGCTTGTTTACGCGCGGTAATGTCAAATAGTACGACCAAATGCTCATCAGAACCCGCAATTGTCGTTGCACTCACTAGCACGGTTTTCAATGCCCCGCCATTAGCGCAAATACTAAGCTCCATGGGCGGAAATGGCTTATGTTCACTTTTGGCTTGTTCAAATCTCGCTTGCCACGTAGTCTTGACCCATTCCCGATAATCGGAATCAGGATAGGCTTTCGGCCACCACTCCACCAGAGTCGGAATATCCTCCAAACAGTAACCAAAGGTTTGTATAAACGCCGGGTTCAGATAAGTAATATTCAACTGTTCATCATTTAATGCCATCGGCACCGGAGAAATTTCAATAATCGAACGGAATTTTTTCTCACGGGTTTTTAATTCATCTTCCATGAGATTACGAGCGGTGATATTGCGAAGGAAGCAAAAATTGAATTCATGTCCCCCGATAGCCACGTAATTGGCATTGACTTCGATGGGATACACAACCCTGCCCTTAGTGCGGTGCCGGGTATTAAGTGTGATACTGCCGCGCCGTTTGAGGTCTTCAAAGTGCGGACCCCAGACGCCGGGTTGGTAATCCGGATCCAGATCGAAAATGCTCATTCCAAGCAATTCCTCGCGGGAGTAACCCCGTTCCATGCAAGCTGCGTTGTTTACATAAAGGATGCGCCCCTCACGACTGATCCAAAATATGCTATCAGCCGCGTGATCCACACTGAACCGCATCATCTGTAATGATTCTTCGGCTTGCTTGCGCTCGGTAATGTCTGTGATGGTTCCGATATAGCCTAGTAGCTCACCTGTTACCGAGCGAGAATCACGTGACTGTCCGAGGACCCAAAAAATATTTCCATCTGTATGTTGAAATCGGTACTCCATATGGAATGGACGTTGTTCCGTGACTACAGCGACCCATTCAGCAAAGACTTTTTCCTTATCTTCTGGATGCAGTGATATGACCCAGCCATCGGCCTTTGCAGCCTCAAATGGCAATCCAGTGATTTCTGACCAACGCTCGTTGACATAGGTACATTTTCCATCTGGGTCAGTTTCGAATACCCCGACTGGCGATGTTGAAATCAGCATTGAAAGATGTCGCTCTTTATCAGCGAGTACCCGATCAATTCTCTTTCGTTCAGTGATGTCTGAAAAAAGTCCGACGTAGTGAATAACCTCGCCCTCCTCATCGCGTAGAGTAGAGATCGTAATATGTTCGGCGTAGAGCTCACCGTTTTTCTTGCGATTCCACATTTCACTTTGCCAGTAGCCATGTTCTTTTAGCGCTGCCCACATTACGGCAAAAAATTCAGCGCCATGCTTGCCGGAACTGAGTATGCGTGGATTTTGTCCGATGGCCTCATCCCTGCTATATCCGGTGATCTCGCAGAAGGTAGGATTGACGTCGATAATGGTACCGTCGGCATCAGTAATCATGATGGCTTCACGAGCTTCTTTAAACACCCTTGCCGACAAAGCCAGTTGTGCCGCTGCCCGTTTGTTTTCTACTCGGCGCTTATAAAATTCATAGGCAGCGAAGCTAAGCAGAATCAGAATAATGGGCGATAGATACCAGAACACCTCCCAAAACGTTGCCTGTTTTTCTTCATACGGTCGAAACCACTTTTCATAGAGCGCATCGAAAGTGCCGCTGGGTTTGGTCAACGCCAGTCCTTCATTGATCTTAGCCAGCAGATCAGCGTTTCCTTTGTGAACGGCAAATGAGAATTTCTGTGTAAAACCAGCTTTTACATCCAGCGGCCCAATAGTGTAAATTTTAAGATCTCGCAGGGTCTGCATCCCAGCCAGTTTGCTTAGTAGCATTGCATCATGTTTACCCGATGCCAGTAAGCGCAAGCCTTGTTCTGCCGTATCTACAAGTACCAGTTGTTTCTCCCATCCTTTTGATACGGCATAGTCATACGCCAGATCGGCTTTAAGCACGATAATAGATTTCCCTACAAAATCATCCTCCGAATGGATCTGAGATTCGCCCTTGCGCACAAAGATCGCACCATGAATGATGACATGAGGAACAGTAAAATCCGCGAAGTGGTGACGTTCTTCAGATTGTGCAAGGTTAATTAGGACATCAATCTTGCCCTCTTTAAATTCCTGAAGAATCGCATGAAATGGCAGCACGCGGATGACGTAGTTCAAGCCTGCTTCTGCCGCGACTGCTTTCCATAGATCGACGGTAAAACCATCCGCAGTGTCATCGGTCATGCCTATAGCGAAAGGTGGATAGTCTTGTTCACTGCCCACGACCAAAATGTCTTTTTGAGCCTGAATAGTCGAGAGAGCGGAGAGTTCATTCGCGCTAGCTTGGTTGACGGGTGTCATAGCCAGCAGAACGTCACTTGTAAATAACGAGAGAAAGAGTGTGATGACAAAAACTGGAAGAGATCTACTGATCTTCAGTTGAAAACTTAGATGACTCAATTAAGCTATATTTTAGTTGGGGAATGAGTATTTTATTATATACCCAATATGTGTATCGACGGTGCAGAGGTATTTTCATATTCATCGCCAAGATTGGCCGGTTCAATAAGTCATGTTATCCTCGGTACGTGAAGAAAAACCAAACGGGTAGCCTATTTTCCTTTTAGGATAGCCTATTCCGACCAATGTATTTATGTCAGGCATTAATCAATAGGCTTTAATGGTTTTTGCTTATCTTAAAAGCATTTATTAATATCCTATTCTATTTAATGTACTTCCAATTCTCTTTAATGTACTTCCTATTCTCCTTTTAGGACATCCTATTTTGCTTATTCAACGTACTTGATGGCTTACTTTATAGCGTATTTTGAGTATTCAATATTCAATAAGGCGTATCGGTTATCCTTTTGGCAGTTTTGTATTTATAATTTTCCTTATAGGAGACATCACCGACTCTATACGATATGTAGTTGGTATGATAGGAAACATCACTGGCATTTTAGGATACATCATTAGCGCGATAAGATAAGAAACGGGGGTGATACGAAGTATCACGGGTATTTTTGCATAACTGTTTCGCCAATTTATTAAATAGCTTGGGTTTATTAGGAGGCGCTAAAGTTCAAAACAACCGACTCCCTATCTAAAACCAGAAATAGATACTAAAGAGAGATTATAGTGACAATATTATTGTCGTGTTAAAAGCTGTTTTAGGGACTGTTGCCCATAAAATATAGTATAGAAAATCAATTAATACTATATCATACGGCCTGGAAAGCTCTCTTTTTCCAACCCTACAGTATTGGAATACTATCCAATACTCCCCTCCTAAAAGACATTAAAAATAATGAATATCATCAAAAATACCGCTCTAAGCCTTCTTTTGGCCCTTTCTTTCGGCGCAACAAGCACTTCAGTTTCTGCTGAAGAAGCCGCTAATGGCTCAGAAAGCATCAAACAAACGATAGCTCATGTTGAAAAAGGTTTAATTGAGGTCAATAAAAGCGACTTTTCTGCAGCACAATTACATTTAAAATCAGCTAGATTATCTTCAGAAAAAATTGAAGGTAACGAAGCGGTTATCAAAGAAGCTAATGCTGATGTCGTTCAAGGGCAAATACAAGCCAAATTGGGTGAAGTTAAAAAATCAGCAGACTTTTTAAACAAGGCATTAACGCTTTATAAATCACTCTAAGTACTCAGTAAATCTTCGGTGAGCGATTAATGCGCTCACCGTTTTTTTAATTCATTAAGGGCTGAATAACTTCCAATATATCTTCCTTAGATATACCTCCTTGATGCTGATAAATAATCTCTCCTTTTTGATTAACAATTAAAGTAAACGGCACTGCATCTACTGTATTCCCTAATTGATGCGCCAATGAAACACCTGCAAAATCACCAATCAAAATAGGATAATTTATTTTCATTTTGGCCAGATATTCTTTAACTGGCTCTTTATCCTCTAGCGCTATACCAATAAACTGTAACCCTTTTGAACCAAACTGATCCTGCATCTCAACAAACGCAGGCATTTCTTTAATACAAGGTGGGCACCAGGTAGCCCAAAAATTAATCACTCTGATTTTACCCTGCCACTCTGAGATTGAATGCTGTTGATCTGAAACATCAGGAAACTCAAAATCGGGTAATGGCTGTGCACTCACCTGCTCTGCAGGCAACGTTAATCCTCGTACAAGTATGCCTCCACCCAACGCCAGTACTCCAGCAATAATTATCAACCCTATCGGTTTCATCATTTTATCCCTTGTAATGTTTTAAGAAAGGTTTCGGCATCTTGATAGCCGATAACACGGTGTGCAGCATCTTCTTGCTCACTGCCACTAAAAAATAATATAGCGGGTGGTCCAATCAGATTGAACCTTGCCAGCAATACTTTATCTTCATCAGAATCTTTTGTAACATCCAGTTGTAACAACTTATAGGTACTTAAAACCTTTTTTACTCTGGGATCTGTAAAGGTATAAGCTTCCATTTCTTTACATGAAATACACCAATCCGCGTAAAAATCCACCATCACAACCTGATGATTTTGATTTGCTTGACGTATCCTAGCTTCTAAACTCGCCAAATTCGGAACGTGTTCAAATACCGGACTTTCTTCCAGTGCCTGAGATTTATTCCCTGCAATCCCTTTTAATGGCTTTAATGGATTCTCATTACCCATGCTAAAACCAATCAGTAATATCAAGCCATAAGCTAACATCATTAAGCCTATTCCTTTCCATAACTTACTCCAGCCTGAGCTATTTAATGGCAATGGCTCTAGAGCATTAAGATAAATAGCCGGCAAAATCAATAATATGGCCCACAATAAAATAGGCACAGAAGGCGGCAAAATTCGGCTTAACATCCAAACCGCAACCCCTAACATAATCACCCCAAAAACCGCTTTTGTGGAGTAAAGCCAACTGCCTGCTTTGGGTAACAACTTACCTGCTGAGGCGCCCAATAAAAGCAGAGGCACCCCCATCCCCATGCCCATTGCAAACAATGCACTACCGCCTAAGAATGCATTACCACTTTGACCTATAAAAATTAATGCGCCTGCTAAGGGTGCCGCCACACAAGGCCCTACTATTAAGGAAGACAATGCTCCCATGATGGCCGCTCCCCATAAGGAGCCGTCCTGATGTTTAACACTTGAATTATGAAGTTTTGTTTTTATAGAATTGGGCAATTCCAATTCATAAAAGCCGAACATGGACAATGACAGTAAAACAAACACACCACTGAATAAGCCTACAATCCAGGGTTGCTGGAATGTTGTTTGCAGATTTCCTCCAAACAGTGCGGCAAGCACACCAAAAACCGTATAAGTAAAAGCAGAAGCAACCACATAACTAAGCGACAAGAAAAAGGCTCTAGCCGTCGTAATACGATTACCGTGTCCAACAATAATGCCGGATAAAATCGGAATCATTGGAAAAATGCACGGAGTCATGGCTAACAACAAACCAAAACCAAAAAAGGTAAGTAATACGACACCACCACTATCGTGATGCAAAGACTGGACAATCTGATCTTGCTCAGAAAGTTCTGGTGGAGTAACCCATATTTCAGTTGCCTGCCTTGATATTTGTCCAGCAGGTAATTCCAGGTTAACGGATTTCGTCATAGGTGGATAACAAACACCTCGATCAGCGCAGCCTTGAAAGCCGGCCTTCAAGATAATAGTTTCTGCCGATTCACTCAGACGATTAAGCGGAATATCAAAGGCTAGCGCCTCATGAAAAATCTCAACTGTACCAAACGCTTCATCCTGCTTTGGATTACCATGAGGTATTGTAAAAGTACCGAGTTGAATTCCTTGAGCATTAACTAACTCCAGTTTAATTTTTTCACGGTAAAGATAATAACCTTTCGCAATCACCCAATTAACATGAAGTGATTTGGCGTCTTTGACTTCAGCAAAAAACTGAAAGGCTTGCTCAGCAGGCAATAAAGGTTCTTCACTGGCATCTTGTTTAAATTTTGGAAGATTATCTATTAGACCGGCTAATGGATTAGAACTAGCAAGCAACGTCAATGATTGCTCGGATCGTAATAGGGTTTCTTCGGCATAAACGCCTGTCGAACCCACCAAAAATGTGACGAACAGAAAAAAAATTAATTTTAAGAATGGCATGAATCAATCCAGCGTAAGTATTCAGGTAAGCCGTTTTCTATTGAGACAGCCACTATTTCGGGAAGCTCGTAAGAATGATGCTCTTTAATCAGCAACTCAATTTTTTGGTAATGACTTTGACACGCTTTAATTAACAATAAATGTTCTTGAGCCGATTCTATGGTTTCTTGCCATAAATAAACGGAAGTCACTCCGGATATAATATTGACACAGGCTGCTAATCTGGCATTGATAAGACTATGAGCGATTTTTTCTGCACTGTCTTTGTTGGGACACGTACAAAGAATGATTTGATAATGATTTGGCATTTTACTTAGGAACAATATTCAAGTCTGCATATTATCCTAGAAATTTATATCATTTGCCTTTATATTGTTACGATAAATTTAGATTTATAAAACAATGAGTCTAAATACCCAAACTCGGTCATTATCCGATAACAAATATCAGAGTGTATCAATGAAAGCAATCCAAATACTGTTTCTTATAGTTCTAATTATTCCTTTTGCGGAAATATATCTACTCTTGCAAGTAGGCAGTTTTCTTGGCGCTTTCCCCACCATCATTTTAGTTGTCTTTACCGCAGTATTGGGCTCCTGGCTCTTAAAACAACAAGGATTTGCTACCTTCCGACGCTTTCAGGAAAACCTTGCGCAAGGCCAGATACCCGCCTATGAAATAATTGAAGGTCCTATTATCCTGCTGGGTGGTGTATTGTTGTTAACACCGGGTTTTATTACGGATGTTTTGGGATTAGCCTGTTTAATTACGCCTTTACGTAAAAAAATAGCTCAGTATATTATTGAGAATCGTATTATACAGCAGTCCAGCAGTGCCTTTCAGGCGACTAAGAAAGCGGACACAAATGTTTTGGAAGGTGAGTTTAAGAAAGACGATTAAGTCATTAAACATAGGCGCAAGGCAAAAAATTTAACCTTGCGCCTTTGCCTTAACTTTCTGTTGAGTCAGGGGTTGCCGCAGCCGTGTTTTTATTAAGCCCTGAATAGGCAGGGCACCAACCAGAAAATCCTGTTCCGACAAGTACCATACCAATCAACAACAAAGCTATTGACGCAGTGAAGATTGAAATAGCAATTAAAGCGGCACCGCCATATAAGCGGTATTTTTTTTCTTGCTCGCCTATATTGTGTTCAAACTTGGCCAAACGTTTATAATCAAAACTCATCTTAATCCCCTTCTCTGTGTAATTGTTATTATCTTAGTAACGCAATGAAAAATTTCAGCATTACAGAATGTGAAATAATATACACAGCTCTACAAAATGTGCAAGTGATAAAAAGATAATGGATGTTACCTCAATAATAGATTCTTTAAATGATGCGCAGCGACAAGCTGTTACCGCACCTTCTCAGGCCATGTTAATTCTGGCTGGAGCCGGAAGCGGTAAAACCCGGGTATTGGTCCATCGTATTGCCTGGCAAATTCAGGTAGGGGGTAGCCATGCGCATAGCATCATGGCAGTGACCTTTACCAATAAAGCCGCTAAAGAGATGCGTGCCAGAATTGAAAGTTTGCTCAATATCCCCACCCAGAACTTATGGATAGGCACTTTTCATGGGATAGCGCATCGATTACTCAGACGTCACGCAGCCCAAGCAAAATTACCTGAAACCTTCCAAGTCATGGATTCTGGTGACCAATTAAGAGTCATTAAACGGTTATTAAACACCCTCAATTTCGATGATACAAAATGGCCTCCGCGAGAAGTTCAGTGGTTCATCAACGCCCAAAAAGATGAGGGCATTAGAGCTAAACACATGCTTGAGACCAACGACCTTCATCAAAGGCAAATGCTTTCACTATACAAAGCGTATGAAGAGCTTTGTAGTCGCTCTGGTTTAGTTGATTTTGCCGAGCTATTGTTGCGTGGACACGAATTATTACGCGACAATCCCGATTTACTTGAGTTCTATCAAACTCGCTTTAGACACATTCACGTCGATGAATTTCAGGACACCAATACTATTCAGTATGCTTGGTTAAGACTGCTTACCGACGGTAAAGATAATCTCTTTGTAGTCGGTGATGATGATCAATCCATTTACGGTTGGCGAGGCGCAAAGATTGAAAACATCTATAACTTTCAAAAGCACTACCCTAATCATCAAGTTATCAAATTAGAACAAAACTATCGTTCAACCGGCACCATTCTTAAAGCGGCCAACAAAATTATCGCCAACAACGCAGGACGCATGGGCAAAGAATTATGGACTAATTCGGGTGAGGGTGAACCCTGCGCCTTATACGCTGCATTTAATGAACAGGATGAAGCCTATTTTGTCGTTGAACGCATAAGAGCCTGGGTTAACGAAGGCGGCTTACGCAGTGATGCTGCTATTTTATACCGCTCCAATGCTCAGTCACGTCAATTTGAAGAAAA
>CAIOMN010000243.1 GCA_903859415.1 uncultured Methylococcaceae bacterium
CGGAATGTCGTACTTATCAACACCACATGAGGTGTTGAAATCATGGACAGATTTTAAATCAATTACTTAAAATTAAAAACTGGAGTTATACGACAGATGGGCTGGATTATAAGACAAAAGATGTCGTATATATTACGTTAGACGTTCACTTTCAATCTATGAATAAACAAACTCACCCTGTATTTTGGTTGTTGTCACCCACCTATAAACTTGCAGAGAGAAATAAGATGAGGTTATTGGAGAGTGAAAATGGAAAGGAATTAGTCACTGAAGAAATAAAGAGATATAACAGTTACTACCTCAAAATTACGCTTACGTTAGCTTTATTGGCTGGTATGTTTTTTAATCAAAATTACTATCATCAGGAGTGCTTCAAATATTTAGGTTACCTAGTATGTTTTCTATTCGGTTGGCTCATTTTTTTCTCTCGAGCCTTTGAAATTTTCAAAGCATTCCTTGATGATGCTGTTGAAAAGCTAAACGGAAGCCAATCCTCAAGTAATCTAAGCTATGGTGATCGTCTGCGATTGGCATTTAATAGTTATATCGAGTTAATGGTCGGCTTTGGCGTTCTTTATTATGTGTTACCATCTGAATGCTTCAAAGGTAGCATTACCCCATTTTCTTTCTCAAATATAATCGAGGCTATATATTTCAGCGGTATCACTATGGCTACTGTGGGTTATGGTGATGTTAGTCCGGCGCATTGGCTTACACAAGCTCTTGTCGTATTTCAAGTTTTCTGCGGCCTAACTTTGGCACTGGTGTCATTTACTGTCTATACAACCCTTGCGCTTTCCGAAACATTAAGCAGTAAACCTTAGTTATTTCTTTGGGTGGTCTAACAAGTCAGTCAAAGGGACGCGCCGCCCGGTGGCGGTTTTGAAATTCAGTTTTTTATCAAGGTTCGGCGGCTTCGCTAAAGCTCAGTGAGCGGCGCGCCCCTTACTGTAACGTTAGGCATAGTAAAGGCAGGTTCTAATGGATTTCCAAGAAATCAAGTTTTACGTCAACGGACACAGAATCGGACCATCAAATATCATAGGTGCGCGGCCCGACCTATCATTTTTTGAGCAGGTTGCACCTCACGTATCTGGAGAGTGCGAACTCGCATTTAAGGTTGGCGGAAAGCTAGTTTCAAATAAGGTATTCGTAAAAGGGACAGAATACCGCGTTGAAACCGATTTCAGCGAATTTGATATTGAGTCATACGTACAGAATGAGAAGGAACGCGTCAGAAAGGAACAGGAGTTGGCTAACTTTAGCGATACGTTGACAGATGTTTACTTCATTCCTGCAAAAACTCTGTTGGCGTGGACAAATCGTTTTCCGAGCTTTGATCCTCACATGCTTGTAAAAGACCCGAAAGGTTCAAAGTATTTCGTCTCGCACCCATGGATTGGCGACGATCATCCTGACCCTAACGGTAAACATATCGCGCTTCTTCAGGAACATTCGCGTCGCCAAAATGACGAATGTTTTTACTGGATTGATTACTCCTGCTTGCCTCAAGCGCCGAGAAATCCAAAAGAAGAGCGATTCTTCCAGCAAACTTTACCAAAAATTGCAACGATCCAATCGAAAGGCTCGACTATAGCAATCGTTGATAGTGACTATTCAAAACGCATGTGGTGCTACATGGAGCACTTCGCGGGCCTGCTATTCTCGATGGGACAAGTGGGACAAGCTTCAAGCAGCATTGAGTACATTGGCGATGAGTCTTGTTATTATCCAATGTTAGAAAAGATACAGACCCTAGAAGAACCTCCTTGGCAAGACCTCCATGTCACAAATCCTACCGACATACCTGGAATTCAGTATAACTATAAGTTCCTTTCTAATATTGCGAAATTTCATCTCTATGACCGCTTTTCGGAGCTTCGCAGGACCCTACCTGGTCATGAAATTTATTCTGGTTTACATTATTTCCAATGTGCTTTTGGCCTTTCGCACACAAATTCGTTACGGAATTTGAGGAAGTTATTTGTAGAGTTTGGTGGAGATATTCAGTACTTCTATAAAGAGCAATCACTTCTCTGGCTGGCTGAGCGGTTCTCGTGGTCAGTATTTCCGGATGACTATCCGATAGCACAGTTTAATTTTTCTCCCTACTTGGTATATTCAAAGGAAATGTGCGCATGGATGGTGCTTCTGCTTAGTATTATTAGAATGGCAAACGAGAAGAACAAACGGATTGTTAATTTTAGGGAAGCCTATGCGCGAATAATACTGATGTCTCTATATGAATAATGGCTAACAATCACATGCACTCGGACAGCCAAAAGGACTGTAGGGCGCAGGAGCGAAGCGTATTACGCTGGATGCTAATTATGGCCTAACACGTCGATCCAGCGCACCCGCGCCACGAAGCGACTTGGTGTTTTCAGGTTCCGTGGTGTGGCGCGGGGCGCTGATCGTGGGCGTTAAACGACAGCTTTCTGTTTTACAGCCGTCATACGCAGAAATACTTGAACGTCGCAAAGTGGCACATAGCCCTCATTGGTGGACGAACTCGCACATTGACCTCTAGCGGTCTATCACCCCATCAGGTTTAATGTCTGAAATTTAGGCCACTAGGAAAATTATGAATCCACATGATATTGGCAAAGCTTACGATCAAATTACTCATCTTTGAGAAACTGAAGGCTTCAATAGAAACAATGGTATTGACCAATACAAGAGAGCGATTGCATTTGTAAAGAATAGAGGCAAAGCGCTTGATGTTTATTGTGGCACTTTCCGCAATTTGCTCATATCGTAGCCAAGATTTGCAACGGCTGTGGTTAGTTTCTGGTATTGGCTGTCAGTGATGACAGGTGTACGCGCCATTATCCAGACATAGTCTCTGGCATTTCTTGCAATGATGGTGCTGGTGTAATCCTTATCAAGATACGCAATGATATATTCAGATTTAAACGGCCAGATAAATTGCATCCCCCAGACTGCGTTGCCAGAGTTTTCAACTACAAACCCATGCGGGTTATACCGCTTTTTAGGGCCATTAAATCCGCCTTCGTTAAAAACGAAAGTCGTGTTGATGCTGCCGTCTTTTTCGAGTTGGTAAGATTCAATGGCATTGTATGCTTCGGTTTCTATGAAGGTGGGAATGCACGCAATCACATACCAGTCTCCCATAAATTTATTTAAATTGACTTCAGCTACCGGTTTAACGGGTGGCAGGTTTTGACTTGAACAGCCACCGATGAGCGAGGTAAAAAGGCCGACGAATATACAGATTATTTTATTTTTCATTTTAGTAACGTTTCTTTTAAGTCTTCAGAAAAGGGTTTGTTGCCAAACCAGACATCTAGGTAAGCCAGCGCAATCTCGGGATCTTGGAGGCATTTCAGTAATGGCTTGCGCTGCTTTTTATCCATCGCAATACGCCTCCTATAATAGGTAAGTGTTGGTAAAAACCCTGCATACTGTCCCAATAGTCCTGATGCATTATTATTTTGTTGTCTGCATTAAATCGCAAATGGCTCAAGCCGATAGACTGACTATCGACATCCTGTCCGATCAACTTAAATCGGGTTTTCATTAGCCAACGCACGTAAGCATCTTTACCATTGTCTTGCACACTGAGTACTTCAAATTTCATGGCATTAATATTTTGTTGAGTCTGTTTTAAATACTTCAATAAGTTTTGTCTGTCATGGATAGTGACCAGGGTGTCGTTGAAAAATATTTTTTCAGCGTAGGTCTTAGCTATTTGTTCATCTATCGAACCGGAATCAAGTTGATCATATAGTTTAATGAATGCTTGTATCCGCTGGTTAGCTTGAACATCCGGCTCTACAGGTGCCAAAGCCAGATATTCCTGTATTGAACTGGATTCAACATGACTGCAAGCGGTAACCAATAAGTAACATAAAACCAAAGAATATTTCATCGAGAACCCCGTATTTTTATATGGGCTTACTATTGCATAGTGCCTGCTCTGTTACGTGAACGTTTTTATCTTAAACGTTCACGTAACAGTCACATGAAATAATATTAAATATTCATTCAAATTTCCCGGAGTTATTCATGTTTCTTAAAACAATGCTGGCCAAGTTTCTCAGTTGGTTTGATAACAACAGTGTAAAGAAAACCAATCAAAGTGACGAGGCCATTGATTGGCTTAGGGTGATACCGTTTATTCTGATGCATCTGGTCTGTTTGCTGGTATTTGTGGTCGGCTGGAGCCCCGTGGCATTGTGGGTAGCCCTGTTTTCGTATTTTATTCGGATGTTTGCCATCACGGCGTTTTATCATCGCTATTTTTCCCATAAAGCCTTTAAAACCAGCCGAGTCTGTCAGTTTTTGTTTGCCTTGCTAGGTTCAACGGCAACCCAGCGTGGGCCGATATGGTGGGCATCGCATCACCGCCGGCATCATCTCTATTCTGATAAAGAAAAGGATATTCACAGTCCTAGACACGGTTTTATCTGGAGTCATATGGGCTGGTTTCTCTGTCTTAAAAACTTTACTACCCAGGAACATTGCGTGCGCGATTTGCTGAAATATCCAGAGCTGCGTTGGCTGGATCGTTTTGATATTGTGGTACCCATTGCTTATGCTTTTTTTATGTTAGGGCTAGGAAAATGGCTGGAGCTATATTTCCCGGAACTGAATACCAATGCATCGCAAATGTTGATATGGGGTTATTTTGTCTCTTCAATTGTGTTGATTCATTGCACGCTTTCTATAAATTCATTGGCTCACCTCTTTGGCTCTAAACGTTATCAAACGGATGATGACAGTCGTAACAATGCCTTTCTGGCACTGATCTCTTTAGGCGAAGGCTGGCATAACAATCATCATCATTATCCAGTGTCAGCCAGACAAGGGTTTTTTTGGTGGGAAATTGATATCAGTTACTATCTTTTAAAGTTAATGTCGTGGTTCGGTTTAATCTGGGATTTGCAAGCAGTGCCTACCAAAAGGTTAAGTTCGAATCTTGTTTCTAAGGAATCAAAAGCATGAAAATAGCAGTGATAGGCAGCGGCATTTCTGGCGTTTATGCGGCGCACTATTTAAGTCAACAGCATCAAGTAACGGTTTTCGAAGCGAATCCCTATCTAGGTGGTCATACGGATACCCATAACATCGTGCTGGAAGAACAGAATTATCCGGTAGATACCGGTTTTATTGTTTTCAACGAACATAATTATCATTTTTTCTGTCAGTTGCTGCGTGATCTGGGAGTGACTTCTCAGCCGTCTGATATGAGTTTTAGCGTAGTCAATGCCCTTACCGGGCTTGAATACAATGCCACCACGATGGATAAACTCTTTTGCCAACGCCAAAATTTGTTACGCCCCCGCTTTTACCGCCTGGTGATGGATATCCTGCGTTTTTACCGTGAGGCGCCGGCTTTGTTAAACAGTACGGATGATGCTTTAACACTGGGCGACTATTTACAAAACAACCGCTATAGCGAAGCCTTTATTGATGATCATATTTTGCCGATGGGGAGTGCTTTATGGTCCGGCCCTGCCGAGTTGGTCAAGCAGTTTCCAGCGCGTTATTTCATCAGCTTCATGGCTAATCACCAGATGTTAAAAACCAGCGACAGACCTGAGTGGAGAACCATTGTGGGTGGTTCTTCAACGTATATTCAAGCATTTCAGCGGAGTTTTAAGGGGGAATTACGCTTGAACTCGCCTGTGTCGGCGGTGAGTCGTAATAGTTATGGGGTTACGGTAAAGACGGCTTCAGACGAGCAACAGTTTGATCGGGTTATTTTTGCTTGCCATAGTGATCAAGCCTTGCGCCTATTGCAAGAGCCGACTCAAACTGAAGTCGAGATTCTGGGTGCCATGACTTTTCAGGAGAATGAGGTGGTGTTACATACGGATGCTAATTTAATGCCCAAACATCCTAAAGCCTGGGCCAGTTGGAATGCCTTAAAACTCAGCGAACACCAGTCTCGGTGTACGGTGACTTATTACATGAATCTGTTACAAAATTTGTCAGCACCTGAACCGTTATTGGTAACGCTGAATTGTACCGACCGTATTGATCCGGCAAAAATTCTCCAGACAAGAATCTATCATCATCCTGTTTACACGATTAACAGTCTGGCAGCCCAACAGCGTCGTGCAGAAATCAATGGTCAAAATTCTACTTATTATACCGGTGCCTATTGGGGATGGGGCTTTCATGAAGACGGTGCTAAAAGTGCCCAGGAAGTCATTGAGCTAATAAACGGCTAGCCATGAATCAACTGCATAGTCGTCTTTATGAAGGTTGGGTTAGGCATCGTCGATATCAGCCTAAAAGTCACGCCTTTAACTATCCTGTATTTATGACCTGGCTGGCTTTGGATGAACTTGATCGGGTGATGGCTATCAGTAATTGTTGGTCTTTAGAGCGGTTTAATCTGGTTAGTTTTTATCGTAACGATTATCTTGGCGGCCATACCGGACAGGATTTGTCCAGTTCGGTAATAAACCGTATCAAAGAACATAGTGGGGAAGATTTTAAGGGACGAATCTGCTTGTTAACCCATTTACGTTTTCTGGGCTTTTGCTTTAATCCAGTCAGTTTTTATTTCTGTTATCCCGAAGGTTCAGAGTCGCCTCGTTATATTCTGGCTGAAATTAATAATACGCCGTGGAATGAAAGATATTGTTACGTTTTGGATGTCGTAGAGGGGCCTTCGCAAAAAAAACAATGGACCTTTGATTTTAAGAAAGCTTTTCATGTATCCCCGTTTATGCCCATGGAGCAGTATTACCGCTGGCAGTTTAGTTTGCATGAATCAAACCTGACCATCCATATGCAGTTACAACAGGACAATGACTGCTGCTTTGATGCCACTTTGCAGCTTAAAGCTAAAGCAATGACCCCCTCTGAGATGCGGAATCTGCCGTTACGTTTTCCATTTTTGACGCTATCAGTGGTCATTGCTATTTACTGGCAAGCCTTACGATTATGGTTAAAAGGTATTCCTTTTTATAGCCACCCTGAAAATTAATTCGAGTAACATCCTGGAGACTTCCATGAACGCAGTTGTTAACACCTTAAGTAAAACCCCGACCCGCATTGATTTGTTTTTTCGCAAAGCGTTTCTGGATAAACTGGCGAAATTAGAGAACTCTGTATTAATCATTACGGATTCATTGGGTGAATATGTCTTAGGGTCTGAAGGGGTTGATGGTCTATCTGCCAGAATTGATGTGCTGGATATGGGTTTTTACCAGCAAATAGCTTTGGGAGGTTCAATTGGAGCGGCAGAGTCTTATATGGCTCAGGCTTGGCAAGCAGATGATCTATGCCGGGTTATACAGATTCTGGTTCGTAATCGTGATTTACTCGATAGCATGGAAGGTGGTTTAGCAACGCTGGCTAATCAATTACTTAAGATCTGGCATTTTGCGAACCGGAATTCCAGGCAAGGCAGCAAAAAGAATATCGCAGCCCATTATGATCTGGGTAATGATTTGTTTGACCTGTTTCTTGATCAGCATGGTATGTATTCATCCGCTACTTATTATCAGTCTGACTTGAGTTTAGAGGACGCTTCGACTGCAAAGCTTGAGCGAATTTGTCAGAAACTGGATTTAAAACCGGACGATCATGTGCTGGAAATCGGGACGGGGTGGGGTGGTTTTGCAACGTATGCCGCCAGCAGGTACGGTTGTAAAATTACCACGACAACGATCTCTAAACAGCAATTTGACGCCGCACAACAGCGATTTACCGAAGCCGGTGTTGCCGACAGGGTTACCGTGTTGATGAAGGATTATCGAGAATTACAAGGGAGTTATGACAAGCTGGTTTCCATTGAAATGATAGAAGCGGTCGGACATCATTATCTGGATACGTATTTAAAACACTGTGCAGCTTTGTTAAAGCCTGAGGGTTTGGGCTTGATTCAGGCGATCACCATAGAAGACCGGTATTATCAGCAGGCATTAAAAAGTGTCGACTTTATCAAACGCTATATTTTTCCGGGTAGTTTTATTCCTTGTGTGAGTGTCATTATAGAAAGTGCTTCACGATGTACTGACCTCCGTCTCATCAATCTGGAAGACCAGGGAGAGAGCTATGCCTTGACTCTTAATAGTTGGCGAAAACGATTTATGGCGGCTTTGAATCAGGTCAGAGCGTTAGGCTATAACGAAGAGTTTGTTCGAATGTGGGAGTTTTATCTTTGCTATTGCGAAGGCGGCTTTAGAGAAAAGTCGATTTCCAATGTCCAGTTACTGTTTGCTAAACCCGGAAATCGTCGTCAGCAATGGTTACCTGTTTATGAAGCGTAATAACTGGATCAATATGGCCTGGATGCAGGCGCTTTGGTTTGGAGCCATTATTGGCGCTGCCCGTGGACAGATTTGGCTAGCGCCGATTTTGCTGATGGGCTTTGTCTGCTGGGAGTTTAGTCCTACCCGACGTGTTTATGGTGACTTTCAGTTAATGCTGGTTGCCGTCTTGATAGGACTGATACTCGATACGACCTGGGTAAAAATAAACTGGCTTGAATTTGCATCAGGCTGGACTTTATCTAAGCTGGCACCTTTATGGATTTTAGTGTTATGGGCAGGTCTGGCATTAACCCTGAATCATTCTCTGGCCTGGTTACAATCCCGGTTACTGCTTGCTGGCGTGTTAAGTGGCTTTTGCTGTCCATTATCTTATTTGGGAGCAGCACGTTTGGGGGCGGTTAATATTGTGACGGATTCCTGGC
>CAIOMN010000244.1 GCA_903859415.1 uncultured Methylococcaceae bacterium
ATGCTTATAATCCGGCAGTTCGGCGGGGGCAAAGATAAATACGCCGATGTAGAATAACAAAATAAGCGAGCCAAACACCCAGGCGGCAATCGCATTATGTTTAGGCGGTGGGCTGGATGGCCTTTGATTCACAATAATGGTATTTGTTTAAATGAAATCACTAGGCTTAATTTTTTAGGGTTTATACTATCAGAGGATATTGGCAATTACGAGTTTAAAATAAAGCAGTAATCACCTTCTAAAGACCCAAAAAGCGCTAAAGAAGAATAAGAATGGCGCAATCAATAACTACTCTACAGTTTTTGTTTCTTTGTTTGTGGAATTTAGATACTTGGATACAGCAAACAAAGTCATGTTTACGATAAACAGAACCTTGTTTGTTACATTCTTAATCTCTTTTGGAGTAAACATGATCTTGTTTGCTCCAAACAAGTATCCTTTTGCTCTAAAAGTGGTTCTGTTTACTCCGAAAGTCTTTCTTTTTAGCGCATCAAGGTTATGTTTGCGACAAAAGGAAGTCTGTTTAGAGTAAACATAATCTTGTTTGTAGTAAACATAATCTTGTTTAGAGTAAACATGATCTTGTTTGTAGCAAACAAGTATCCTTTTGCTCTAAAAGTAGTTCTGTTTACTCTGAAAGTCTTTCCTTTTAGAGCATTCTAGGTCTTGTTTAGAACAAGCTGATCTTCGTCTGTCATGCTTATCAATTATTGTCATGACAATGTCTGTCATCTATGATATTTTCCCTACTATACCGGAGGAACTATGATGGCTCAATCAACACGCACCACAAAACTCGATTTACGTTTATCACAGGAAGCAAAACAGACTTTAAGCGCCGCTGCTAAAGCCACTCATTGCTCTGTCAGCCAGTTTGTCTTAGCAAGTGCTTTGCAACGTGCGACTGAAACACTAACCGAACGGCGACGCTTTGAACTTGATGCTGAGCAATGGGAAAAATTTATGGCAGCACTCGATGCACCTCCTCAAATAGTGCCACAACTGCAACAGTTATTTCGTGAGTCAAGCCCATTTGAGACGCAGGTCGAATGACCGGATTTCGTATTGAAAAGCTACGCCGTGATCATCCTATCGATAACTTTAGCTCAGGTAGCGAGGAGCTTGACCGTTTTTTGATTCGTTACGCTCTTGGAAATCAGCAAGCCAACGCCTCACAAACCTATATTGGTCTACATGATGCAGAGGTGATTGGTTTTTACAGCCTCGTTGTGGGTGAAATTGCTTTTTGTGATGCGCCCGAACGTTTAACCAAAGGCTTGGCTCATCACCCTGTTCCCATTATGTTGTTAGCGCGGCTTGCTGTTAGCAAAGCTTGGCAAGGTCGCCGTATTGGTTCTGGTTTACTGAAGGACGCAATGAAACGCACCTTGCAAGCTGCCGATATTGGCGGTATTCGTGCTTTTGCCGTTCATGCCAAAGACATACAAGCTAAACAGTTCTATGAGCGGTTTGGTTTTATAGCCTCACCGACAGACCCGTTACACCTTTATCGTCTTATTAAGGATTTGCGTCGTTCTCTTGAAGATGGATAGGGTGATATTTTAATCGATTCAAAGGCTGTAACCAGCAACATCAGGCTTTAATTAAATTGATTGATTCAATGATAAGCCAGTTTTTGCTTTCAAGAATAATGGTAAAATCATTTCAGCAATAACGATGTCACTGAAGAAATTGACTGTACGTAAACTAACTAGCGTTAAATCTATTCGATACAGTTAATTCTTTATCAACAAATCGTTTCAAATTTTAAAACCTTTGCGAGGAATTATGACTACGCCGGCCGCTTTATATCAATCAACACTGACTTCTTTAAAACTAAGGGCGCGTGGAAAAGTAAGAGATATCTATGATATTGATGATAACACCATGTTGATAGTGGCAACCGATAGGCTTTCTGCGTTCGATGTTATTTTACCTGACCCTATTCCGGGCAAAGGCCGTGTATTAACACGCATATCAAATTTCTGGTTTAAGACCTTGGGTCACATCATGCCTAATCATTTGACCGATATCAGTCTGCAAACTGTTTTACCTGATGAGTCTGAACGTAATCAGGTTGAAGGCCGCTCTGTGATTGTCAGAAAATTAAAACCCTTACCGGTTGAAGCTATCGTACGGGGTTATTTGATAGGTTCCGGCTGGAAAGATTATCTAAAATCAGGTGAGGTATGCGGTATTAAATTACCGTCTGGCTTGCAACAGGCACAGCAATTGCCCGAAGCGATTTATACTCCCTCAACAAAAGCGGCAATGGATCAGCATGATGAAAATGTATCGTTTGAAGCCACGGTTGCTTTGATGGGGAAAGACCTGGCAGAGCAAGTGCGTGACGCCAGCTTAAAGATCTATCAGGAAGCTGCCGCCTATGCAAAGGAGCGGGGTATTATTATTGCCGATACGAAGTTTGAATTTGGTGTGGATGATGAAGGTACTTTATATCTAATTGATGAAGTGTTAACGCCTGATTCTTCAAGGTTCTGGCCTGCAGATCAGTATCAGGTCGGGGTAAGCCCTCCAAGTTTTGATAAGCAATATATTCGTGATTATCTGGAAACACTTGATTGGAATAAAACAGCACCCGGTCCGCTATTGCCTGCTGAGGTGACAGAATTTTGCGCAAAAAAATATCACGAAGCAGAAGTTAGGTTGATAGGAGGGGTGTGATCCAATTTGTTGTGCTGAAGATATTTTAGTATTTGGGTTTTTTAATGCTTTTACCTTGTGCTAAGTAGGGTATAATGCTTTCGAATAATTCGATAAGCAGTCATTAGATATAAATCCATGATTTGATTTTAATCTACCTTGATTTAATTTGATTCGATATATATAATCCTTTAGCTACTGTGTTTGGAGGGTTATGTGATCGATAGAAATTTATCTACGGTCAGTAAGATTCTGAGTTATCAAGTCTTGATAATACTGATGATCACTGCGGGCTTTGGTTTTTTTGGTGGCCAATATCAAGGTTTATCTGGTTTTTTAGGAGGGATTGCGGCTTTTATACCTAATCTTTTCTTTGCGTTAATGGTGTACAAATCGTCTAGGCAACCGGCAAGAAAGGTTGTCAATTCTTTTTATGCAGGCGAGTCAGGAAAATTATTATTAACGGCAGTGTTGTTTACAATAATTTTTAATGTTCCTGGTATAAAAATATTACCGCTGCTAGTGTGCTATATTGCAGCATTATTGGTTTTTTGGTTCGCACTATTGATGCGTTAACGTTATAATTTTTTAAAGAGAGGAACGATGGCTAGCGAAGTTCATGCCGCTGAAGGTGCTACCGGTTATATTATTCACCATTTAACACCCCTCCATTTTGGAGAAGGTTTCTGGACATTGCATCTTGACACCTTGTTTTTCTCGGCTGTGTTAGGAGGCTTGTTCGTTTGGTTTTTTAAGACGGCAGCGGAAAAAGCCACGTCCGAAGTTCCTGGATTAGTGCAAAATTTTGCGGAATTATTGATCGAATTTGTTGATAACCAGGTTAAAGACAGTTTTCATGGTCATAGCAAGTTAATTGCGCCATTGGCATTGACTATATTTTGCTGGGTGTTTCTATGGAATTTCATGGATTTATTCCCGGTTGATATTTTTCCATTGATTGGCTCTCTAATGGGTATTGAATATCTACGCGTGGTACCCAGTACCGACCTTAACGCTACTTTTGCGATGTCAATATCGGTTTTTTGCTTAATCATATTTTACAGCATCAAAATAAAAGGACCGTGGGGATTCGCTAAGGAATTAATGTTCCAGCCTTTTGGCCCCTGGTTATTGCCCTTCAATCTTCTATTAAAACTGGTAGAAGAAATTGCTAAACCTATTTCATTGGCTCTTCGTTTATTCGGAAACCTATATGCTGGAGAGTTGATTTTTATTTTGATTGCCTTGTTGCCTTGGTACATTCAACCTGTATTAAGTTTCCCTTGGGCTATATTTCATATCTTAATTATTACTCTTCAAGCTTTTATATTCATGGTGCTCACTATTGTTTACCTGAGTATGGCGCATGAAGATCATTAATTTTTATTTACCCTTTTTATTACTTAACTAACCGTTTGGAGGTTTCATGGAAATTGCAAAATTAATTGCTGACGTACAAGGCATGACTGCTATTGCAGTAGGTCTCGTTCTGGGTATGGGCGCTTTAGGAACTGCGATAGGCTTTGGTCTATTAGGTGGAAAGTTTTTGGAAGGTGCTGCTCGTCAACCAGAAATGGTGCCTATGCTACAAGTAAAAATGTTCGTTGTTGCAGGTCTATTAGACGCGGTAACAATGATTGGTGTTGGTTTAGCGTTGTTCTTTACTTTCGCAAACCCATTCCTGTCAGCTGTACAAGCTGCAGCGGCTGGTTAATAGATTACCATCGTATTTAATAGCAACAAGAGGAACGCATCGTGAGTATCAATGCTACTCTGATTGGGCAAATGATTACCTTTGCACTTCTGGTATGGTTTACCATGAAGTACATTTGGCCGCCTTTATTTGACTCTTTAGAAGAACGTAGAAAGAAAATTGCCGATGGTTTAGCGGCTGCTGAAAAAGGTCAGGAACAAATTATCCTGGCTGAAAAGAAAGCAAAAGGCGTTATAAAAGAAGCAAAAGAACAATCTTCTGAGATTGTTACTCTAGCTCAAAAACGTGCGAATGAAATTGTTGAAGAATCAAAAGACACTGCTAAAAAAGAAGGTGAACGATTGATTCTTGCAGCAAAAGCACAAATTGAACAAGAAATACAGCAGGCTAAAGAAGGTTTGCGTCAACAAGTCGCTGAATTGGCTTTGAGTGCGGCAGAACAAATTCTGGGTGCAGAAATTGATAAGGCCAAGCATCAAGATATTATTAGTAAAGTTTCTAATCAACTGGGTTAAGCATAATGAGCGAACTGGCAACATTAGCAAGGCCTTATGCAGCTGCAGTTTTTAAAAGAGCTAAAGAAACTCATGCGACTGCAGAGTGGTCCAAGAGCTTGGCTTTTATGTCAGCTGTACTTATAAATGAAGATATTTCTGTTGTTGTCGATAACCCAAAAGTTAATAAACAAAGGTTATCTGCGTTGATGCTGGATATTTGCCAAGAACACATTAATGAAGAGAATGGTAATTTTCTAAAGTTGCTGGTTCATAACAATCGATTGGTCTTGTTGCCTCATATTGCTACGTTATTTGAAGCGTATAAGGCGGAAGATGAGGGTTATGTCGAAGTTCAGGTCTTGACTGCTTATACTTTATCTAAAGAAGCTAAGCAGCGTTTTACAGCTACTTTGGAAAAAACTTTAGGCAAGAAAATTCATATGAATGTTGCCGTTGATAAATCATTAATTGGTGGCGTTTTAGTAAGGGCAGGCGACAGAGTCATTGACGGATCTATTAAAGGTCGGCTTCAACATATGCAAAAAGCGCTACAGTGAGAGTGAGAAATAGAACATGCAATTAAACCCATCTGAAATAAGTGATCTGATTAAAAAGAAGATCGAAAACTTCGACTTAAGTGCCGAAGCGCATACAGAAGGTACCGTAGTCAGTGTCACTGACGGTATTGTTAGAGTACATGGTCTTTCAGAAGCTATGCAAGGTGAGATGCTGGAGTTTCCTGGCAATACCTTTGGCATGGCACTTAACCTGGAAAGAGATTCAGTGGGTGTGGTGGTTTTAGGTAACTATCAGCACATTACTGAAGGCGATACGGTTAAATGTACTGGAAAAATTTTAGAAGTGCCTGTTGGTGAGGCGTTACTTGGACGTGTTGTAGATGCGTTGGGTAATCCAATTGATGGTAAAGGTGCTATTGATACGACTGAAACCGCGCCTATTGAAAAAATTGCACCGGGCGTAATTGCTCGTCAATCAGTTGATCAACCCGTCCAATTAGGCTTGAAATCAATTGATGCAATGATTCCAGTCGGTCGTGGTCAACGTGAATTAATCATTGGCGACAGACAAACGGGTAAAACAGCGATTGCGATTGATGCCATCATTAACCAGAAAGGTACAGGTATTAAATGTATCTATGTGGCGATTGGTCAAAAGCGTTCATCGATTGCTAACGTGGTTCGTAAGCTTGAAGAGCACGGCGCTATGGCGCATACCATTATTGTTGCCGCATCAGCCTCTGAATCAGCTGCGTTACAATTTATTGCACCGTATACCGGTTGTTCAATGGGTGAATTCTTTAGAGATCGCGGTGAAGATGCGTTAATTATTTATGATGATTTGACTAAACAAGCGTGGGCTTATCGTCAAGTATCATTGTTATTACGTAGACCGCCAGGTCGTGAAGCGTATCCAGGTGACGTGTTTTATTTACATTCACGTTTATTGGAAAGAGCATCAAGAATTAATGCTGATGAAGTTGAAAAATTAACCGGCGGTAAAGTTAAAGGTAAGACAGGTTCATTAACAGCGTTACCTATTATTGAAACTCAAGGTGGTGACGTATCTGCTTTCGTACCAACCAACGTAATTTCTATTACGGATGGTCAGATTTTCTTGGAAAGTAACTTGTTTAACTCAGGTATTCGACCAGCGGTAAACGCGGGTCTGTCAGTATCTCGAGTCGGTGGTGCAGCTCAAACCAAGATTATTAAAAAGTTAGGTGGCGGTACGCGTCTTGACTTAGCTCAATATCGTGAGTTAGCAGCATTTGCTCAGTTTGCTTCAGATTTAGATGAAAGCACGCGTAAGCAAATTGAACGCGGTCAACGTGTAACTGAATTAATGAAGCAGAATCAATATTCGCCCATGTCTGTTGCACAAATGGCAGTCTCTTTGTTTGCAGCGAATGAAGGTTTTCTTGATAGCATAGAAGTTAACAAGGTTCTAAATTTTGAATCTGCATTGCAACTGTATATGAAATCAGAGCATTCTGAGTTAATGGATAACATTAATGCGACTGGCGATTTTAATAATGAAATTAGCAGTGGCATACGCACTGCAATAGAAACTTTCATTAAAACTCATAGTTGGTAAAAGGGTCCTCAAATGGCTGTTGGTAAAGAAATACGCACAAAGATCGCGAGTATCAAGAATACTCAAAAGATCACTCGAGCAATGGAGATGGTTGCTGCGAGTAAAATGCGTAAAACAAAAGACAGAATGCAGGCAACAAGGCCCTATTCTAAAAAGATAGGCCAAATTATTAAGCACTTGGCACAAGCAAATCCAGAATACAAGCACCCGTATTTAATCACACGTGATGTTAAACGTGTCGGTGTTATTTTGATAAGTTCTGATAGAGGTTTGTGCGGTGGACTAAATTCAAATCTATTTAGAAAAACACTGGCTGAATTAACTCAATGGAATAAAGCAAATATTGAAGTTGATATTTGTACTGTGGGTACTAAAGCATTTGGTTTTTTTAGTAATTTAAAAGTGAATTTAGTAGGTCAAGTATCCAAATTAGGTGACGCTCCTCACCTACACGATATAATCGGCGTTATTAAAATAATGTTGGATGCTTACGAAGCGGGTAAGATTGATCAGCTATATGTAGTCAGTAACGAGTTTGTCAATACGATGACTCAACGACCAACAGTTGAGCAGCTTTTACCTGTTATCGCCTGCGATCTTGATGAAAATTTGGGTGGGCATTGGGATTATATTTATGAGCCTGATGCAAAAGAAGTTTTGGATCATTTATTGACTCGTTTTATAGAGTCTAAAGTATACCAAGGTTTGGTTGAAAATAATGCCTGTGAGCAGGCTGCCAGAATGGTTGCTATGAAAAGCGCTTCAGATAACGCAGGAAATCTTATCGGTGAGTTGCAATTAATTTACAACAAAGCCAGACAAGCTGCTATTACTCAAGAAATTTCGGAAATTGTTGCCGGTGCCGCCGCTGTTTAAGGCTCTCCTGAGCTAGTCGAAGGACCCAAGCAAATGACAACACACTTAGAGGACAACTCAATGAGTTCGGGTAAAATCGTTCAAATTATCGGCGCGGTCGTTGACGTGGAATTTTCACGTGCAGACCTGCCAAAAGTATATGATGCCTTGTACGTAGAAGGCAAAGATTTAGTATTAGAAGTTCAGCAGCAATTAGGCGACGGTGTTGTCAGAACTATTGCTATGGGTAGTACTGATGGCTTAAGCAGAGGTTTATTAGTTACTAATACTAATGCACCGATTTCTGTGCCAGTGGGTAAAGAGACTTTAGGCCGGATTATGAACGTCTTAGGGCAACCTATAGATGAGAAAGGTCCAATAGGCGAGGCTGTAAAATGGGGTATTCATCGCGAAGCACCCAGTTATGCAGAACAAGCCGCTGCTAATGAATTATTAGAAACCGGTATCAAAGTAATCGACCTGGTTTGCCCTTTTACAAAAGGTGGTAAAGTCGGTTTATTCGGTGGAGCCGGGGTAGGTAAAACCGTTAACATGATGGAATTGATTCGTAACATCGCGATTGAGCACAGTGGTTATTCTGTGTTTGCGGGTGTGGGCGAACGGACTCGTGAAGGAAACGATTTCTATCATGAAATGACCGATTCAAACGTAATCGATAAAGTATCATTGGTTTATGGTCAGATGAATGAGCCTCCAGGCAACAGATTACGCGTTGCGTTAACTGGTTTGACTATGGCGGAATATTTCCGTGATGAAGGTCGTGACGTATTGTTCTTTGTGGATAATATTTATCGTTATACCTTGGCGGGTACTGAAGTATCAGCGTTATTAGGTCGTATGCCATCAGCGGTAGGTTATCAGCCAACATTAGCTGAGGAAATGGGTGTTTTACAAGAGCGTATTACATCAACTAAAACGGGTTCAATTACCTCTATTCAAGCGGTATACGTACCAGCGGACGATTTAACTGATCCATCACCAGCAACGACGTTCGCGCATTTAGATGCGACAGTGGTATTGTCACGTCAGATTGCTGAGTTAGGTATTTATCCTGCTATTGATCCTTTAGATTCAACCAGTCGTCAGCTTGATCCTTTAGTTATTGGTCAAGAGCATTATGACGTTGCTCGTAGTGTCCAAGGCATCTTGCAACGTTACAAAGAGTTGCGTGACATTATTGCTATCTTAGGTATGGATGAGTTGTCTGAAGAAGATAAATTAACCGTATCTAGAGCGCGTAAAATGCAAAGATTTTTGTCTCAGCCTTTCTTTGTGGCTGAAGTATTTACAGGTTCGCCAGGCAAGTACGTGTCATTGAAAGATACTATTGCTGGTTTTAAAGGTATTATTGCTGGTGAGTACGATGCGATTCCAGAGCAGGCTTTTTACATGGTGGGAACCATAGACGAAGTGCTTGAGAAAGCAAAGACATTAAAGAGCTAATAAATATTCTCTCCATCCTTGGGTGGAGAGAGTTTAGGATAAGGTGAAGAAATGACCATGACAGTACATGTAGATATTGTGAGTGCAGAAAAGGAAATATTTTCCGGAAACGTGGAAATGGTTTTTGCACCAGGTGAGCTGGGAGAATTGGGTATTTCACCACGTCATGCACCCTTGATTACAAAGCTAAATCCTGGCGAAGTTCGGGTAAAGATAAGTGACACTGAAAGTTATCCATTTTTTATATCAGGTGGACTTTTAGAGGTGCAGCCTCATCTAGTAACAATCCTGGCTGATACAGCGGTTAGAGCAAAAGATATTGATGAAGTTGCCGCTTTAGAAGCTAAAGCAAGAGCTGAAGAGGCATTGGCAGATAAATCTGGAAAACTTGATTATGCAACAGCTCAATCACAACTACAACAAGCTGTTATGCAATTAAGAACACTGGATAGATTTAGAAAGCGTGGTGGATAGTAGGCAGTTCTAATTGTTATTGGTAAGACAATTGGCAATATTTTAATTTAAAGAAAGCCCGATAGCGCTAGTTTCGTTATCGGGCTTTTTTGTTTAACAGGATTTAAAATGAAAATTACAACCATTATATTAGCGGCGGGTAAGGGTACACGCATGCGATCTGAGATACCTAAGATATTGCATAAGGTTGCTAATCGACCCTTATTACAACATGTATATGACATGAGTCGAGAAATAGAAAATAATGCAATTACTATTGTCTATGGCCATGGAGCAGAGTTGGTAAGAAGCACTTTAAAAGGGTTAGACGCTACTTGGATCGAGCAAAAACAACAATTGGGTACTGGTCATGCAGTACAACAGTGTAAAGATCAAATCAGTGATAATGATACCGTACTCATTCTATACGGTGATGTACCTTTATTAAAGTTAAGTACAGTTCAGCAATTAATAGCGAATGTGAGCAATAATACATTAGCGTTACTAACGGTTAATTTAGATAACCCAACAGGTTATGGAAGAATAGTTCGTGATAGTTCAGGTAAGGTCACCAAAATTGTCGAAGAAAAAGATGCCTCCCCAGATGAAAAGCTAATTAGTGAAGGTAATACTGGAATTTTAGCTGTACAAGGTGGGCAATTAAAAAAATGGTTAGCACAATTAGGTAATAATAATGCCCAAGGAGAATATTATTTAACCGATGTCATTGAAATGGCGGTCGCTGATAAGGTAGAGATTATTACGAGTCAGCCAGAAACAGTAGATGAAGTGTTAGGTGTTAATAATCGGGTACAATTAAGCCATTTGGAGCGTGTTTATCAACGTGAGCAAGCGCAATACCTAATGGAGCAAGGGGTAACTTTAATGGATCCCGCTCGCTTTGATATCAGAGGTTCAATAGAAACATTAGGCATTGACATCATCATTGATGTGAATGTGATTATTGAAGGAAAAAATAGTATAGGCAAAAATGTAAAAATCGGTGCTAATACATTAATTATCAACTCAATTATAGGTGATGATGTCGAAATACTGGCTAACAGTATTATTGATAATGCCATTATCGGTACGGGTAGTAAAGTAGGTCCTTTTGCGCGATTGCGTCCAGAAACTGAGTTAGCAGAAAATGTTCATATAGGCAATTTTGTTGAGATCAAGAAATCATCTGTTGCTTCAGGAAGCAAGATCAATCATTTAAGTTATATTGGTGACACGACCGTGGGCAGTGGTGTTAATATTGGAGCCGGAACCATTACCTGTAATTATGACGGTGCGAACAAATTTAGAACAGTGATTGAAGATGGGGTATTTATAGGCTCTGATACACAATTAGTCGCCCCTGTAACGATTGGTAAAAATGCAACAATTGGCGCAGGCTCGACGATTACTAAAGATACTCCAGAAAATCAGTTAACATTAAGTCGAGTCAAGCAAACTTCTATAACAGGTTGGCAACGGCCTATTAAACAGGAAAAATAATATGTGTGGAATTGTAGGTGGTGTAGCACAACGAAATATTGTCCCCATATTAATTGAGGGACTCAAGCGTTTGGAATATCGAGGCTATGATTCTGCGGGATTAGCTGTAATCAATAATAAAACTATCTTCCGTAAAAGAGAGTTAGGCAAGGTTAAAGGGCTTGAAGATTTAATAAAACTTGAGCCTATTAAAGGAATATTAGGTATTGCACATACCCGTTGGGCAACCCATGGGAAACCCAGTACACAAAATGCACACCCTCATATTAGCAGAGATACGCTTGCTGTTGTTCATAATGGAATTATCGAAAACCATGAGCAATTACGTAGTGAATTAAAAGCTCAAGACTTTATATTTACTTCAGAGACGGATACTGAAGTGATTGTGCATCAAATAGCTAAGATGATGGAAACGACGGATGATTTATTGCTTGCCGTTAAGCAAACCGTACATACTTTAGAAGGTGCGTATTCGTTAGGGATTATCAGTAGTGAACATCCAAATACACTCATTGCCTGTAGAAAAGGCAGTCCCTTAGTGATTGGTGTGGGCATTGGTGAATTTTTTATTGCCTCAGATGTGGCTGCTTTATTACCGGTGACTCAGCAGTTTATCTTTTTAGAAGACGGCGATATTGCAAGCATTACGATTGATGAATTAATCATCTATGATGAAAATGATCAAATCGTTAATCGCCCCATCAAAGAAACTCAATTGACGGCTGATTCAGTGAATAAAGGTCAATATCGCCATTACATGCTGAAAGAAATTTATGAACAACCCTTTGCAATTTCTCAAACTTTAGAAGGTCGATTTATTAACCATCGGCTGCAAGAAAGTGCATTTGGTCATAATGCCAATGACGTATTTGATAACATTAAATCGGTACAAATATTAGCCTGTGGCACCAGTTATCACGCGGGTTTAGTCGCCCGTTACTGGTTTGAAAGTATTGCACGAGTGCCCTGTAATATCGAAGTCGCGAGCGAATTTCGTTATCGAAACCCTGTGCTGGCTTCTGATACCTTAGTTGTTACCATTTCTCAATCGGGAGAAACTGCTGATACTCTAGCGGCTTTGCAAGAGGCAAAAAAATTAGGTGCAAAATATTCCTTAGCTATTTGCAATGGTCCAGAAAGTTCGTTGGTTAGAGAATCCGATTTAGTATTAATGACACGCGCTGGTCCAGAAATTGGCGTGGCTTCGACTAAAGCCTTTACCACGCAATTAACAGCATTGATGTTGTTAGTGATTGCCATCGGTCGCCGGTTTGAATTATCTGCCGCAGTTGAAGCCAAAATAACCTCTGAGTTATTTAGTTTACCCGGAAAGATAGAAGCGGTATTAAAGCTGGATAAAGAAATTGAAGTCTTGGCGGAAAGGTTTGCTGATAAACAACATGCTCTGTTTTTGGGTAGAGGGACTCATTATCCGATTGCGATGGAAGGTGCCTTAAAACTAAAAGAAATTTCGTATATTCATGCTGAAGCCTATCCAGCAGGTGAATTGAAACATGGCCCCCTTGCGTTAATTGATATCGATATGCCAGTGGTGACGGTAGCTCCAAACAATAGTTTATTGGACAAGTTAAAGTCAAATATTCAAGAAGTGAGTGCACGAGGAGGGCAATTAATTGTCTTTATGGATGAAACTTTGCAGACGACAGAGGATGAGAATGTACAGATTATAAAAGTGCCACAAATTGATAATGAGGTGTCTCCAATCGTTTATACCATTCCTTTACAATTACTATCCTATTATGTAGCTATTTTAAAAGGTACGGATGTGGATCAGCCCAGAAATCTGGCAAAATCAGTGACGGTTGAATAATATATTGTGGAGATCATAATTAGGATGATTTGGGAGATTGAATGCGGCTCTTATTAGTTGAAGATGATGAAATACTAGGTGATGGCCTGGTTGCCGGATTAAGAATGGAAGGTTATGCTGTAGATTGGTTAACAAATGGAAAGTTGGCTGATGAAGCACTAAAGCTAAACAGTTATGAGTTGATCGTATTAGATTTAAACCTTCCAGATATGGATGGCATGGCTATTTTACGGGCGTTAAGAGGTCGTAAAGATGAAACACCTGTTATGGTTTTAACAGCTAAAGATACAATTTCTGATCGGGTATCAGGCTTGGATAGTGGTGCGGATGATTTTGTTATTAAGCCCTTTGAGTTAGATGAAGTCTGTGCGCGTTTAAGAGCCTTAGCGAGGCGCAGTGAAGGACGAAGTGCCCCGACTATTGAATACAAGGGTATTGTGCTTGATCCGGCGTCTCATCAAGTGACGTTTAATAATGAAAAAGTAGATTTATCTCAAAAAGAATTTGAGATATTAAGCTTTTTAATGAGTAATATCGGTAAAGTGGTTTCTCGATCACGTCTTGAAGAAAGCTTGTATTCTTGGGATTCTGATGTAGAGAGTAATACGGTTGAAGTTCATATTCATTACCTGAGAAAAAAACTCGGTTCTTCGTTGATTCGAACAGTTCGAGGTGTAGGCTATATTATTGATAATGTAGATGAGATATGAATTATTCTCTCAGGCAATTATTGTTAGTGAGTTTGCTTTCAGCCTCAATGCTGATTTGGGGTATTGCTGCCTACTTAAATTATAAAGTAACGCGAGATGAGGTTGCCAATCTGTTTGATGCAGAATTGGCGCAATCAGCAAAAGTGCTTAATGCTTTTGTAGAAAGCTTGTTCCGTGAAGGTTCCTTGTCAGGCCATTGGAGTCAAGAACAAGAGAGAGAAAAGGCTGATGAGATTCTTAAAGCTTACGCATTTAAACGTAACTTTAAAAGTAAAAGTGCATTGCAACTGTGGTCTGTGGACGATGGCTTGCTATTGCGTTCTGAAAACGTACCTGCTTTTTCTGTTCATGGCTTTAACCAAAGTAATATTGATGAACAGTTATGGCCCATTTTTGATGATCTGTTAAAAGCAAATGCGTTAGGTCATAAATATGAAAGAAAAGTGGCTTTTCAGTTGTGGTCAAAGAAAGAAGGATTAATACTAAGATCTGATAGCGCACCTAAGTTCGCTTTTTCATCATCAGATCACGGATTTAGTGATACCAATATCGATGGACATGAATGGCATGTTTTTAGTATTGCGAATGCAACAGGCGAGTATGTTATTCATGTTGGTCAAAAAGAGGAAATAAGGGCTGAACTAACTGATGAAATATCGTCACAATTAGTCACTCAATTTCTGGTTGGTTTACCTATTTTAGGTTTAGTTATCTGGTTTATTGTTGGTTTATCATTAAAACCTCTTGATAGATTAGAAAAGGCACTTGCAAAACGTGAAGCGAGTTACCTCAAGCCTCTCTCTATAAAGAGATTGCCAGATGAAATTGTTCCAGTAGTAAATGAAATTAATAATCTTTTTGTGCAGCTCGAACGAGCTTTCGAGCATGAACGACGATTTACTGCTGATGCTTCCCATGAATTAAGGACGCCTTTGGCGGGCTTGTTGACACAAGCACATGTTGCCTTAAGAACAACCGATGAAGAAGTTCGAAAGCAGGCGCTTTCACGTATCAAACAGGCCGTTAACCGAATGACTTATATGGTTCAGCAGTTACTGACTTTTTCGAGAATTGAGTCTAATACAGAATTTTTAACTAAACAAAATACGATGGTAAGTCGTGAAGTTGTTCATGTCATTACTGAGTTAGAACCTGAAGCGCATAAGAAGCAGATTGTTATTGAGTTTGTTGAAGATAATGCGGTTCCTGCTATAGTTAATGCTCCCTTAGTGACTATATTAATACGGAATATTATTGATAACGCGATTAAATATACACCCACCAAAGGAAATATATTAATCACGGTTGCAGGGCAAGAGAAATATTTACAATTATGCGTTGAAGATTCTGGGCCAGGAATCTCTCCTGATCAATATGAAAAATCTTTAGAACGTTTTCATCGCTGCGTTGAAACGGCAAATACGGCTAAAGGGACAGGATTAGGGTTTTCAATTGTTCAGCGTATTGCCGCAATTCATAATGCTGACTTAATACTAGGGGTTTCCCAATTTGGAGGGCTCAAAGTGTCAGTGTTGTTTCCTCTGCCGGTCAGGCCAGTTGACAAAACATGGCAAAAGAAACTAAGTTTCTTTCATTTGAGGAAAAGTGCTTAGTCCATTTTCTACTAATAGCTATATCGCCCTGTAAGCATGGTGTATTTCTTAATATAGTTCTGTAGTATCAGGTTCATTAATCACAGAATTGGTTAATTCACCTATTCCTTCAATTTCAATTTTAACGGTTTGTCCGACTTTTAAATATCCACGTGGCTGCATTTTTACTCCGACTCCACTAGGTGTGCCAGTAGTAATTACATCCCCAGGTTCGAGTGTCATTGCCTGAGACAAATAAGCGATCATTTCATAGCAATTGAAAATCATTTGATTGGTATTGGCATTTTGTCTCAATTCTTTATCAACCCAGGTTTTAATTCCCAGGTTATGCGGATTACTAATTTCATCAGGTGTAACTAGCCAAGGCCCTAGAGGGCCACAGGTATCGAAGGATTTACCTATCATCATAGTAGGTGAGTGCATTTGCCAATCGCGAACAGACACATCATTAGCGATAGTGAAGCCTGCAATGACTTGATGAGCTTTTTCTAAAGGAACATGACGACAACGTTTTCCGATCACAAAGGCTAGTTCTCCCTCATAATCTAACTTATCAGAGACTTTGGGTTTATGGATAGCATCACCATAACCAATAATGCAGCTACTTTGTTTAGTAAAAAAACTAGGGTAGTTAGGTTGATCGCGGCCAGTTTCGGCTATGTGATCAGCATAGTTAAGGCTGAGTCCCAAATATTTTTGTGGGTTAGCTATGGGCGCGTTAATCTTTACCTCACTGAGTGCAATTTGTGCGCGGTGAGTATCGATAAGAGTTTTCAATTCGTCCAAAGAGCGCGTTCCTCCCTGAAGAAAATCTATCATAGTTGTTGGGATATTTTTCCTGCCTTTGCTATCAACAACGAAGTCATTAACTACAGCACCGACTCGAGTCACATTGTTATGTGTAAATGTCACTAGTTTCATTAATTGGGTTTCCTGTTATGATGGCAATCCCGTTGTTTTATAGTAAGATCAACGGATAAAAAAAAGATATAATAAACAATTTTACACAGAGGAACAGAATATGAACGAAAATTGGATTGCTCCTTCCATTCTTTCAGCCAATTTCGCTAAATTAGGTGAAGAAGTTGATAACGTTTTAGCGGCAGGTGCAGATGTGGTGCATTTTGATGTGATGGATAATCATTTCGTGCCTAATCTGACAATTGGCCCTTTAGTTTGTGAAGCCCTAAGAAAACACGGTGTTACTGCTCCTATTGATGTCCATTTAATGGTTGAGCCAGTCGATCGTTTAATTCCTGATTTTGCAAAAGCCGGTGCAAGTATTATTACTTTCCATCCAGAAGCGTCAACGCACATTGATCGCACTTTGCAATTGATTAAAGATAATGGCTGTCAAGCAGGTTTAGTATTTAACCCAGGCACACCCTTACATTTTTTAGATTATGTAATGGATAAATTAGATATTATTTTATTAATGTCAGTTAACCCAGGTTTTGGTGGTCAATCATTTATTCCTTCCGCTTTAGACAAATTACGTCAAGTTAGAAGCAGAATTGATGACAGTGGTTTAAACATTCGCCTAGAAATCGATGGTGGTGTTAAGACTGACAATATCCGAGCTATTAAAGCAGCGGGTGCAGATACATTTGTCGCTGGCTCAGCTATTTTCAATCAACCAGACTATAAAAAAGTCATTGATGAGATGCGTGCGGAATTAGCTTTAGCAGTTTAATTTAGCAGAGTGCGCATAATTACTTTTTTGATTGGTTGGTAAATTAAAATAGCTTATTAAGCTGGGTTAGCGTTAGTTAATCCAGCTTTTAAGGCTTCGATGTGTTGGGTTGAGCTATTGCAAGCTCTATCTACGTTCTAATTGATTAACTACGTTGAATAACAAAACCACCATGACCCCAGATCAATTTAATCTCTATGCCCAGCAGGGCTTTAACCGTATCCCGGTTGTTCGCGAAGTTTTGGCCGATTTGGATACGCCATTGAGTGCTTATCTAAAACTCGCAGATGGCGCGTATTCTTATTTATTTGAATCTGTTCATGGTGGTGAACAATGGGGACGTTATTCCATCATTGGTCTACCTTGTAAAACCGTTGTTAAAATATACGGCAATCAAATTCACTTAGAAGTTAATGGGCAGTTGCTTGAAACAGTGACGCATGAAAACCCGCTAGAGTGGATTGAGAGTTTTAAAACGAGTTATAAAGTACCTGATATTGCCGATTTGCCTCGCTTCAATGGTGGCTTAGTGGGCTATTTTGGTTACGAAACCATACATTATATAGAACCCCGTTTACGTGGTTCAGAAAAGCCAGACCCATTAGGATGTCCTGACATTCTTTTAATGGTGTCTGAAGAAATATTAGTTTTTGATAACCTGTCAGGCAAAGTATTGTTGCTAACTCATGCTGATCCAGGTGAAAGTGATGCCTATAATCGTGCTGTGGCAAGAGTGTCAGACTTGGCAAATAAACTGCGTGAGCTCCACGCTAAGCCAGAGAAGCATTCTAAACCTTGTAAAGTTGAAGAATCCGATTTTGTCTCTGGATTTACACAGCAGGGTTTTGAGGCCGCAGTATTAAAAGCTAAAGAATACATTACCGATGGCGATATCATGCAGGTGGTGTTATCTCAGCGTCTTTCGATTCCCTATACTGCTTCACCACTCAATTTATATCGTTCCTTACGTTGTCTGAATCCATCTCCCTATATGTTTTATTTAAATCTGGGTGATTTTCATATCGTGGGATCATCTCCAGAGATATTAGTCAGGCTGGAAGATAATACAGTCACTGTTCGTCCGATTGCTGGAACACGTCGACGAGGCGCAACGCCAGAACAGGATATTGCCCTTGAACATGAATTATTGGCAGATCCAAAGGAGTTGGCCGAACATTTAATGCTGATTGATTTGGGGCGTAATGACACAGGACGTGTTGCAGTGTGTGGTTCAGTCCAATTGACTGACAAGATGATTGTTGAGCGCTATTCGCATGTTATGCACATTGTGTCTAATGTTACTGGAACCCTTCAGCCAGGTAAAAACGCATTTGACGTGTTGGCTGCAACCTTTCCCGCTGGAACGGTCAGTGGCGCGCCCAAAATTCGAGCAATGGAAATTATTGATGAATTAGAGCCTGTTAAGCGCGGGGTTTATTCTGGAGCTGTTGGTTATATTGCGTGGTCAGGTAATCTGGATACAGCAATTGCCATTAGAACAGCGGTCATTAAAGGCAACCATCTTTACATTCAAGCTGGAGCAGGTATTGTTTATGATTCGATACCCACTAGTGAATGGGATGAGACCATGAATAAAGGGCGTGCGATATTCCGAGCGGTAAGTATGGCCGAAGCAGGGTTGGAAGGAGAGCAGGTATGAGCGTAGTAAAAGTAGTGATGGTTGATAATTATGATTCATTTACCTATAACCTTGTGCAGTATTTTGGTGAATTAGGGGCGGACGTCACTGTTGTGCGTAATGACCAGGTGACGATTGCTGATATTGAAGCGCTGTCACCCGACAAGATCGTTATTTCTCCGGGGCCTTGTACACCCAAAGAAGCTGGTGTTTCAGTTGAAGCGATTTTAAAGTTTGCAGGTAAATATCCTATCCTGGGTGTTTGTCTTGGGCATCAAAGTATAGGGTATGCTTTTGGTGGGCAGGTTATCCATGCTAAAAGTATTATGCATGGTAAAACATCCCAAATTCATCATCATGATAGTGGCGTATTTAAAGGGCTGAGTAACCCCTTTACAGCTACTCGCTATCATTCTTTAGTTATTGAACAAGCCACTTTACCGGATTGTTTAGAAGTCACCGCTTGGACGCAAGATGAAAAAGGACAACTCGATGAAATCATGGGTGTTCGTCATAAAGCGTTAGATATTGAAGGCGTGCAATTTCACCCAGAATCAATTCTAACCGAACATGGACACGACTTATTAAGAAACTTCTTAGAGCGATAAACATAAGATCGGTTTGCCGGGTTTTTGCTACTACTCAATTATGAATATACAACACGTTTTACAACAGTTGCTGGATAAGCAGGCGCTCACCTTTGAAGAAATGCGTGACGTGATGCATTTTATTATGTCAGGCTCGGCAACTGATGCGCAGATTGGTGGCTTCTTAATTGCCTTACACTGTAAAGGTGAAACGATCGATGAAATCGCCGCCGCTGTTGAAGTCATGCGAGAACTGGCTAATAAAGTGACCGTTAACGGGGCGCATATTATTGATACCTGTGGCACAGGGGGTGATGGCGCCAGTACCTTTAATATTTCTACGACGTGTGCGTTTGTGGTTGCAGCGGCGGGTGGTCAGGTCGCAAAACATGGCAATCGTTCGGTTTCAAGTCGCTGCGGTAGTGCAGATCTATTAGAAATTGCTGGAGTTAATCTAAACTTAAACACCCAGCAAGTTGAACAGTGTGTGAACGATTTAGGCGTTGGATTTTTATTTGCGCCCAAACATCATGGTGCTATGAAACATACGATTCATGTGCGCAAGGAAATGGGGGTCAGAACTTTATTTAATCTATTAGGTCCATTATCCAATCCTGCCGGCGCTCCTAATCAATTAATTGGCGTCTTTGCCAAAGAATGGATCGAACCTTTAGCACAAGTTCTTAAAAAAATGGGTAGCCAGCATGTTTTAGTGGTCAATGCTGAAGATGGCTTAGATGAAATTAGTATTGCATCAGCCACTTCTGTGGCAGAACTTAAAGATGGACAAGTGACCACTTACACTATCACCCCTGAACAATTTGGTTTTAACCGGGCCTCCTTAGCTGAGTTAGCAGTTGATAATGCTGAGACGAGTTTAGTCATGGTAAAATCGGTATTGGATAATAAAGACGGTGCGGCAAAAGACATCGTCTTGTTAAATGCTGGGGCAGCGATTTATGCAGCAAATCTGACGGATACATTGGCAGCAGGTATAGAAAAAGCACATCAAGTTATCGCAAGCGGTGAGGCAAAAGCAAAGCTAAATGCCCTGATCGCTTATTCACAAAAATTTTAATTACTTTAAGAAAGCATGACTAATACGCCTGATATTTTGAAAACCATTTTAGCTAAAAAAGCCGAAGAAGTCGCAAGACGTAAGACAGGGATGCCTATCTCTAATTTAGAAGAAATTGCCTCGGGTGTAGAGCGTCCACGTGGTTTTTATAATATGTTGCAATCTAAAGCTTCAGCCAAGAAACCGGCTATTATTGCAGAAATTAAGAAAGCGTCTCCGAGTCAGGGAGTTATTAGGGAAAACTTTCAGCCGGTTACGATCGGTCAAGATTACGCTATGAACGGAGCAACTTGTTTATCGGTTTTAACGGATAAAGAGTTCTTTCAGGGCTCTGAAGCCTATTTACAAATGGTCAGAGAGCGTTGCCCTTTGCCTGTTTTAAGAAAAGATTTCATGATAGACACCTATCAAATCTATGAGGCGCGTGCATTAGGCGCGGATTGTATTTTGTTGATTGTCGCGGCCTTAGAAGATTCTCTTATGCATGAACTCTCTGATACAGCCACTAAATTAGGTATGGATGTATTAGTGGAAGTGCATGATGCAGAAGAGTTACAAAGAGCCTTAACGTTAGATACTAAATTGATTGGTGTTAATAACCGTAACTTACGCACGTTTGAAACTTCATTGCAAACCACCTTAGATTTAAAGCAAGAAATCCCGAATGATCGTTTGGTGATTACAGAAAGCGGTATTCATACGCAGGAAGATGTTCAATTGATGCTGGATAACGATGTTTATGCGTTTTTAGTGGGTGAAGCGTTTATGAGGGCTGAAAGCCCAGGAAGAAAAATGCGTGAATTGTTTGTATTATAAGAAAGACTTTTTGCGTAATTATTGAAGCCCCTCGCTTTGCTATCCTCCTTTTAAAAAGGTGAATGAGGGGAGGATTTATTTAACAAAATCTCCCCTAACCCCTCTTTTTCAAAGAGAGGGGGACTGAATGATTACCCTTATGCTGTTTATTCGTTTTTATTAATCATGAGCAAGACTAAATTAAATGCCCTGCTTGCACAAATCAGGCAAGCGGAAATAGCGTATCACCGAGCTCCTTTGTCAGTGCAATTGTTAGCCGTCAGCAAAACCAAGACGGCTAACGATATTGCTCAATTATACACTGCCGGACAGCGACATTTCGGGGAGAACTATTGTCAGGAAGCCCTAAAGAAACAGCAAGAGCTAGGGGCTTACGATATTACCTGGCATTTTATTGGGCCGATTCAATCTAATAAAACCAAGGCGATTGCGACACACTTTTCTTGGGTGCATAGTGTTGATAGTTTAAAAGTAGCCAGGCGTTTTAGTGAGCAACGTCCGGTCTATTTACCTCCTTTAAATATTTGTCTTCAAGTTAATATCAGTAGTGAATCAAGTAAATCGGGTATTACCCTGGATGAACTCCCTGATCTTTTTGAACAGGTAGCCGAGTTACCCAATATCAAGTTACGGGGTGTTATGGCTATTCCTGAGCCAGAAGAGACTTTTGAAAAGCAGCGCCAGCCATTTAAAACACTCTATCAGGCAGTCGAAAAATTATACACTTCAATACCATTAGATACCTTTTCTTTTGGAATGAGTGGAGATTTAGAGGCTGCAATTGCTGAGGGTGCCACTATCGTCAGAATTGGCACGGCGTTATTTGGTGCCAGGTAATAAAGCGACTCTCAAGCTTTGTAATTATGACGGGGAATAATGGTTAAAGGTTAAGTCAGGTAATGATGGAAACTAACGGCTGGTTTGATAAGAATATGCATTCTGATGAATAACAGGTTGAAGGATTGGCCAATCAGGGTGATTGGGTAAACGATTTGATTAAAATAGTCTTTGACAAAATAAGACGAGCAGTCATATTATTCTTGGATGAGTGGGTTTTATGGCGTAACTCGATCAGAAAAACGTAAATAATTTCCACACATATTAAAAATAATAATCCATTATATTGACTATAAATCAGGAGACATAAGCATGCCAAAATACATTATAGAACGTGAAATCCCAGGTGCTGGTGCTTTAACAGCTGAAGATCTTCAAGGTATATCGCAAAAATCTTGTGGTGTTTTAAGCGAGATGGGTACAAAAATTCAGTGGGTTGAAAGCTATGTAACTGACGATAAAGTCTATTGTGTTTATATAGCACCGGACGAGGCGACTGTTAGAGCGCATGCAGAACAAGGTGGATTTCCTGCGAATCGCATATCTCAAATAAAAGGCATGATTGACCCAACTACAGCAGAAGCCTAGTCGGTATTTAGCAAGCTTTTAACCCATACGCTACATAGATAGTTATTACAATGATTAGTCAATTCTTGGTAATTATTTAAAGAGCAAGGAAAATACATGATTGGACATATTGAAAGTTATGACTCAACCGCTCAAACTGGGGTCGTAATAAGTGAAGAAAAAAGTTATACGTTTCATTTAGATGACTGGGTTGCACAAGTACCTCCAGATGTAGGTGATGACGTAAACTTTGAAGTAGAACAGACTATTGCACGCAAGATTAATTTGGTGGGTGCCTATTTGGAGCCTCCTAAAGCGGTTAAATATAAATATGTTGCCTCTGCTTTGGCATTGTTTTTTGGCTTTGCAGGATTACATAGATTCTACTTGGGCTTCTATTGGTTAGGCCTTGGTCAGTTAGCTTTAACAGCAGCAACGGTGGGTTATGGTGCTCTATGGGGATTTATAGAATTTGTTCTATTGCTGTCTGGGCATATCAATAAGGATGCTAAAGGTAGACCTTTAAAATAGATCTATATTGATAAACAGATGATTCAATAAAAAAGCTCTTGTTGATTAACAAGAGCTTTTCTGACGCTGAAAGAGTTATCGCTTATTTTGGATAAACATTAACGGCAGTCAAGCCTTTTGGTCCAGATTCGATGTCAAAAGTCACGGTTTGGCCTTCAGTTAAAGTTTTAAAGCCTTCTCCCTGAATAACTGAGTGATGAACGAAAACATCTTCACCGCCATCAGAAGGTGCTATAAACCCAAAACCTTTAGTGTTGTTAAACCACTTTACAGTGCCTGTTGCCATTTTGAAAAACTCCTAAAATAAATACTTACGGTTAACACAGAACTACAACATTGATAACCGGGACATCCTCGTTCAATATCTTTACTCTGCTAGTGTAAATTGTACTTCTATTTTCGATAGGATGCTATTTATTGAAAGGTTTTATATAATCCATCAAGAACTAATGAGTTGGGACTTACCATCCCAATGACTTTTTTATTTTCTAGAACAGGGGCTCTAACCAGGTTATAGTTGGCGAAAAGGCGTGAGCAATAGCGGATATCCATATCGGGATGAACGGAGATGACGGGCTTACTCATGATCTCGTAGACATTAACCCGATCAGGCGCACGGTCTCTTGCGAGAACATGACGAGCTATGTCGCCAGAAGTAACCATGCCATACTCATCGTTTTCATTTCGTTTATTAACAATAAGCACAGCGGTTTTAAGAGACTTCATTTTTATTAAAGCGTCGGCTACTGTTGCAATACCATCAATGGTGCCGAAGTCGGTTTTCATGACATCCTTTACTCGTATCAGGCCGTTTTTTGTTGTCATATTTTATCCTCAATTTCATGGGTTAACTCTTCAACCTGACGCATCACACCAATAGCATCTTCAACGTCAATCTGAAAAGCAATGCCGGTTCCTGGTTGATTATCAAATTGTGCAACTTTGGCGATCTTTTCTAAAATATGGCGACTTAGATGTTCTTCAACTAAAAATAACAACACATCTCTGGGTGACTCTAAAGTCAGCCCAAAAAATGTTTTAGATTGTATTAAGCCTTCGCCACGGGCATGGTTGATAACGGTTGCGCCTTTAGCACCGCTTTGGCGTGCGGTATCCAGCACTATATCGGTTTTATCGTCTTCTACAAAGGCAATGATTAATTTAAAATGCATGACTTTCCTCAGGGTGTTGATGAGAGTGATAGGTTATTGAGCCATTGTGCAATTAGAGCGTAACTCAAGACAGCAATGATGGGAAATAAGCTGGCAAATGCAAGAAGACCAAAACCATCCAACAGTGGATTTCGGCCGGGAATGGCTTGAGCCAAGCCTTCACCTAATGCAGTAACTAAAGGTACGGTAACCATGGTCGTTGTGACAGTGCCAGAGTCAAATGCAACTCCAATAATAGATTTATGAACAAACGGAGTCTGTATTACGGCAATTATAAATCCACTGATAATAAAAACATAAAGTTCTGTTCCTGTGATAATTCTGAAAACGCCTAATGCCAAGCCTGAGCCCAGTCCTATGGCGACAGCCAGTCTTAATCCCCATGCGCGAACTGTGCCACCTGAAATTTGTTCAGCTTTGATCGCAATAGCGAGTAAAGAAGGTTCTGCCAAAGCAGCAGCAAAGCCGACGCTCCCAGCAAAAACATAAACCCAGGCATAAGTTCTCCAGGTTGTCGTAACTTCCAAGGAATTAATCCCTAAAAACTCAGGAGTCGTTAGTTGAGAAATCATTAATTTTCCTAGTGGGAATAGCGCCATATTTAGACCTTCCAGAAAGAACGCAATGCCCAGTAAAACAAAAATAAAGCCGACTAAGATCTTTTTAGGATTAACGAGTGGTTTACGAATAATAAAATAATGAAAGCCAATAAGAACTAAAGCAATAGGAAGAAAATCTCGACAGATTTCAAGAAATTCAAAACCAAACTGAGATAGCCAAGTGATCATATGAGCATTCCGTAAAGCATCACAAAAATGATAGGCATCAATGAGGCTAACACAACCATTCCAAAGCCATCAGTCATAGGATTTCTGCCTTTAATTGCGGTTGCAAGTCCTACACCAAGTGCAGTCACCAACGGCACAGTAATGGTAGAGGTAGCAAAGCTTCCAGAGTCATATGCAATGCCAACAATATCTATGGGTGCAATAGGTGTTAAACAAATAATAACGGTATAAGCGAAGAAGATCGGGTAATACACCGGCCAGCCGCGGAGAATTCTAAATACGCCAATTAAAATAGCTAAACCGACTGATAAAGCCACAGTTATACGTAGTCCTAAGGCGTAATGGTTTTTTGCGCTTTCTGTTTGCTCAATGATGTGTTGGATACTGGCAATATTAGCAGCTTGTTTCGACAATGATTGTATAGCAGGTTCTGCAATAGCGGCACTAAAGCCTAAACAAAATGCGAAAGCTAATAACCAGAATAAGCTGCCTTTGCGAGCAAAAGCATAAGCCATTGATTCACCTAGTGGAAAAAGACTGAGCTCTAAGCCTTTAATAAATAGCGTGAGACCTATTATTACAAAGAAGGTGCCTGTAATTAGTTGTATTACATTAGGTAAAGGCTGGCGAATAACTAGAATCTGGAAAATCAATATGACAGCGAATATAGGAGATAAATCAAAAAAACTGTTAATTAATTGATTGATAAACCGGTTATTTAGCATTAATGGTCCAATGTTCTAAGCATTAAAGGGTTGAATCTTAAGTAAGGCATATATTCAGGGAATTAAGTAGGCGTATCAAGTAGGCGTATCAAGTTCGAGAATGTTACATCATGAGCTAATATCTATCATTTAATGAGATATATGAATCTATTTATATCGTTTTATTTATGCAAAAAACTACATTATTCTATTAATAAATCTTAAAAGAACCGTTATTTAAGTTGGTGTTTTTCCATAATGGACGTTTTGTGTCTCGTCTCCTATTTACATGGATGTTTTTGTGGCGGGCTCTAAGCCCGCTTTTTTTGTTACTGAGACCTAGTAATCATAACTAATTATTGCTCAATATGAACGTATTTTATGATATTGATTAATAGTTAAACTTGGAATATTGTTTATGCCTCTACAACATTTAGTTGAATATTTTAATGATCGGCTTGGACGGGAACATCGTTCAAGTTTTCGTCCTTTTATACTTGAAGAAGGGGCCGTTAGTGGACTTTTTGGTCCAATTCGGATAGGTAGCTCTCTTACACCCTTGAGGCAAACACTGAAGCCTACGACAATTGCTGGACATTCGGCACAGATTACGGTTGCCCATAACAAAACTCAGCATTTATATGCAAATGAAATTGAATCGCTCTTAGCAAATAAGAGCTTGCCAACTGCTGATTTTGAATCGATCATAAATTTTGATCGCTTGTCACGTACCGTGCATATGCTTAATTATTTGGCTTTGATACACCTGGAAGGATCGCTTTTTTTAGAGGTTGATCCTAGGCATATACTGGGTATTAAACAGGATCATGGGGCTTATTTTGAAGAGGTGATTGCCCAGTGTGGATTAGAAACAAAAAACGTTGTCATCGTTTTGTCAGTCAATAGTCAATATGCGCCTTATTATCAAGGATTGATTAATGGATTAGAGAATTATCACCGCCGAGGCTATCAAACGGCGCTCAAGTTTGACTATCTTACGTCAGACAGCGAAGCGTTTAAATTAATAGAAAAAATATCACCTAATTACGTTAGCTTGTCTGCTCGAAATCTGGAAGATGAAGTCTATGACGAGGTGCTGCTCGAAAAATTAATCCAATTAACTTCAAAGCTCTCATCTTTAGGGAGTGCAAGTATATTGCAGCAAATTGACGAGAAGAAATCAGATTTATTAGCGCGAAATTCTGGCTTTGATCTCGTTGAAGGAGGATATTACAGGGCGATTGTTTTTGATTATTTAAGTAACCCGAAGTCTAATACCGCTGATTTGAGTGTGAGGTATTGATAAAC
>CAIOMN010000245.1 GCA_903859415.1 uncultured Methylococcaceae bacterium
AGATGAAGTTACAAAAGTAGCAAACACCTTTAACGAAGCCGCTAACGAACTTGCAAAAGTCGCTGCGACAGGCGATGTTAACTTAATTAAAGCACAATTCGGTAAAGTCGGCGAGTCTTGCAAAAGCTGCCATGACCTGATTCGAATTAAAGAATAAAGATTATCGCTAAAGACTACAAACTGCCTAAATATGGGCCGTTTGTAGTCTAATTACTGCCCTCATCTACTCATATCAATAATATCCCTATGAATGCTCTTATATTGATAAATCGATCATGCAAATTAAAGAAGGTATAGCTATATAATTACGTAGAAGTTGTATAAGAATAGATGACTTTTAATGTTTTCCAGTATAAACACCTGTTTTTATGTCATTTTGTACTCGCTCTTTAACTTGATTTAATTCTTCTTGATTTATTTTGTCAGCATTTTTAAAGTGGACCCCACTATCCAGAAAAATAACTATTCCTCCCTCACTTAACGTATCTGACGTATTTTTTGTATTGCAATTGCACTGCCTAACAACTCAAGCGTTTCAGACCAATAACCTGCACACAACTCCACAAAACGCTGTCTTTCACTATTAATGGGTAACTGTTCTAAATCGGCTAAGTCCGCTAAACTTACGATCGTATTTTGATAATCCGATAAAGCTAGTTTATATCTATAGCAATCTTCCTGAGGTACCACAATCGGTGGAAAACCTGATTTTAACACCGGCAAATTAGCCAATAAACGGGCCATACGACCATTACCATCATAAAAAGGATGAATGGTTACCAAACTCAAGTGCAAATCCGCATAAGCACCTAATGCTTCATTTTGAGTTTGCACCGTTGCAAGACTGTTATTTAAACGCCCTAGCCATTGTGACATTAAATAATCAATTGTTTGTGGCGCAGGGTACTCACGCCATTGCTGCTTATTATCTTGATTAATATAAGTCGTAAAATTACTCTGCACTTTCCATTTTCCGACCGGCTGATAAATATCCAGCACACGCTCAGTCAATACGGTTTCATGTAACTGAAAAATGTCTTGCTGGGTGATGTTATCTGACGACTTTAATAAACCATAAATACGCTCAATAGCTCTGGCATGACCAAAAATTTCATTATGATGTTTAAGCGGCTTGCCTTGAATAGTTAAGCCTTCTTCAAGAATAAAATCTGTTTCGCCCAACGTTAGACTATTTCCCTCAAGTGAAGTCGAATGATGCGTCCAGACATTACGTATTTGCGCTAACAGTATGTTTTTAATGTCTTCATCAAGATGATCATAAAAATATTTTTTATCAGACATAAGCCGATTCCTGAGATAAACAAGATAAGGCTTCCAAATCCTGTTTTCGTTGCACCATTCGACGCTGATAACTAGCATCATTTTTGGTGCAAATTAAACTATAAGGGCGACTTTTGCATTCAGTAATACAATTGACATCACTTTTATGGGTCTTAATCGATTGTTCAAGATGATTCCGCCTCGCTTCAGCCGCTTTAAATGACCATCGGGATTGGGTTGGACTGGCCAGAAAATCACGTAATTGAGCACAATCCTGACAAGTGCATTTGATTTTACTATCACGTTGCCAATCAGCGGGCGGCTCTAATACTTCAGTAACCCGCTCGTCCAATTGCGTCCGTACAGCATTTCGCAAAGGCTTTACAACAGGTAAATCCCGGCACATCTGAGTCTTAGTCATCTGTAAAGCAACCGGTATTAAAATCCTATCCATATCATAGCTAGCAGGCCAAGCTAGTAAATAATCTAGCGTGTTTTTAGTTAAAGTAGCATCAATAAGACTAAAGCTTGTTAAAACGTTTACCACCAAATCAACACTGACAGTTATTCTAGAGCGCTCCCAAGGTTGAAGTTGTGGGAATCGGTCGGGGTCGCCAGGTAAGGAGGCAAAAAGAGCTTGGGCAGCAACAATCAAATCCTTGGAGGCACCCAATCCAGACGAACTAAGTCCCATTAATAAAGCAGCGCAAGTCTCTTGACCATTAACAGCACTTATATTGATGGCTTGTTCCATCCAAATGACCACATCACTCCATGATAATAGCTCAGCTGTTTGTACCAAAACATCTATATTGTCCTTTTGGTAAAATCCCTTAGCAGCGACCATGGACCAAAATCGCCCGAGGTTTATGATGTCACGTAAACCATACTCATACTTTAAAAACTCACGAATCGAATTGCTATTGTAAACGTATTGATCGAGGTATTTTGGCACCCAATCCCGTAAAATGTAACCTGCCAAGATGTGAGCATCCTGCCATAGGGTTGAGTTCTGATTTTGGTTTTCTGCTACCCAGCGTTGATAAAAATCATGTAAGACCGGCAATGATGAACTCATTCCAGCTTGGTTAATAATCGCCAAATAGCGTGATTTAGGCCAGATAACTAAAACCGCATGACTATAAGTTCTTTCAAAAGAAGCACCTGCATTGCCGGTCGCTTCATGAAATTGGACATCATCAGGCTCTAAGTCCTCAAATGAATTTGGTGGACAAAATTCATGATCACTAAAGGGTAAAGTGGGCAATAGTGACTGATTACCATCAGGCCGCCGCCAATTAGAAACCGTCTCTAATCGATCAATGACTTCACCTACCTCGAAGTCATCCTCATCTTCATCCCAATAATGACCGCCACCTCCTGCATATTCAGCATTACCACTTTCTTCCACAGACACCAAGGCTAGATGGATTTCACAATGGGCTGCTTCAGCTGCAGCGACTAATACCTCAGCAATGGCTATATCGGTATTTTTTAAGGCATCAAAACCCAGTTCAGCAGGAGTATACGCATGCTCCAATAGATAAATCAACTTTTCCGGTATCTCTTCATTACTGTCAGTACTCAGTTCGGCAGACCAGTTGTTCAGCAAAACAACCAACTCATCTAGCTCTCGATGATAATCAGCTGGCTTAGGCAAGGGCATTTTTTTATCAGTGCGTAAGAGGTTATAGATCAACGTTAAGCGACAACCTTGAGTGATCGGTAATACTTCATGTACGCAATCCGCGTAAAAAGCTGCGAAAGCGATTTCCGATGGATCTTCGCAGCATAGATCAAGATTTACCTGTTGTTGCTGATGTTTTATAACTAATTCACCACCGCTGTATACCGAAGGCAACACAATCACCAAAGTAGCAAACATGCCCTCTGTTTTTTCAGTATCGCGATGACTGGTAAAAAAACACCCCTCATCATAAGCCAGTAACTTATACAGCTCAGCATTAACGTTACCGCAAATACCCAGTCCGGTCACAACACGTTTGACAATAGTCTCTAGGTTTTTCTGCCAATGTTTACCACCGAGCTTTACCCGATTGGCTTCAATTTGCCAGGTTTTCCGCACCTGTGTATCAACGATCGTTTCTTGACCCCGACCATAAGGCGCTTGCTCTGCGACATTAACAAGTTGTTCGGCTTGTAAGGATAGCAATGGCAACGCTATTCGCCCTACCCCGTCAACTTCTAAAGTAGGAGGAAAAGCTTCTAGTGTACCGGTAACATAGAAGCTACTAGGGCGATTAACATTTTTTAAGATATCAAACAGTTGATCAGTTATTAAAGACATAGCGGTACATTCAGGTGAGTCAGAATAAAATAGGTTGAAACTAATAGACTACACATAGTAACAAGCTAGCACTGGAGTTGGAAAATAAATAATAAATTATACTGAAGGCTTTGATCGAAATACCTTTACTATAACAAGTAAATATGTGTAGTATTAAGACTTACTCTTTCTCCTCACCCATCGAGGATTCATATGGTCACTTTAAATAGATCCGTCATAGACGACATTATCAAAAACTGGTTTCCCATTGTCGGCATCCTGTTTGTTGTAACCGGGATGTCCTATTTGTTTTATGAGGGGATTTGGCAGAAACTCAATGAAACGGGACGCTTAACCTTGGGTTTTTTAGCAGGTATCGCGTTAATCAGCGGCTCCTATGCATTGGAGAAAAAATCCAAAATCATTGCGGATGCTGTCTTGGGTGGCGGCCTACTAATGCTTTATTTGAGCTTGATTTTTGGCTCGCGCTTTCAAATTGAAAACATACAAGTACTGATTCCAGAGGCTTGGGCGTTAATTATCGCTACGCTGTTTACCGTGGGCGTCGCGTTTTTTTCTTATACACGCCACTCTCAACATATATTGCTAGTTGGCATTTTGGGTGGCTATTTAACGCCTTTTTTCATTGGCGAAGCAGGGAGTTTTAAACAGTTTATTAATGATCAAGGTGTATTTCACTATGACTTGCCGTTACTTGCTTTTTTAATTTACTTTGTAGCCATAAATATTGCCATTTTAATCGTTTCCAGCCGATTTTTCCTACGTGGCATAGGCTTACTTAACTCGTTGGGTCTTTTTATCGGCACCTTGTCATTAACCTATTTCATGGGTGGCGATTTTCCCGACAACGCCGACAATCTCGCGGCTTTTATGATTCTTGTGGTGGCCTTGCATATTGGTTCCATGTGCATAAATGCAAAAAAATTCGAGAAAGAAACCGATCCTTATTTGATTATCGGCTACTTATTGCCGCTAGCCTGGTTTGTTCTGAGCATGAACAGTTTTCTTGAAAAATATATCGAAGGAACAGCGCTCGCAGCCCTATTGCTTGCCTGTGCCTCTATCTATTTTGGCGGCTGGCATTTTCTAAGAAGAGTTTTTAATCTGGATAAACATATAGCCCTTTACCTGGGCGGCATAATTAGCATTATTTTGGCTTTGACCAAATTACATCCCCAACTCCGTCATTTCGATGGACCGGCTTTAGCTGTCGTTGCCTTCGTGTTCGGTGGTTTATATATTCTTAAGCCGCTCTTAGAGCGGGAGCTAAGTTTTTTTATCTTCGCATTATTCGGGACTTTGCTGGCACTTTGGCATATTGATGGACTGACCCTACCTAATTTTGGGGTGTTTCGCGGTACAACGCTAGTATTGATCTTCTGCTTATCCCCTTTCCTGCTAGGCTTTTTCTTCCCTGAAAGAGAGGATGAACATGAGCAAATCCGATTGTTTAGAACCCAGGCTAGCTATTTGGCGGGATTGTTTATCTTGCTGCTGTTATTTCTGGATTTAATGCAAATTGAAGACATACCCCGTTCGTTTCTATTTTTTACTCTGCCTGCTGTAATTACCTGTTTCTTCTCTAACAAGGTTGTTATCGATAACTCAAAATTAACACTGGTTAAAATATCATTAGCGCTCACCGCGTTAGGATTTTTTACGACCTTCATGGTCATTATTGACCGATTTAATCCATTTCCATCGAATGTAACCCTATTTTCTACCTCTGAAAGCATGGTTGGTTTAATTACGCTCATTATTCTTGCCCTGCTTAACTTAAACGTTAACAAGATAGGACGCCTTAACGAACAATGTTACGAGGCTAATTTCGGTAGCCTATGGCAATTTATGCTGACGTTTTTCCTTTACGTATGTATTTGGTCAACCATTACCTATGAAATCATGGCCTTGTTTAATACCATAAACATACATGCAGATGGCATAAGAAGTTTTGCCACAACCATTTGGTGGACCTGTTTGGGAGCTTATATGATTTTTATAGGCGTTAAGAACAGCGCCCTGGTTAATCAGAAAAATATCGGCTTTGGTTTATTATCGCTGACGATATTTAAGATTCTTATTATCGACTTAAGTAACTTGAACACAAACTTTAAAGTATTTGTGTTTATGCTAATTGGCCTGTTGATGCTTTATATTTCCTATGTTGCCAATAAAAAAACCGGAGCGGATGTGGATCCTCTTTGAGTAGATTATGGCGATTCAATAAGAACTTAATCAGATAGATCGAATATAAACTCGATCTATCTGAAATTTAATTACAAACAAACTACATGAGCAAACGCGGGTTAACTACTTAAGCTGCCTCAACTCCCACCCCCCTTAGCCTCAAGGTTCATTGGATTAGCAGTACCAGCGAAAAGGGTTTTCCCATCTGAACTAGTGAGAAGCGCTCGTATTCCGTAGTTTAGGTAGTTCCAACCCTCGGGTATTTTCCGGCATGGCTGGATGATTAGGCATATCAAAGCGCCAAAGGTCGGCGCCATATCCTTTAAGGTAATTGTTAACGTCCAGTGGAAAGGAAGCCGAAATAATCGGTAGCTTGGGAATACCGGGCATCTGGAAGATGCTATTAGCCACATCGGTATCCAGAAGATAGCGCCAATCCATGGTTCCGAAGTAAAGGCGATTATTATAAACGGCAGCCTGCCATGTGTAATTATTGTAGGGATTGCCAAAACCTGACAAACCAAAGATTGGCGTCCACCCAGTCGATGTATTAACAAACTGTTGGTTGCCATTATACTTTGGCAATGAGTCCTCGCCATACAGTAGGTTGGTTATCGGGCTTCCGGTCGGATTGTCGATCCGCCAAATAGATATCGCACGGTACGTATTAATGAAGAGATCAGCATACTGTAATTGATTTGTTGGCTGACCATAACAGTAATTAGTATTAGTACACGATGGCGCTGAAGCCACCAACGCTCCCGTACCCGGTACTTGCATTGTGCCAAAATATAGCGCCCCTCCCCAACTGGCAATAGCTCCACCGGCATAGGTCCTTGCTGTTATAGGATCTGGCTCATAGACTAAAGGAGTCCACAATGGGATCCATGTCGTAGCGGCATCCGAACTTGCTAACCCTTTTCCAACTTGTGTGATTTCGCTACTCAATGAATTTGGGCTGATAAATGCGCCGACTTTGTCGCCGAGACTCGACGGCCAAGTCGTTACGGCAATGTGGTCGGGTGCAGCTTCAATTTAAAGCAGGCGAGGCCGATGGAACGCCCAAGAGACTGATCTTTTGCTGCATGGAATATCCAAAAAATAAAAGCGCAGGTGGTTGATCATCCAGAAACTTACAACAAAGACACTGTTTCAGCAGCGGCTAACGCTATCGCTGCCGTTGCTAACTCTGGTTTAGGTGCTCTATATGGAGAAGGTACAGACCAAGGCATTGGCTGGAAACAAACACGTTTAAAACCAGAGTTTTTCCAAAAGAAAGATGAAGTTACAAAAGTAGCAAAC
>CAIOMN010000246.1 GCA_903859415.1 uncultured Methylococcaceae bacterium
ATTGCATCTTCTATCTGTTTCTTATGGTTGTCGCGTATCAACCAAAACGGTTCATTTTCCTCGTAAACCTTTTCAGGAATAGCCGCCCATAATTCGGCAATACAATCGCTATAAAAGTATTTAGGCGATTCAGTAAAAAGGCTCGTTAAATAATCAAAATGGGAATAAGGTTTGTTATCCATCACAAGCCCCCAAAAATCTTTTCATTCATCGATGCAACAACATTGCTTACGTGCCCATCACTAAGGTGACTGTAGCGTTTCGACATGCTTAATGTTTTATGTCCCAATATTTCGGCTATTTCGGCCATTGATGCCCCATTCATAGCTAAATATGACGCGCAACTGTGCCGTAAATCGTGCCATTTAAAATTCGTTATCTCTGCAGCTTTAAGAGCATTTGCAAACGCTTTCCTTAAATCAATCGGCTGTTGTGGGTAGCGTGTACTTGGGAATAGTAAAGGGGTATCAATTCTTCTAATCTTGGCATGTTCTTGAAGTATTGATAATGCAAGGCCCGACAATGGAACGCGCCGCGTGTCTCCGTTCTTTGTTTTATATAGGATTAGATAGCCGTCTTTTAGGCTTACATCTGACCATTTCAATTCCATTAACTCGGCTTGTCTCATACCTGTAGACAAGGCCAATATGACGCAAGGGTAAAGCAATTGGTTTGGTGATTCTTTACAGGCTTTAAGTAATCGTTCCCGCTCATCGTCTGATAAGAACCGAACGCGGCCACGGGGTAATTCAGGGCTTTTTACTTTTTTAACAGGATTGTCACTTAGCCATCCCCACTCGTTAATTGCAATGGTAAAAACGTGTTGTAAGTTTTTTATATATTTATCTATGGTGGCCGCGCTTTGGGTCATTGCGTTTTTATGTGTGCTAATAGTTGCGGGTGTTATGTCCGCAAGTAAGCAATAACCAATTTTACTAGACCACCAATCAAGCCGGCTTTTACGTTCAACTTGTTCTTTTTGGCTGTATATCTTGTCTTTATTGTTGGGTAGATATTCAGAACAATAACGGTTTATCATTTCTGATAAGGTGTGTTTTTTCGCTTCGGCGGTTTTAAAGTGTCTTCCTTCTCTTATTGCGCTTTCAGTGTCCTGAATCCATTTGTTAGCGTCAGTCTTACGTTTAAAGGTTGCGGCTTGCGCTGGATAACCTTTTAAACGAACCTCAGCCGTATAGCGTGCCGTGCCGTCTGCTGCTGTGCGAATTTTAATGCGTGCCATGATTACCCCCGAAAGAATAACCAGCATTGATGATATAATTTTTATTAGCCATTTGCTTAACCCGTCTGTTAAGTGAATCGGTCAGGCCTCGTTGGTGGTGGTACACCTTCGGGGCCGCTTTGTTTCTAGGGTTTCATTATAACACTTTGTCCCAATTCTGTCCCAATTGACTATAAAATAGGGTAGTAAATGGCAAAAATTGATAACAACACAAAAAAGTTAACTAGTTGAATTGTTTATTATTACTTGTTAGCGTGTTTTGTGTATTGTTGAGTTATACTCACTTTTAATGCGATGGTCGCGCGTTCGAATCGCGCACGACCCACCACCAAATTCAGAGAATAAAGCAGTTAGCTTAATAAAGCGACTGCTTTTTTTATGTCTGAAAGAAAATTGTTGCAGGTCAAATGACTGAGTTAAACTTACAATCCCCCAGCTAGAGCAATATCTCTCAAAAGACGCTTGGATTTTAAAAGGGCAGGTAGATGCCTATGATTTTAAAGTCTATATCTTATTTTTCAAAATCAGATGGTTTTCATGGGTCGGTTCTCTATCAGAGGGCTCACTGACAGAATTATTAGTAACGCAAGTACCCGTTGGGCAAAAAAAAGCCCCTACCCAGCATTCAAGGTAGAGGCCAAGTGAGCGAGCAGTTAAAGCTGCTAACCAGGAGAGGTACTGCAAAAAAGCAATTACAGAAGATTGCTGTTTTTCCTTTGAACTTCTTAAAAGGAAGCTATCTCTGAATACTTGAGTTAAATAATAGGTTATTTGTAAAATCTTACAATCCTATTTTTTATAGATGCATTGCTTCTAAAATGGAAATAATTATTGTATCCCAATTTTAATCGTAGGACTTTAATGACATTAGCCAAACTATCCGGGTTTGGTCGATATGAATTACGTGATAAAACGAGTCGTTCGGGTAGGAATCCAAAAACTGGTGAAGAGATCACTATCACATCGATAAAATTAGCGGATGGTTACATTGAAATCTTATTTTGAAGTTGAGTCTGTGTATAAGCGCACAAGTGTTTATTATTGAAATATAAAAAACTCAATTTAATAATTTATAAAGGACTCAAAATGAGCAGAGTAAGATGGTCGGTCGTAGTTCCTGAGTCAACTGATAAAGCGCTACGAACCTATTTGGCGGGAACAGGTATGAAAAAGGGTGATATATCCCATTTTGTTGACGAAGCAGTTCAGTTATATCTTTTTGAATTGGTAACCAATAAAGTAAAAGCTCGTAATCAGCAATTCGATCAAGCCGAAATTCTTTCCGCCATTGAAGAAGCCGTTGCTCATTAAGTTAGAGTGAAAGTTGTCTTAGACACTGGTATTTTGATTGCTGCACTAATTACTGTTGATACGCCACCGGATAAAATTTATCAGGCTTGGAAAAAGAAACGATTTGAATTGTTTACATCGGAATGGCAATTAGAAGAGTTCCGTCGAGTGAGTCGTTATCCAAGATGATAACCCGATTTTAGCGATTGCTTTAGAGAGTAAAGCTAATTTTCTTGTTACCGACGATAAACGAGATCTGTTGTCAATGGAGAATATTCAGATGACTCCGATTATAAGTGCTGCCAATTTTTGGACAATATTAGAAGGGAGTTAATAATGACTTCAACAGTGTTAAAAAGCTCGAACAGCCCAGACTAGAAAGGTTTTGAACCAGACTACACGGCTTTTGTTTGTTAAAAGCCGTTTGCCAGAGTCCAATTGCTCTATTAGTGCTTAGATATCTTGGTCAGCGGTTATTTTTTTGAGAAAATTGTAGGCATAAAAAATAACTATACAAAAAAGACCTACTAATAAAACTTCATCAATCATTTGTGCTTTACTCCCAATTGGAATGGATAGTGACCTTTTAAACCACTACTTATTATTTTTGAACATTGCTTGCGAAAGTATTAAAGCATTTGATATGCCACAATCTATAGGCTTTTATTTACAATAGGTTATAAGATTATTGGTGGTAATGATTACTTAAAAGGTTGAAATAAACCAATTGACATGGTTGAAATAAACCAATTACCTGAGTCAGAAAAGCAGGAGGTTTTAGGTAACTCGCAATAAATAAAATAGTTAAATTAAACACAAGTTGTTAAAAAAATAGGAGTGCAATAGCTTCAGCTATTGCCTGTAAAAACAGCTAAAGCTATTTTACTCCCATATAAACGGGGTTTTATTATTGCGCCTTACCTTACCCTTGTATCAGCTTGGACAATACCTGTCAGAATTAAATCCAATGAGGTAAGTTAAAAGTTATCTTTGATTTTAAGTGTAATAAAATTGTCAGATTCAACTTGTATTAAGCATATAATAAGGCTTTCACGGTGATAGCCAGCCGATCTTAATTATTATAATCAATATAGCGTTTTTCGCATGTTTTCGATATTTCGTAAACTTTTATTTATTGTTCTTACAATGCTGCAATTTGTTGCACCGTTAGTTCATGGGCATGCGAATCAGCCAGTTTCAAATCAGGGCTTACATGTTCCTGGTCTTGAGTTTTACAGTACTGAACATAATAGCTTAAATACTCAAGTTAAGGGTTTAACAAATAATATCGATTTAGAGGGAATGGTTGTCGCTGTTGATCTGGGTGTTAAGCGAAATTCTACTATATTCTTAGACCTTCCAGAGTACGATTACTATCTACACCAACAAAGTTTTATATTTCCTTGTTGTATTTCTCGATATGATGTTAATTTTTCTCCGCAACCAAGGCGGGTTAACTATAAAGTATTAATTTCACCACATTTCCCGCGTGCGCCTCCAATTTATTAAGCTCTTTTGTTTTTTTAGTGTTTTGTAAGAAATGTCGAAGTGTTTTTTCAAAACTTTCCTGATTTATGAGCATATACAATTAATATCGCGATTAAACTCGCATTGAGCTTATTTTATGTTTTTCTTGTGCGTTATCAGAAAGCGTTTTGCCCATTCAGCCATTAAGGGAGTTACTTTCTTATTGGCTATTATGCAGTTGCTGCCTCAAGTCGCTTACAGTGACGACAAAGTCTTGTTTGGAGATCATTTGAAACCCGTGGTCGATCATCTGGATTCTGTTGTTATCGATAGAGCATTAACTTTGCCAAAACTCATTGATTTAACAATGGAAAAATATCCAGATGTTTCTTGGCTTAATGCTCTAGAGGATGAAGCAAAGGCTCTTGCCGCACGGAGTGAGAGTTGGACTGCGGGAGCGTCACAGGCTATCTTTGGTTATCAGACTATTTCTACCTTTAGACTTAATTACGGAACCGCCAATATTGAGGTTCCCTTATGGAATCTAGGGCAGCGTGATGCCCAGCATGAATTAGCTAATCATGCAGAGACGAGTGCTGAATTACAAGCGGTTAATGTCAAATTACGTGTTGCTGGTTTAGTTAGAGGTGCTTTGTGGGGTATGTCTCTGGCAAAGATTCGCTATGAGCAGACCCAAATAGAGCTGGATGTGTATGGGAAATTATTAGCGAATATCAAACGTCGGGTCGAGTCTGGCGATTTACCGCGGACTGATGAGTTGTTAGCGCAGACTGAGCTTTTGCAAAAGCGTTCTGCGTTTACTCTTGCAGAAGCTGAATTAATGCATGCTCGTAAGCGTTATAGTTCGATCACTCAAACAACCAAAGTGCCCAGCAGTTTTGATGAAAAGCTAGTTCCGTTAAAGGAAATTGGACAAAATCATCCTGCGATGATTGCCATTAATAGCCAGATTGATCGTAAACTAGCGGAGATCAAAGCTGTTAAAGCGATTGGATCAGGTCAAACGAATGTCATTGCTGGAATATTAAGTGATGAGGGAACTGATTATCGCAGTAATAAAGCGGAGTTTTTTAATGTTGGCGTCAGTATTCCTTTTGGCGGGAGTGCACATACGCAACCGCATATTGCAGCGATTAATGTTGAGTTAAACAAATTAATTTCCGAACGGGAACAATTGTATCGTGATTTAGAGCAAGCCCATCATGAAGCAGAGCATAATTTGGAAGTCAATAGAGTCGAACTGGATAATGCCAATGAACAGAAAAAAGTGTCTGAAGCGTTACTAAAAATGACTCAGTTAGCCTTTTCTGTGGGTGAAATTAGCTTGATGGATTTGTTAAAAATTCAATCCAGGACAGAGCAAGCCATTTTAAATGCGAAAGAGCGTGCAGTGATGCTACAAAGAGATGAAGCTCTTTATAATCAATCAGTAGGAGTTATGCCATGAAGTCTCATAAATTTGTACTGTTGTTAAAAGCCATAGGACTTTCTTTTATATTTTGCTCGAACGTTTATGCTGAAAATACTATACAGCTCTCTGAAGAACATTTAAACAGCTTAGGGATAGTGCTGGGTAAGTTTGAAGTCGCTAAACAACTTCCTGTATTAAATGCACCTGCCAAGGTAGTGATTCCTGCGGCTTACGAATATCTTGTTAGTGCCTCTCAAGCCGGTCTAATAATAAAACTGAATGCGGCGGTAGGTGATTATGTTAAAAAAGGACAAGTGTTAGCACAGCTCAATAGCCCCAGTTTATTATCTATGCAGCGCCTTTATCTTAAGGCGTTAACGGATTTGCAATTAAATTTGTTTTCTTATCAGCGGGATAAGAAACTATGGGATGAGGGCGTGATTGCAGAACGGCGTTGGCAAGAAACGAGTAGCCAATATAATGCCTTTGTTTATGAAACGAATGAGTTAAAACAACTGCTTGAAATTTCTGGAATGACCGTCAGTGAAATTGATCGTTTGGGTAAAACGCGACAGTTAACCAGTCAGCTAAGTTTGCATGCACCTATTTCGGGTGTTGTTATAGAACGCCTAGGTGTCGTGGGCTCGCGGGTAGATATCTTGGCACCCCTCTACAGAGTGGCTAATCTGGATGAACTTTGGCTAGAGATCGATGTTCCTCACGAACGTCTGGGTAGAATTACCGTGGGTGATCAAGTGTTGATTGATAATACCCCGATTAGTGCAGAAATAAAGTTAGTTGGACAAAGTGTTAATCCAGAGAATCAAACCATTCAGGTTCGGGCAAAGATAATCGGTAAGCAATCGACCGTTAGAACCGGTCAAACCATTAATACTCAAATTATTGAACGCATTGAAACCCAGGCTTTTAAAGTGCCTAATACGGCTATTGCCCAACATGAAGGGAACGCCTTTATTTTTGTGCGGAATCAGGATGGATTTAAAGTGAGTCCTATAACGGTAATTGGGCAACAAACTGATGAATCTATTGTTAAAGGAGACTTTGTTGGTAATGAAGCTATTGCTATTAAAGGTGCTGTTGCGCTGAAAGCCCAGTGGTTAGGCTTAGGGGAACCTGAATAATGGGTAGCGTCATTCGCTTCGCGTTAAGTCAGCGACTTCTTATGATGATAGTCGTACTGCTTTTATCAGGTGGTGGCTATTTAGCCTTTAAAAACATTCCCATTGACGCTTTTCCTGAAGTATCGCCCACACAGGTAAAAATTATTGTTAAAGCCCCAGGTATGACACCCGAAGAAGTAGAAGCCAGGATCACTGCCCGTATAGAGGTCGAGTTATTAGGTATTCCCCATCAAACTATGTTACGTTCGATTGCCAAATATGCACTCACCGATATTACCGTTGATTTTACTGAAGGCACGGATATCTATTGGGCAAGACAACAAGTCGCTGAGCGTTTAAATGCGATGTGGGGTAATTTACCGAAGGGTGTTGAAGGCGGCATAGCCCCGATGACAACCCCTTTAGGTGAAATGTTTATGTTCGCCGTAGAGGGGGGCGATTTAAGCTTAATGGAACGGCGGGATTTACTGGATTGGGTGATTCGCCCCGCACTTCGGACTGTGCCAGGCGTTGCTGATGTCAACTCTTTAGGCGGCTTAGTAAGGAGTTTTGAAGTTGTGCCAGATAATACAAGATTATCAGCTAGAGGTATCAGTATTGAAAAATTGATGGCTACGCTCGAAAGAAACAATAGTAATGATGGCGCAGGTCGAATGAAAGACGGTGAAGAAGCCTTGATTGTTAGGGCAGAAGGCCGAATTAAAACATTAGAGGATGTTAGTACCATAGTCGTCGATTATAAAAATGGGATTCCTATTACGGTCGGTGATGTTTCAACGGTAAAAATCGGTGCATTAACCCGTTATGGTGCAGTAAGTAAAAATGGTGAGGGTGAGGCGGTTACGGGCTTGGTACTCAGCTTAAGGGGGGCGAATGCCAGGCAAACCATTGTCGGCATTGAGAAGAAACTCGCTCAAATCAGTGTCGGTTTTCCTCCCGGTGTTGAAGCTCACGTCTTTTATAATCGAGGCGATCTCGTCGATAAAGCAGTCAATACCGTTTTACATGCTTTACTGGAAGCGATTGCTTTAGTAGTAGTGTTACTGATTTTATTTTTAGGTAATTTACGCGCTGCTTTGGTGGTTGCGTTGGTTTTACCTTTAGCGGCGTTATTTACTTTTATATTGATGCATGCTATGGGGATGTCGGCTAATCTGATGAGTTTAGGAGGCTTAGCCATTGCTATTGGTATGTTGGTTGATGCGGCGGTGGTGGTGGTTGAAAACCTGATTACACATTTGGCTCATGTCGAGAAAGCTAAACGCCTACCTCGTTTACATGTGATTTATCGTGCAACCCGTGAAGTCGCTGGCCCAGTGGCTTCAGGTATTATAATCATTATTATTGTATTTTTACCCTTACTCACCTTGCAGGGGTTAGAAGGTAAGTTATTTACCCCAGTTGCATTGACTATCGTTTTTGCACTCAGTGGCTCATTAATATTGTCATTGACCGTTATTCCGGTGATCGCCTCTTATTTGTTAAAACAAGTGTCTCATGAAGAGCCCTGGTTACCTCGACAGTTACAAAAAGCTTATCAACCCACTTTGTTATGGTGTTTAGGCAATTATAATAAAGTCTTTGCCGCTGCGGGTATTTTACTGGTCATTACGATTGTTGTTTTTACCCGGATTGGTAGTACCTTTATGCCTACGATGGATGAAGGCGATATTATTGTACAGTTGGAAAAACTGCCGTCCATTACTTTAGAACAATCGGTGGTCTTGGATGGACAAGTGCAAAAGAATCTGCTCAAACATATTCCAGAAATAAAAACAGTGGTTTCTCGCGTGGGTGCTGACGAGTTGGGTCTCGATCCAATGGGGTTAAATGAAACTGATACTTTTTTGGTGCTTAAGCCTAAAGAAGAATGGCGTATGCACAGCAAGGAAGCGCTTATTGAAGACATTCGTAAGGTGATGGCCGAAACACCGGGCATTGCTTTTGGCTTTACTCAGCCTATTGAAATGCGGGTTTCAGAAATGTTGACAGGAACGCGAGGCGATGTAGCCGTTAAGTTATTTGGTACTGATTTAGCGATCTTAAATGAAAAAGCGAAGGAAATTACTGAGGTTTTAAAGCATATCAATGGATCAGCAGATGTGTTCTCTAAACAAAATAATGGTATGCAGTTTTTACAATTGACCATTGATAAGTTAGCGGCAGGACGACTAGGGTTAGACAGTGACAGTATTGAGACTTTATTACGCGCTCAGATTGAAGGGTTAAACTTAGGTATTGTTCAAGAAGGCATTAAGCGTACGCCGCTTATTTTACGTGGCACCAGTAATACCGCTAATTTTGAAAACTTACAGATAACTTTACCTAGTGGCAGGCATGTACCTGTCACAGAAATTGCTGAAATAAAAAAAGTTGAGGGTGTGGTTTCAGTGGGAAGAGAGCGCGGTCAACGCTTTGTAGTGATTCGTAGTAATGTACAGGATCGTGATTTGGTGGGTTTTGTCGATGAAGCGCGTCAGGCGGTTGCTAACAACGTTAAGTTGCCAGTGGGTTATACCGTTGAATTTGGTGGACAGTTTGAAAACCAGCAACGGGCTGCAGCAACGTTATCGTTGGTTGTGCCGGTTTCTTTAGGCTTGATCTTTCTATTATTATTTTCAACGTTCAGGTCTGTGCGTCAGGCGGTGTTAGTATTATCCAATATTCCCTTGGCAATGGTCGGCGGTGTTTTTGCTTTGTGGCTTTCTGGAGAATACTTGTCTGTACCGGCTTCCGTGGGTTTTATTGCATTGCTGGGTATAGCGGTTCTAAACGGAGTGGTGATGGTTAGTTATTTTAATCAGCTTAAAGCAACGGGTATGGCTTTAGAAACAGTAGTCACACTAGGATCATCCCGGCGCTTAAGGCCGGTTTTGATGACCGCCAGTATTGCCGCCTTTGGTTTAATTCCGCTGTTATTTGCAACGGGGCCAGGTTCTGAAATTCAACGTCCTTTAGCGGTCGTGGTGATTGGTGGGTTAGTCTCTTCGACCTTTTTAACATTATTTTTATTGCCGATTTTATTTAAGTTATTTGGCATAGCCAAGGAGATTGAGTCATGAATTGTACAGAGTATTTAGTGACACTCAATATTCCACCCAGTCTCGAAGAAATGATGGTCGATAGCCTATTGTTATTAGAAACCGAACATGGTTTTAGTAGCTCTAATGTCAATTCGCATCATCATGCTAATAAAGGTCTGTCATTAGCAGAACAGGTAACAGGACGGCAAAAGCGTATTCGCTTTCAGTTGTACGTGTCAGTAGAGGCTTTACCAGCGTTGTTAGTGCAATTACGTGAAGAGTTTTCGGGTGCAGGCATTCAATATTGGGTTTTACCAGTGATTGAAAGTGGTGTTATTTGAATGTGCTTGATGTTTTAAAAAGTAACACACGGTCTGTGTTTAAATAAACTAAATTGGGTGTAATGAATTGTTAGCAGTGTCAATAGTGAAGGCACGGCCAAAACCTACGACGTAACGGCCACTGATTGGCTGTAGTGCAAATAAATGGAAATCAGATAAAGTGCGCAATAAGCCGACTACATTTCCAAATTTATCTTGCAGGGCGTTTAACTGTTCGTTGTAAAGGCTATCGCCACGTTCAATTTTTTTTGCTCGACAATTTAATATTGCTCGTTCTCTGGCAAACAGATTAGGTGATTCTGCTTCTGATTTAATAAACAGCAACGATGCCTGAGGGTTGTTGAGTAAGTTAATGGTATGGCTGGTCAATTTACTTACAAAGATATAGAAAGCCCCATCTGGGCTTCGAACAAACGGTGTATAACTAATGTCAGGTATGCCATTAAGTGAGGCTGTGGACAACATAAGTGTTTTGGGTGAGGCAATCAGATCCTGGTAATTTAATGCCAGAGCTTCAAGTTCTATGCGAGTCAATTCAGTCATGGTATTTGTTTGGATTGTAATCTTTAAAGTCAATATCTGGAAAAATATTGTCCATCATTTCTAGTGCCGTTAAATAACGTTCATTGATTCGGTTTTTACGGATACTGTCCTGTAAATAATTAAAACGGGCCAGGTGATCGGTGATGCGTTTGTTGGCATACTCGGTTGTCGTGCCTGATTTCATGATAAAAGGCCAGTCAGAAGCCTGAGCTAATAAGAGAGATCTTGCCGCTTGATTTAAAGTACGAATTTGTAAGGGTGTTAATGTGACGCGTTGCAGATCCATTGCCAGTTTTTCCATATCTGTTTCAGCTTGGTGTAAAAAAGGGTAGATCCAATCGTTAGTTTCATTAATCCAGTAGCTGAAATAACCCTGATCACCCCAAGTTGATGCAGAGGGGGTGGCGACCTGATGAGTGGTTTGTTGTGATAAATAATCACTGCAACTGAGTGTTTGCACGGTGTTTCCAGGTTCACTCGCCAGTCTTAAAACGTGTTCTAACCAATGTGGGCCTTCGAACCACCAATGTCCAAACAGCTCGGCATCATAAGGTGCAATAATAAGAGGTGGCCTATCTATGGACCTATTGAGAGACTCAATTTGTGACTGCCGTTTTGAAATAAAATCCTGTGCATGTTGTTTAGCTTTTGCTAATGCATTTTCAGGGCTATAGAGTTCTTTCGGTAAATCTTTTCCGGTAACGCGATAATATTTTATACCCGTATTGATACGAATCTCACCGTCGAGAATATAGGGGGCAATATAATCAAAATCCAGATCAAAGCCGATATCTTTATAGTATTCACGATAATCATAATCACCTGGATAACCTTCCTGAGAACTCCAGACTTGTCGGGATGACTCTGGGTCACGTCCGAAAGCCATGACACCATTGCCGCAATCTAAAGGTGCATAAACACCATTCAGGGGTGTTTGAGTAGCATCCATAATGCCGTGACTATCGACAAAAAAGTATTTAAGTCCTGCTTCAGCTAAAAAGTGTTCAACTCCAGGATAATAAGCACATTCAGGCAGCCAAATACCTTTTGGAGAAAAGCCTAAATGGCTTTTAAACGTGTTCACGCCAATATTGATTTGATTACGGACGGCTGTTTCGCTGATACTCAGTAACGGTAAAAAACCATGTGTTGCGGCACAAGTTATCAGTTCAAGTGTTCCTAGCACATAGTGCTTTTTGAAAGCACTGATTATATCGCCACCATACTGATTTTGATAAACGTTCAGGGTGTTTTGAAAGAATCCCAGGTAAAACTGCGCCAGCTTTTGAAGTTCAGCTTCATTTTGGGTGCGTAGCGTTTCTTTCTCTGCCAGTTCTATTAATTTATGCAGGTATTTTAGATAGCGTGCCTGTAACAAATCATCCCTGAGCATGGTTATCAGGGGGGGTGATAATGACAAGGTAAAACGATAAGCAATGTCATCCTTTTGCAAACGATCCAGAACACCAATTAATGGAATATAGCATTCAGTTATCGCCTCAAATAACCAGTTCTCCTCAAAAAAACTTTCGTACTCTGGATGCCGGACATACGGCAGATGAGCATGGAGAATAAGACTAAGAAATCCCGTTTTCATAGATGATTAATTAAATCGTTGACCAGAACTACTTTTAGTCAACAAAGGGACGTTCTCTTGATGATTATTAACGAAATCATTGTGGGACAAAAGCAGTGTAGAGCCATCTTGTTTGTCAAGTAGGGCCGTTTTTCCAAAAGTAAATGCAGTGATATTGGATCTAGCGAAAGGGATGAGGTTATTATTTTCTTCGCGTTTGCCTAACGAAGCACAATAGGAATTATGTTGATAGATGACGGGCAACGGGATACTTTGTTGAAATTTTGTGTTATCAACAATCACATCTTGCCATTCGGATGTTTTATTTTGTTCAGCATCTGGTGGAGATGTGGAATAAATTCTTAATGTAAGCTCTTGAGGGGGGCGATCATTTTTTTCCATAGGGATGCTGTTGTCCTTATTTGGATTCCAGTAAGCATAAATATGATTAGGGTCAACGGGTAATAACATTAGTTGTGTCTGGTTGTTGGACATTTTAGGCGCGAAGTTAAGACTAATGGTTTCGCTAATATCAAGCATTTCCTGTGGTGAAATATTCTTATTATAAATAGTGTTATTAGTTTTAACGGGTAACAATGGTGAAAAGTCGCGATTGATCTCCTGGCTGATTTCAAGTATTTCTGCGGTAGAAATTGTTATTTGAGGATCAAAGTTTGAAAGAGAAAATTTCATTACCTACCTTATTAAGCCTTTATTTAACTATCCCAAGATTGATCCGGTCACCCCATCAACAAATGCTGTTTTTATTTGTCCTATATGAATGATTAAACTAAGTTAATTAGTGGTAAGTATACGTGGTAAATCGGGCGCTATCATCCAATTTTTATAAAAAGCGCTAAACTTTGTCGATTGCTTAACGTAATTGAGTTATCGTATTCTGTTTTGTAATACTAAACTAATACGCTCTTTTAATTATTTACTCGGTACACTTATGACAGCCCAGTTAAACAGGCAAGATATAAAAGCTTTTCTTAAAGAAGATATTGGTAGTGGAGATGTCACTGCAGCTATTATTCCTGAAGCAGCTCAGGCCACGGCTGAAGTGCTTACACGTGAAGACATGATAATGTGTGGTCAAGCCTGGTTTAACGCGGTTCTGCAAGAACTGGATGCCGAAGTCACAATTAATTGGTTAGTCTGTGAGGGGGCTGTAGTAAAAAAAGATACAAAGTTATGCAGTGTGAGTGGATCCGCACGAGCTTTATTGACAGGTGAGCGGACGGCACTTAACTTATTGCAATTATTATCGGCGACAGCAACTCTTGCTAAGGATTATGCTGATGCCGTGGCCGGAACCGGTTGCAAAGTTTTAGATACCCGAAAAACTATTCCAGGGTTAAGAAACGCACAAAAATATGCCGTTGTTTGTGGTGGTTGTTATAACCATCGCATTGGTTTGTATGATGGTGTTTTAATCAAAGAAAATCATATTATAGCCGCCGGATCAATCACCCAAGCTATTAAAGCTGCGAGAAAATTGACAACGATTAGCGTCGAGGTTGAGGTAGAAACGCTGGCTGAACTCAAAGAGGCGATTGAGGCTAGGCCAGACCGGATAATGTTGGATAATTTTAGTATTGAAGAGTTGCGAGCCGCTGTTGCTTTAAATGCCGGAGTTATAGATTTGGAGGCATCGGGTAATATTAGCCTCCAAAATATTCGGGCGTATGCAGAAACGGGTGTTGATTACATTTCTATCGGAGCCTTGACTAAAAATATTAAAGCGATTGACTTATCTATGCGTATAAATGTGACGAGTTAATAAAACTGGGGGATTATTATGATTGAAAACATTGATGATTTAGTAAAACAAATAAGCCATGGCGTCTATATAATAGGCGTTACAGATGGTATTCATCAAAACGCCTTTACTGCAGCTTGGGTTATGCAAGCCTCTTTTAAGCCACCGTTATTAGCGTTAAGTATTAATCCTGAGCATTATTCCTATCAATTATTACTTAAGGGCGGGGTTTGTACGATTAATGTGCTGGCGCAGAATCAATATGCTATTGCTGAACATTTCGGACATTCAGCCAAGGATAAAATGGTGGGTTTTAAATGGCAAACCGATAAAACGGGAGCACCCATCCTATCAGAATCCCAAGCTTATTTTGATTGTCAAGTAAGTCATTATACCGACGCGGGGGATCATAGAATAGTGCTCTGTAACGTTGTCTCAGCAGGAATACTGAATCAAGGTAAGCCCTTGTTATACAACCAGACTTGTGACATGGATGGTAGTAGTGGGTTATATTAGTGACTTGCCGTAATTAATGCTTGGATTTATGGTTTCGATCTAAAATGTTGTCAATACCGATGGGTACTAGGCACAACATCATCACTAGTAAAATAGTATGAGTAAGCGGCTGACCGTAGCTTGTCGATTCAATACAATACACAGCAAGTCCAGCGGTTAATAGATAAAGCAAATTAATGCTTTTCTTTCTGACCAATTGATTTTGAAGAAAAAATACGCTCATCCCAGCAAAGAGAAGAACCAGTAGAGCTGCCATGAAAGTAATATAACTTGTATGCATTTGAAACTTCTTCATAAATATAAGATTAAAAAAGTCTGCATCCGGCAAATTGTTTGTCCTGCTTGTTTTGTTGAGCTCAATATATGATTTTTTCATTGGGCTGTAATATACTTAAGCAGGAATTGAGCCATTTTTAATGTATAGCAATATCAATTAGTTATATTTTTGTGGGGTGCTCGATGTGTTTATGAATGGTGCACTAGGTTGTTATTGATGCCCAATGTCGGTGCATTTTGAGGGGTAGGATATGACTCAGTGATTAATCCAGCTTACCTCATGGTTTTCTGTGCAACTTGTTGAATAACAAAAAACCGATAAATAGAGCGGCGGCAAATACATAACTGCCAGATAATCCTGATGTTAAACCCACCAGTGCGGGACCAGGGCATAATCCCGATAAGCCCCAGCCTATACCAAATAGTGATGAGCCAAAGATTAGTTTTACGTCAATCTTTTTTGGAGTGGCCTGTTTAATAGCGTTAGCAGATTGGATATGCTTTGTACTTTTTCGAATTAACCATTGTAATAAGCCTAATGTTAATAAGGCGCCTGCCATTACTAAGGCAAGGCTTGGATCCCAATTTCCAGTAACATCTAAAAAGCTTAATACCTTAACCGGGTTTATCATTTGAGAAATTATTAAGCCTAATCCAAAGGTTAGACCACTTGCGAAAGCAGAAATATTTAAGTTCATTGATGCCCCCTAAAAGATATGACGGACTAGATAGACTGTGATGCCAGCCGCTGCCATAAACGTTAGTGTTGCAACAATTGAGCGAGGTGAAAGCCGAGCGTTACCACATATACCGTGCCCACTGGTACAGCCACCACCTAGTTGGGTGCCATAACCTACTAATAATCCAGCAACGGCAAGTACAATTAATGGTGTGTTAATCTGGATTGAAATGTCTCCAACTAGCAATCGCCAGAGAGGGGCGCTGATTACGAGGCCTATTATAAACGATAAGCGCCAATAACTATCTTGCTGCCAGGGTTTTATAAGACCTGCTGCAATGCCCGAAATACCAGCATTTCGGTTATTGAAAAATAATAGGATTGCAGAGGCTAAGCCGATAAATATGCCACCACTGAATGCTGTTGCAACTGTTAAAAGGGTCATCTTTAAATATCCTTAATCGTTAAAAACGAATAACTCATCTTACTTATAATTTAAAGCAAGAGAACTGTTTTTAATAACTCGTTTCTTTTGCCGCTAATAGCAATTCATCAATAAAATGTTGGCTATACAGGGGCAGATAGTTATGTTTTAAATAAGCTATTTTGGTACTTGAGCTGGGAATAAGGTGAGACAAGTCACGTGCAACTAAATCCCAATCTGCCAAAGGGTCATAGGCCATTCTTGCAATAAGACCCACACCTAAACCTAAGCGGACATACGTTTTAATGACGTCTGTGTCTGCCGCTGCTAGAATAATATCGAGTTCAAGTCCTTTGTTCGTAAAAGCGATTTCAATATTAGAACGGCCTGTGTAGCCAAAGCTATAAGTTAAAATAGGGAATTCTGAGATTCGCTCTAGAGTGATTTCTCCATCACTTAGGGGATGTTGTTGTGGCACAACTAAGGCATGATGCCATTCATAGCAGGTTTCAAGAACAAGATCGTGGACCTGATCAACGCGCTCAGTACAAATTGCAATATCGGCTTTTCGAGAGTGTAGTTGGTCAATCAATTGTTCTGGTGACGCTTGCACCATATAAATACTGACCCCAGGGTATTTTTGTCTAAAGCGGCTAATTGGTTTAGGTAAAAAATATTTGGCTTGGGTATGTGTGGTCGCAATATGTAAGGTTCCCTTATTGCTATCAAGAAAGTCGGCTGCAATATGTTGGATATTTGATTTAGCCCGGTTGATAATAGCGACTTCATCCATGATTCTGAGACCTAATGAGGTCATGCCAATCAGCTTTTTTCCTTGCCTTTCAAATAAAGGAGAGCCTAATTCGGTTTCAAAAAGTTGTAGTTGACGGCTAACTGCCGATTGCACGATGTGCATTTTCTCGGCAGCTTTTGAGAGATTTAAATTTGTTTCTTGAAGAACGCGTAGTAATTCAATTTGGCTTAAATTCATAATTTGGGGAGTCCTTATCTATTAGTCCTTACAAAACAAACATGAATGATATGAATTAATCAAAAAAGAAAGCTTCTACGATTAAGATCTTATCCTTATCCATTCACGTGTTTATTTTTGATAAAGGGTTAATGAAACCAGTGTGCTTGGCGTATCTTCAGTTTAACTTTATCACCTTTGGACAATTCCAACTGTTTGAATTGTTCATTCGGCATTTCTGCAAAAACCGGCGCATCTGAACCATTTGATTCATTTTTTACGAGTTCAATGCGTATGAGTGCACCTAAGTGTTGCCAGTCCTTCAAAGTAGCTGGTGCGGTATGATGATTATCTGTTTTTTCAATGATAATATCATGTGGACGTACATGTGCAATTTTACCTTGTTGGCTAGGTTGCAATAGTCCAGCCGTTTGCAGCCATTCATTATCATGTTCATCTAAATCAAAAATATTTGTTTGACCGATAAATTTTGATACAAATGCATTAGCAGGGTGATCATAAATATCACTGGGTGAACCTTGCTGCTCGATGCGTCCGTGATTAAGAACGACCACTTGACTAGCTACTTCCATCGCTTCTTCCTGGTCATGAGTTACAAAAATACTGGTTACATGCAGTTCATGATGGAGATTTCTTAACCACTGACGCAAATCTTTACGAACGCTTGCATCCAGTGCACCAAAGGGTTCATCCAATAATAACACTGAGGGCTCTACAGCGAGTGCCCTGGCCAAGGCGATACGTTGACGTTGACCGCCTGATAATTGGTCTGGGTAGCGATTGTGTAGCCAGTCTAGTTGTACCAACTCAAGTAAAGAATGTACTTTTTTGGAGATATCTTCGTTGCTGGGGCGATCACGACGAGGCTTAACTCTTAAGCCAAAAGCAACGTTTTCAAAGACAGTCATGTGGCGGAAAAGGGCATAATGCTGGAATACGAAGCCGATACCGCGTTGACTAACCGTTTGATCTGTTTTGTCTTGCCCGTTAATTAATACCCGTCCTTTGTCAGTATGTTCAAGGCCAGCTATTATTCGTAATAATGTTGTTTTACCACAACCTGAGGGGCCTAGTAAAGCGACAAGTTCGCCTTCTGGAACTTCCAGATTAATATGATTTAGCGCGGCAAAAGTACCAAAATTCTTGCTAATATCAGATAGTAAAATACTCATAGTAAAATCTCAAAAATAAAATCGGTTTAGTTATTAATCAAAGGGCTAAGATAGGCATGTTTATCAATAATCAGATTATCGATTGTTTGGGTATTATTTATCGATTAGCCTGCTTCCATTCCAGTGTAGTTTTTAAAATTAATGTCACGATAGCCAGTGCAGCCAGGATAGACGCGCTGGCAAAAGCACTAACGACATCATAGTCGTTATAACTGACTTCAACATGCAAGGGAAGTGTATTCGTCATGCCTCTAATATGACCTGATACCACAGAAACGGCACCAAATTCGCCCATGGCTCTGGCATTACATAGTAAAACGCCATAGAGTAACGCCCATTTTATGTTGGGCAGAGTAACAGAGAAAAACATTTTCCAACCGCCAGCACCTAATGATAAAGCGGCTTCTTCTTCTTGATTACCCATTTCTTGCATCAAAGGAATCAATTGTCTTGCTACAAAAGGGAAGGTAATAAATAGCGTGGCTAGAATAATACCCGGTGCAGCAAAGATAATTTTTATATCATGCTCCACTAACCAGTTACCAAACCAGCCTTCTGCACCGAATAAAAGTACAAAAATAAAGCCAGAGATTACTGGAGACACAGAGAAGGGAATGTCAATTAAGGTAGTCAGAAAACTTTTTCCTTTAAATTCAAACCGTGTTATGGCCCAAGCGGCAATGATTCCAAATAGGGTATTTAATGGTACGGTGATAATGGCTACTAGTAGCGTTAATCTAATAGCCGAGAGAGTGTCAGCATTACTGAGTGCAGACCAATAGGCTTGCAAGCCTTTAGAGAAAGCTTGAAATATAACTAAACCTAATGGTACGCAGATAAATAAGCTGATAAAACTTATGGCTATAGCGGTTAAGCCCCATCTAACCCAAGTAGGGTCTTGCAATGCCCGTTGTTGGGTTACGACTTTATCTTTGTTTAAAGGTTGAGTAATGGTATTCATATGCTAGTGCCTTATAGTTGTCCAGAGCGCTTACGCACCCATAGCTGTAGCAAGTTAATCAGGAAAAGCAGCACAAACGAAATAACCAGCATGGTCAAAGCAATCGCTGTGGCCCCTTCAATATCATATTGTTCTAGTTTAATCACAATTAAAAGCGGCACAATTTCTGAAACATAAGGGATGTTGCCTGCAATGAAAATAACAGAACCATACTCTCCAACCCCACGTGCAAAAGATAGGGCAAAGCCGGTCAGTAACGCAGGAAAAATGTTAGGAAAAATGATTTTTGTAAAAATCTGTAAGCGTGTGGCACCTAAGCTGGAACCGGCTTCTTCCATACTGGTTTCAAACTCAAGCAATACAGGCTCTACCGTGCGAACTACAAAAGGGATGCTGATAAAAATAAGGGCAATAACAATCCCCAAGGGTTTAAATGCCACTTGTAAGCCAAATAAATCAGACAATAGTTTACCAAGAAATCCACTTGGTTGAAAAATAGTGGCTAGCACAATACCCGCGACGGCTGTTGGTAAGGCAAAGGGTAGATCGATTAATGCGTGAAATATATTCTTGCCAAAAAAAGAGTATCTGACCAAGACCCATGCGGTAATAAATCCAAAAACGCTGGCAACCGATGCAGCGATGAGTGCCGCGATAAAGCTGACACGAAACGAGGATAGCACTCGTTTGCTGGTAATGATATGTACATAATCATCCCAACTTAGCTTAAAACTTTCAAATACCAAGGTGCTCAGCGGGATCAAAACGACCAGCCCCAAATATAGAAGGGTAAACCCGATGGTCGGACCAAAACCCGGCATAACACTTTTTCGTGACATGTTTTTAATTCTCCATACTTTGTTTCTTAAACAATAACTTTGTGCCCCTATCACTTCAGTATAAAGGGCGGAAAGAACAGCCTGTCCGTTTCCGCCCAATAGGGTAATAAAAAGCTAGTTATTTGCCAGCGCCATAGATTTGGTCAAAGAGGCCATCGTCAGCAAAGAATTTGTTTTGCGCGACATTCCAGCCACCAAACTCATCAATTTTGAATAATTGTAGTGGTTGGAATTGTTTTGCATACTTAGCAGCAATTTCTGGGTCAGTAGGACGATAATAATTTTTACCGATCAGTTCTTGGCCTTCTTTGCTGTATAAATGTTTGAGGTATTCAGTTGCTACGTCAGTTGTACCATGTTTACGTGCAACATCTTCAACAACAGCGACCGGTGGTTCAGTCAAGATGCTTAAAGAAGGTGTTACGAGTTCAAACTTATCCGCGCCAAATTCCTTTAGAACCATGTAAGCTTCGTTTTCCCAGGTAATCAATACGTCTCCAATCTCACGTTCTACGAAACTGGTGGTTGCTCCGCGAGCGCCAGTATCAAGTACGGCTGCGTTTTTGTATAACTGGGTAACAAAAGTTTTAGCAGCCGCTTCTTCGTTGTTGTTATGTTTAAGTGCATAACCCCAGGCTGCTAAAAAGTTCCAGCGTGCGCCGCCCGATGTTTTAGGATTAGGTGTCACGATGCTGATGCCTGATTTTACGATATCGTTCCAGTCTTTAATGCCTTTAGGGTTACCTTTACGTACTAAAAATACGATAGTAGAGGTATAAGGTGAGCTATTGTTAGGTAATAATGATTGCCAGTCTTCTGGAATCAATTTACGTTTTTGGTAAAGTTGATCTACGTCATAAGCAAGAGCCAAGGTGACGACATCCGCTTCTAAGCCTTCTAGAACTGACCGGGCTTGTTTTCCTGATCCTGCGTGTGATTGGTTTATGGTTACGTCATCACCCGTTTTTTCTTTCCAGTATTTCGCAAATACCGGGTTGTATTCTTGATACAGCTCACGAGTTGGATCGTAAGAGACATTAAGCAGTTTTACTTCAGCTGCTTGAATATTACTGGTTGCAAGAATCGATAACGAGGCAGCAAACAGAAGCTTATAGAAATTATTTTTCATCTTTAAAACTCATTGGTTAGTTGTTAAAACGCTAATTGAAAACGACTTGAGAAGATTTGTTCGGATGGGCGGTTTTGTACATGAGCCGCATCTTTCCCAGCGCCACCATTAAATAATATCTGTTCATAATCCAATCGGATAAGTGCATTTTTGTTCAAGAACCAGTTAGCACCAAAGGTTGCCGCAGTGGCTTTACTTACAGATTTAGAGGGGTCAAGAATTTTGAAAGTATCGCTATCGACGGTTAATTCACTCCAGCGCCCTGCAAGTTGTAATGCACCCCAGCTACCTTTGAGCGGGTCAAAATTACGCATTGGCTTGATACCTGTAAAGGTATTGTCTTCTCCTGTGACGACATAAGAAACTTGAAATTGAGCTGCTTTATTCGTTTGAGAGATGTTGTTGTATTTACTGTTAGCTGCAAGTGAGCCGCCATTTAAGGTTTGGGTTGATTCTACATATTCGCCCATTAAACCAAAGGGGCCAGCGTACCAATATGCTTGAGGGTAAATACGATGAGATGCACCATTTGATGTAACAGTTCCAACGCTTGCTCCACCAGGTTTGAGTGTCGAGCCGTAATCAATAAGCTGTGATTGGCCCAATAGCGTTCTTTGAGCGTTAATAGCCTGGTGATTGGGGTCAGAGTATGAGCCAGCGATACCTAGGCCCAGACCTTCTAACCATGAATAGCCAGTGTGTTGAAAAGGCTGAGCAAAAATACGGCCATCGAATTCTTTATCACTAGCAAACGAGGATGATGTGCTGTTATTAGGTGGAACACCATTACCATAAGAATTACCTGAGTCGCCTGTACCATCTGAGATGCCCACTTGGTAAGTAAAGGCATTTTTAGAATCGATTGGGCCAGTTGCTCTTTCTGCTTTATAGCCGGGAGTTCCGAATGCACCATGTATTTGTATACCGGCATCACGGTTAGGCGCCAAGTTGGATGCAAAGCTGCGTTCTAAGAACACTGTATCAGCGTCGCCTTGTAGGCGCTCAAGACTGATTGAAGGTTTAAATTTACCGACTAATAAACTAGCTGCTGGATGATAGTTGTAGTCTAAGTAGGCGTCGGGTAATAGGTTGGCTGTATTACTTGTTTGTGCGAAATCAGCCATGATTTTGAAATAGAGATCACTATAGACATAGCCATCTAAAATAATACGACCCTGTCTCAGGAAAACAGAATCTGGGCCTGCAGGTGCATAGTATCCAGAAGATCCAGAGCCGGTCCATACAGCAGCATTACTGCCCAGAAATGTACGGTAATCCGTTTGTAAGGTGCCGCCGATTCTCAATTGATGTTTTTTGTCTGTAGATGTCACCCTAAAGCCATCAGCGCCAGCTTCAAAGTTAGGTATTTTGCTTAAAGCGCCGGTAGTGACCTCGTCTTGTACTTCCAGTTTGCGCTCTAAAGTATTGACCTTACGATTTAATTTTTCAACTTCTGGAGAGGGTGCTGCTGGAGCGGCTAGCGCAAGGGGTTTAGATGATAAAAGACCAGCCTGATCAAGTTTTTCTAAGCGACGTTCTAATTGATCCATTTTCGCTAAACGAGTTTCTAGTTCTCGGATGCGTTTTTCCAGTGCCTGGGTATCTGCTGCTTGAGCACTAGACATTCCTAGTAAAATAAGATTAATGACGCTTGCTAGTGCAGTGCGCTGAAGTGGTTTCATATTATGGGTCCTCTTTTAGCTAAAACTTCCGGTCAACCGGTCAGGAGGCTAGTGATTTTCTAAATGTTTTTTCACCGTTGGTACGGTAGAGAGAATGTTATTTATTTGGCATCAAAACGGATTTTTTCTTTACGCTCTATTTGTACAACTTTGCCATCGTGGATAATAATCTCAACCGATCCAAAACGAATGCCTTGTAAAATAGAGGTGATTTGATTGATAATTTCAACTTTTACTGGTGACTGAATGTTTTTGTTGGACTCTAAAGTCATTTGCGTGCCTCTACCACATATTGCTGATGAAAATAAATGAGTTGTTCGTGCTCATTTTTAAATATTGGAATACACTATAGCAGTGAATATTTAGAATATTTAATGATGTATTTTCATATGTATATCAGTTTTTGCGATAAATGCTGTTCTGATATTTGAATTTAGGTGGTTTCTTTACAAAAAAAAGCCTCGCCTGATTTTTCAGGCGAGGCTTTTTTATTGGAATTTAAAGTAGCTTACGTAAGTCCTAAAACAGCCTGCATATCATATAGTCCGTTAGATTTATCTTCTAACCATATAGCTGCTCTTATAGCGCCATTGGCAAAAGTCATACGACTAGTTGCTTTATGGGTAATTTCTACTCGTTCACCTTCATCGGCAAACATTACGGTATGATCTCCAACAATATCGCCCGCGCGAATGGTTGAAAAACCAATGGTTTTTCGGTCTCGTTCTCCCGTATTACCTTCTCGTCCATAGATAGCACAATCTTTCAGATTACGACCTAAGGTATTAGCAATGACTTCACCCATTCGCAAAGCAGTGCCTGAAGGCGCATCAACCTTGTGCCGATGATGTGCTTCAATAACTTCAATGTCGGTATAATCACCCATAACCTTTGCCGTCATTTCCAGTAATTTAAGAGCCAAATTGACACCAACACTCATGTTGGGTGCAAGTACTATGGCAACGTCTTCAGCCGCTTTGGTGATCACTTCTTTTTGTTCGTCACTGTAACCTGTTGTGCCAATGACAATTTGTTTGCCGGCTCGTCTACAGATTTCGATTATATCCATCGATGTATCAGGGCGAGTAAAATCAATCAAAACATCAAATTGATCAAGTACAGCGCTTAAATCATCAACCACTTTGACGCCTAGTGTGCCAATGCCAGCTAAATCGCCAGCATCTTTGCTAACCACACTGCTTCCTGGGCGAGATACGGCAACGGTTAATGATGTTTTGTCTCCCAGTGTAGCCGCTTTGATAAGGCATAAGCCCATGCGGCCAGATGCTCCGACAACAGCAATACGTATCATGGTTTAACCTGTTAGTTTATCAAAAAAGCTTTTTACGCCATCAATCCAGGTATGCTCTTGAGGGCTGTGTTGTTTACCTCCGCTCGATAAAGATTCACTAAGCTTTTCAATCAGCGCTTTTTGTTCTTTAGTCAGCTGTACTGGGGTTTCAACTTTCACTTTACAGAGTAAATCTCCTACAGGGCCTCCTCGAACTTGTTTAACCCCTTTACCACGTAATCTAAATGATTTTCCAGTTTGAGTTTCTGCTGGTATGGTCAGTTTTACTTCGCCATTTAAAGTGGGAACTTGTATCGCATCACCCAAACAGGCTGTCGCAAAGCTAATGGGTACTTCACAGTACAAGTTGGCGCCATCACGTGTGAAAATAGCGTGCTCTTTCACACGCACTTCGATGTAAAGATCACCCGATGGGCCGCCTCGTTCACCAGCTTCTCCTTCTCCGCTTAAGCGAATTCGATCGCCAGTATCAACGCCCGCAGGAATCTTGGCTGATAGTGTTTTTGTCTCTTGAATACGACCATCACCATGGCATACACCACAAGGGTCTTTAATTTGTTTGCCGGTACCTCGACAGGTAGGACAGGTTTGCTGTACAGAAAAGAAACCTTGCTGCATCCGAACCTGACCATGACCATGACAGGTGGTACAGATAATTGGGGTTGAGCCTTTTTTTGCACCAGACCCTTTGCATTCTCCGCAACTTACTAAAACAGGGATACGGATTTTGGTCTCTGTACCGGCAACGGCTTCTTCAAGCGTTAGGTCGAGGTTATAGCGTAAATCAGAGCCCCGTTGAGAAGTGCTGCGTTGTCTACCGCCACCACCAAAAATATCGCCAAAGACATCACCAAAAACATCGCTAAAGCCTTCTGCACCTGGACGACCTCCCATTGAAGGGTCAATCCCAGCATGGCCAAATTGGTCATAAGCTGAGCGTTTCTTGGGATCAGACAAGACTTCATAAGCTTCTTTAATTTGCTTAAATTTTACTTCTGCAGCTTCTGGATTGTCAGCGTTTCTATCGGGATGAAATTTCATCGCCAAGCTACGATAGCTCTTCTTGATCTCTGCATCGCTGGCGTTTTTATCAACGTTGAGTAGTTTGTAAAAATCTTCTTTTGTTGCCATGTTTCAATCCGCTCCTGTTGATCTTCAGGAGATTAAGCATTGCTGCAAGGTTATTAGAAACCGCACACGAACTAAGCGCGGAATGTCTTTAAACTGTAATCTATATTAGAGCTTCTTGCTAAGAAGCTTAATGCAGTAAGCAGGTTAGAGCAATAATTTTAAGCTCTAACCTGCTTCTTAATTTTAATTGATTATAAAAATCAATCAGAATACATATCGTTAATTTGATTTAGTCTTTCTTAACTTCTTCAAATTCGGCATCAACTGCATCATCTGAAGCATGTGTTGAAGATGCATTTTCAGCATGATGCGCTTCACCACCTTCAGCGCCTGCTTTTTGAGCATAAGCACGTTCAGCTAATTTACCAGCTAATTCAGTTAACGCAGTGGTTTTAGCTTCAATTTCTTCTTTATCATCACCTTTGATTGCTGCTTTTAAGGCTTCTATGCCACTTTCAATGCTGGCTTTTTCTTCAGCATCTACTTGATCAGCGAATTCTTTCAATGATTTTTCAGTGGCGTGAATCATGCCATCCGCATGGTTACGCGCATGCACTAATTCAGTTAATTTACGATCTTCGTCAGCATGTGCTTCAGCATCTTTAATCATACGATCAACTTCTTCATCTGATAAACCACTTGAGGCTTTAATAACAATCGATTGTTTTTTGCCGGTTGCTTTATCTTTAGCTGATACGTTTAAAATACCGTTTGCATCGATGTCAAAAGAGACTTCAATTTGTGGCACACCCCGTGAAGCAGGTGGTATGTCAGCCAAATCAAAACGACCTAAGGATTTATTCGCTGCCGCTTTCTCGCGTTCACCTTGTAACACATGGATGGTTACTGCCGTTTGGTTGTCATCAGCAGTAGAGAATACTTGTGCTGCATTGGTTGGGATTGTGGTATTTTTCTCAATTAACTTGGTCATAATACCACCCATTGTTTCGATACCTAGAGACAATGGAATAACGTCTAATAATAAGACGTCTTTAACGTCACCTGCCAATACGCCCGCTTGAATCGCCGCACCCAAGGCAACCGCTTCATCAGGGTTAACGTCTTTACGGGGTTCTTGACCAAAGATGTCTTTTACCATCTCTTGGACTTTTGGCATACGGGTTTGACCACCGACCAAAATAACGTCGTTAATTTCAGAGGCTTTAACACCTGCATCTTTAAGCGCCATTTCACAAGGGCCTTTAGTACGGTTGATTAACTCTTCCACTAAAGATTCTAATTTTGCACGCGTTAATTTAACATTTAAATGTTTTGGGCCAGTAGCATCTGCTGTGATGTACGGTAAGTTAACATCAGTTTGCTGACTTGAAGACAATTCAATTTTCGCTTTTTCTGCCGCTTCTTTTAAGCGTTGCAAAGCTAAAGGATCATTGTGAACATCAACACCACTGTCTTTTTTAAATTCAGCGGCTAGGAATTCAATGATTCTTGAATCGAAATCTTCACCGCCCAAGAAAGTGTCGCCATTAGTTGATAACACTTCAAATTGATGTTCGCCATCAATTTCAGCAATTTCAATGATAGAAATATCAAATGTACCGCCACCTAAGTCATAAACAGCAATTTTAGTGTCGCCTTTAGGTTTGTCCATACCAAAAGCCAAGGCTGATGCCGTAGGTTCGTTGATGATACGTCTAACTTCTAAGCCAGCAATACGCCCCGCGTCTTTAGTCGCTTGACGTTGTGAGTCATTAAAATAAGCAGGCACAGTAATTACTGCTTCGGTGACGGTTTCACCTAAATAGGCTTCAGCATCTTTCTTTAATTTCATTAAAACGCGTGCCGAAATTTCAGGTGCTGCCATTTTTTTACCATGGACTTCTACCCAAGCATCACCGTTTTCAGCTTCTACGATGTTGTAAGGCACCATCTTAATATCTTTTTGTACTGCGTCATCTTTAAAACGACGACCGATTAAACGTTTAATTGCAAACAGGGTGTTTTTAGGGTTAGTAACGGCTTGACGTTTTGCAGATTGACCTACCAACACTTCGTCGTCATTACTAAAAGCAATAATAGAAGGGGTTGTACGTGCGCCTTCACTGTTTTCAATTACCTTTGCAACACCGTTTTCTAATACCGCCACACACGAGTTTGTTGTTCCTAAATCTATGCCAATTATTTTAGCCATTGAATGCTCCAGACTGAATTTGTATAAAAAAATGTAAAAGTTGTTTCCGATATAGGGGCTGTTTTATGGTATTCAAGCCTGAGTATTATCTTCGGAGGGTTTTTCTGACGCTTTTGCTACGACAACCATCGCGGGTCGGAGTAAGCGCCCATTAAGCGTATAACCTTTTTGAAATACATTAATAACAGTATTAGGTTCTGCATCTTCGACGGCTTGCATTAGCATTGCTTGATGTTGTTCAGCGTTAAACGGCTGTCCCAATGGATCAACAGCTACGATATTAAATTTTGCAAAAAGGGCTTCAAATTGTTTGATGGTGAGCTCGCTGCCTTCACGGAATTTCTTAACGTCTTCACTCTCTCCAGTTGCAGCTTGTAAGCCAAGCACGACGCTATCAAATACCGGTAATAGTTCTTTGCCAAAACTGGTTAAGGCAAATTTATGAGCATCTTCCAGGTCTTTTTGAGTTCTTCTTTTTAGATTTTCCATTTCTGCCTGGACACGTACCGCTTTATCCCAAGTTTCATGGTTTTTTTGTTTGGCTTCTTCTAATTCTTTTTTAAGCTCTTCGATGGTATATTCATGCTCAGCCAATTCAGTATGTGGCTGCTCTTCGTTAACAATCTCCGAAGCAATTTCTGTTTCAGCAGAAATTACTTCGTCAGGTATTTCCTGATCAATACTCATATTTTACGGTTCCTTAAATAGAATGGTAGTCACGTGCCCAAGGACACAAATAAATGTTGCTACCTATCATGGGGCCGATGTTTTTGGATTCAAGGCGGCGCCTAATAATTTTGCTGTGACATCAACAAAGGGGATTATTTTTTCATAGGCCATGCGTGTAGGTCCTATGACACCTAAGACGCCGACGACTTCATCATTAACAGAGTAAGAAGACGTGACTAAGCTACATTGGTCAAAAGCTTGGTAGCCTGATTCTTGACCGATAAATATTTGTACGCCCTCTGCTTGCATGGATTGATCTAATAGATGAATTACATCCTGCTTTTGGCTAAAGGCTTCGAAAAGATTTTTTAAGTGATTTCGATCCGCCAGTTCCGAAAAGCCCATTAGATTAGTTTCACCGGTTAAGACAAAGTCATCGGTTTTTTGACTGGCATCAAAGGTTAATTGCGCCATTTTAATGGCATCTAACATGGCTTGATTCGTTCGTTCCTGGTCATCTTGTAACTCTTTTAAAATGGCGGCACGAACAGCGACTAAACTTTGACCACAATAAACAGAATTAAGGTAGTTAGCGGATTGTTGTAATTCAGTGACACTAAAAACTTTATCAGTATGAATCACCTTGTTATGAACTTCTTGTTCATTGGTCACAAAAATAACCAGCACGCGGTTATGAGACAAGGGTAAAAATTCAATATGCCGTAAACACACGAGTTCTCTTTTGGGCAGCGTTACTACACCGGCCATGCGGGTAAGATCGGCCATTAACTTGGAGGCCACACCAATCATGTGACTGGTGTCTTCAGTTTCTGATAGCCCTTGATAAAGTCGGTTAATCTCTTTTGAATCTAAGGGTTTAACGGTTAGCAAGCTATCAACAAATAAACGGTAGCCACTGACGGTAGGGATACGACCCGCTGACGTATGCGGGGAGTGGATTAAACCCAAGTCTTCAAGATCAGCCATTACATTACGAATAGTCGCTGGGCTTAATTTAAGATCTGAATCTTTTGAAAGTATTCTAGAACCGACGGGTTGACCTTCACTGATATAGCGTTCGACCAGTGTTTTTAATAATTGCAATGATCGGTCATTTAAATCTCGCTTATTAACACTCACAAACACCTCTTAAATTTAGACCTGAATTAGCACTCAACTTATGCGAGTGCCAATATTGCAAAATAACAGCTCATTATGAGGTTGTCAATAAAGTAGTACGCTGTATTGTATAGCAATTGGGTCAATCTGCTTTTGATTAAAATGTTTAACGGTTGATTAGAAGCGAAACATAATCAATGCTTGGGGCAAGCTTTCATTAAAGGTTGATAAGCCAAATTTGTGATGCCAATACTGATATTCCGAGCCTACTAAAAATTGATTTTTGTAGCCCATAAAAGCGCCCACATCTAATAAAAGTTGGGGCTGAAAAAGAATCGTGTCGCTGGGTCCAGACCCACCCGCTCCTATGTAATCCATAAAGCCCCGAAATCTGAATAATGTATTTCCTATACTAAAAGGCAGTTCCCATACCGGCGTTATTTGAAAAGTTGTTTGGGGTCTTTGTTCATTCTTATATGCTAAAACATCAATTTGTAGGAATTGAAAAATAGACCAATTTGATTGAATAGTTATGCCAGCTAAGTAAGCACGAAAAGGACGAGACGGTTGTGACCCTGCATTAAAGCCTAAAGTGAGGCCGATATCTTTGATAGCACTAATAGGGGATGATTGCCCCGTTATTTTACTGGCACTAAAATATGAATAGGCTTCTCCATAAGCTTCCCAAGAAACGGGATCCAGCTTGTTTTCGTGATTTATGGTGTCGATAAAGAAGAAGTTCTGACCATACTTCCAGCCATCACTATGTTCTAGGGTAATGATGTCTCTGCTTCTTGAGCCTAATAGATATCCAGAGCCATGCAGATATTGAATATTGTTGCTCATCCATTCAAATGCTTGAGAGGGTGAGCTGATTAGACCTAATAAAAGCAAAGAATATTTGATATGTTTCTGGATGTTAGTGATCATAGCTCTTTTATTAGGGACATAACTGATAAAGATAAGCGCATTTTATGGCGAGCGTAATAGGTAGGAAATTTGCTGTTAAGACTCAAATTTCTAAAATCACTTGCTATCCTACTATTAGAATTTCTTTGATAGCTTCTTTTACAGTATTTGAGACATCGCTGCTTAACGATTTGTTTTTTAATGCGAGCTTAAGATCGGTGGCTTTTTCTGAGTCTTCTTCGCGCAGTAAATAATTTTCAAGGGTTCCCAAGGCTGTGAAACAAACGGCTTCAGACTCATCTTCTAAGGCATTAAGGAGTGCATCGAGGGTTGGTTCTTTAGGTTTATAAATGATACCCAAGCTACGTGCAGCGGCATTGCGCACACCGGAGTCCTGATCCGTTGTCAGCAATTGAGTCAGTAATGTTTCGGAAGCCTGGTTTGGATAGGCGCCTAAATATTGGATGGCGGCTACCCGTTCGTCCTTTTGTGGGCTGTTAATGAGGTCAAGAGCCTTAGTATACAGTGCTGCGTTTTCTTGTATTTCAGCGTCTACCATTCCCTGAGTTGTCATAGTGTTGTTATCGTTTTCGGTTGGCAAAGCCGAAAAGACTTTAAAAGCAGGAGTAATCGTTTGTTGCTGCTGATGACTCTGTGTTTGAGTCACTTTAGTCGTCTGTAAAACGGGAAGTTCTATCGTTCTATTTATCAGAATGATACTGGTAATAGCTGTAACTAGAAATAACGCAGCAAGCAATTTTTTGGAAATAATCATGGACGTTTTATCAGATACATTAAAAGATGATTATGGAGTTATAACGCTAACACGTTTTATGTCACAACTTGGCGATCAGTATGACCAGCCTTTTAATACCGCTCTAATCTTAGTCGGAAAATATCCCGGATTAGTAATAGCCATATAAAATAAATAAGGCAGACGTCTCGGTAAATGACTCAGCCACTCCAAACAAGTGAACAGTCGACGCCAATCCGGTTGTATCGCAGCCTTTTCAAGCAACCAGAGTTGTAGTGCTTCATGTGGCGAACGGGGTAGATTATCCGGATAGGTTGTTTTAAACCAGTGCTCTGCTTGTGCCCAGTATTCGGCAAGAATAGCCCGGCGCTTTGGACGTAGTCTGTTAAGCAGATGGGAGATGTCTAACGAGGTCGCTTCGTGCTGGCTTATCGCAGCAAATTCCAGAAGTTGACGAAGATCAAGCACACGCTTAAACCGTTGTCTGTCACTTATTTGGCAATGCAGCATATTATGCAACAATCGGGTGGACACATCAGGAATAAGAGCAATGGGACCTGCGTTAAAGCTAAAAGACATAGTCATTAGTTGTTGGCGCAGCAGAGCATCATCGCCTTGATGTACCTGAATACGGCGGTGTAGTTCAATTTTGACCGGTAAACTAGGATGCAACAAGGGAGAGCCGTGATGAGATTGTCGACCGAGACGGTGACAGCGATGGCGACGATAACTTGGCAGTATCCATGGGAATATCAGTAGGAAGCTTTTATTAGGCACTTGATAGCCCAAAGAGGTAACCGCCGATGTGGCAGCCTCCATGCATTGATCAGGCACCAGTAGATCAAGATCGCCTATGATTCGATCCTCTGCACCCGGATATTGCCCTGAGGTCAGGGCAATCGCCCCTTTCAATAACACCGGTTGAATACCGATGCGGTTAAGGGCCTCGGTGATAATGATCAGTTGTTCTCTCAATGTTTGATTCCGTTCACGGTTGAGGCTTTGTAGGGTGTGTAAATAGCCTTGCACCTCATCGGGCAGCAGGTCAAACAAACCCTTGCGTTGCAGGGCACCAGCCAGTGAAGGCGTTACCAAACAAGAACCGGCCAACCAGCACAGTCCATGCCAATCCACCGTCTCAGCAGCAAGCCGTTCCGGTAAATCGATCGCGTAAGTGTCACCTACGGCCAGACATTCGCATAACAAGGATAAATTTGCCGCACGCCGCTGGTTCGATATTGAGCGAGTATGCCAGAACTGACGAATACCTGACAGAGTAGTAAGACTCATAATAGAGTTTCCGTTGATGATAGATGATCGACCTGTTGCTGAACTAAGGCCAGCGCACTGTCAAGATCAGGATAATTTAAAGCATAAGCAGGAACTGAGCTAACCCAGTTTGCCAGGGCGTCGAGCTTGGCTTGTGTCAGGTTACGAATAACCGCCTCGGCCTCAATGATGTATTGAAAGGCTTCTTCTGGACTCAGTGCTTTGCAGTGCGGCACACTGCCCGGCTGATAACAGGGAAATAACAGCAACCCCAAGGGAATAGAGCCACTATTACTGTTACCCAGCGGTGGCAAATAGCGCACGGTCTGACCATAACGAACAAGACATTCTGTACTGCCTAGATCAGGCCGATAAGGCGTGACTATCGGCCAACTCCCGCTCTTAAGACAAATAGGGGTGCGAAGCCCTAACAGCTTGCCCGTCATAGTGACGGGCACCACATCATCACTCAATAGACCATAGCCTTGGGCATTAAGCGCGGTCGCCAAGGTCGTTTTACCCGACCCTCCGGGTGCAATCAGCAATAGCCCGCGGTCATCAGTCAATCTAAGACCCGCGCCATGAATCACTAACAGACGCTCTTCTGCCTGACAAGCCAGATCAATCAGGGTATGCAGCACATTGGTCAGTGCATTTTCAAGCCCCTGACCCGTTGCTTCAGGTTGCTCATTAATACTAAGCACCCACTGAATAGCATTACCCGTTAACACAAGGTGATGCGCCAAGCGCTCAGTGTCTATAACCAGCACCGAACTTAACAAAATAGTAAGTCGCTGGGTCAGTTGCGCATCCTCAACAAACAAACCAAAACACAGATCGGCCAACTTGACTGTTATCGTCATTGACCGAACTGTATCAGGAAACGCTGGCACGACAACCCAATCACGCACTTTTGCAAAGGACGTCTCGGGTTGCTCAAGACTGGCTTTTACCAAGCCGTTTTGCTGCCAGTGTAAAAGCAGAGCCTCGACGTGGCTGCTGGCGACTTCTTTAGACAGGCCATAATCAACTATCAGCTTTTGTATTAAAGGCCGCACGTCAACCTCATCATCACTAACTTGATACAGTTGCCACAACTCAGATGCACTGGCATTAAGCAGATGCACGCTGCCACCCCCCTGCTGAGCCAGTACTAAACCGATACCAAGTTTTGCCTGTAAGATCATCTCACGTTTTATAAGTCCTTATTTAAAAACCAGTAGGCGGACCTGATAGAGAGTCTGCTGAGGATGCTGAGGATGCTGAGGCACGCTTTGATAGCATCAACGTTAACATCACTGGCGGCGTCCAAAGTGCCAGTTTAGAGATATCACGGCGCTCCTTATCAATTACTTCAGGGCTTTCTTGGTTTGTGGTTGATTCAGTATTGGCTGTGGTAGGTTCAGTTTTCATTAATAGTCTCTCAAATCAAGTTGTTAAACAATGTAATTGTTTTATCTTATTAATGGGCTAAAACCGTCCAGACATAGCTTTGAGCAGGTGCATTGAGCGTCACTGGATAGCCTTTAGCGGTCCAGGCAGGATCGGTAGGATTAATAACTTTGCCGGTGGCTACCTCAAG
>CAIOMN010000247.1 GCA_903859415.1 uncultured Methylococcaceae bacterium
AAAAAACCGGATAAACCGGTCAATTAATAATTGCATTACAAGCAACTAAATTACAAACTCCAGTTCTACAAGTACCACTTAATACCCCTTCATTCCACAAATATCCCATCCGTTCCTATTTATTTATCTCTCTTCTCTTCACTTGGGTCGTGTTAATTTTGTCGGGTGTGTGTGATGGCGTTTCAGTGGTGATGCGCACGACTATAATGCAATTGGCGACACCGGATGCTTTGCGTGGCCGGGTTTCTGCGATTAACGGTATTTTTATTGGTTCATCTAACGAATTAGGCGCATTTGAATCCGGTGTGGCTGCACGATTTATGGGGTTAGTACCGTCGGTTGTGGCCGGTGGGATAATGACTTTAGTCGTGGTTGCGATTACTGCAAAGAAGGCACCCAAATTACGTCGCCTCCAATTACATGAGCTTCATTGATGCGATTCAGAAGCTGCGCTCATTCTCATCGGGATTAACTACGATTTAACCAGCTTATAAAAAAAGTGCTTGGCTATTTCGGCTGTTGCCAAATACAGCAGCACAATGCTTAACAACATTGCGACTAAAGACAGTGGTAAGGGAACAAAGCCGATGATGGGGGCAATGGGGGTGTAAGGTAAAGTGATTGTGATGGCAACAATGCTTAAAGTTGCCGCTGTCAGATACTTACCGGGTCGAGTCTTAAAAAAGGCATGACTGCTGCGCACCACAAAGACAATTGACGCGGCTGAAACTACAGATTCTAAAAACCATGCGGTGCGGAATTGTTCAGGTGTGACCTCTAATAATAGTAATAAACCAAAGGTCATGTAGTCAAATAGTGAACTGACGATGCCAAAGGTAATCATAAATTTACGTATAAACTTAATGTCCCAGCGCCGAGGTTTTGCGACCATTTCAGAATCGACATTGTCAGAGGCAATGGTCATTTCAGGAAAATCTGTCAGTAGATTGGTTAACAGTATTTGTTTGGGGAGCAAAGGAAGAAACGGTAAAAATAACGAGGCACCCGCCATGCTGAACATATTGCCAAAGTTTGAACTGGTCGCCATAAAGACATATTTTAAGGTGTTGGCAAAGGTCATGCGGCCTTCTTTAACACCTTCTACCAAGACCCGCAGGTCTTTTTCCAGTAGGACAATTTGAGCGGTTTCTTTGGCGACATCGGCTGCGCTATCAACAGAAATGCCGACATCTGCTGCGTGTAAAGCGGAGACATCATTAATGCCGTCTCCCATGTAGCCCACAACAAAGCCGGCCTTTTTTAACGCTAATATAATGCGTTCTTTTTGATTAGGTTCAATTTCAGCGAATAGATCAACGTCAGGTACTTGGTTGATAAGAGCCAGATCACTCATGGCACGAATTTCCGGCCCCGTCAGTATTTCATGCTCTGCCAGACCGAGTTGCTTGGCAACGGTTGCTGCAACCAGGCGATTGTCACCTGTAATGATTTTAAGCGTAACCCCTAGCTCACTTAATTGCTGAATAGTTTCATTACAGCCTGCTTTAGGTGGGTCGAAAAATACTAAGAAGCCCAAGAAACAAAGGTCGTTTTCATCCGTGTTATCGAGTTGGGTTTGATCAGGCAAGGGTTTGTAAGCAAGCCCTAAGGTGCGAAAGCCTTCTCGACTGAAATCTTCATAACGCTGTATGATTTCCTGTTGGGCTTCCTTAATATCTATCAGTGTACCATCACTGAGTTCTGCAGAGTTACAGATAGCTAAAATATTGGTTAACGCACCCTTAGTGATGAGAAGCGTGTTGCCTTGGTCATTGATTAACAGACTTAAGCGTTTGCGATAAAAGTCATAGGGAATTTCAGCGAGTTTTTCAGTGCCATCTAAATCGAAATTGCGATATTGTCTAATAGCTTCATCAATGGGGTTTTTAAAGCCTGTTTCATAAATTGAATTGAGGTAAGCATACCGGGCGACTTTATCGTGGGCGAAGCCTGATAAATCCAGTGTGCCACTTAGGTGAACAAGTCCCTCTGTTAATGTCCCGGTCTTATCCGAGCACAATACATTCATGCTGCCAAAGTTTTCTATCGAAGCCAGTTGCTTGACAATGACCTTATGTTCCGCCATGCGTCTGGCGCCATGAGCCAGATTAACGCTAATGATGGCGGGTAATAATTGTGGAGTTAAGCCGACGGCTAAAGCCATTGCAAATAAAAACGAATCGACTACGGGTTTGGCAAGATACACATTGACTGCGAAGATGAGAATCACCAGAATTAAGGTCACTTCCATCAAAAGATAGCCAAATCGTCTGACACCGCGCTCAAACTCTGTTTCCGGTGCTTTAAGTTTGATGCGCTGGGATAGTTTGCCAAACTCTGTGGTGCGTCCTGTGGCAATCACCAAGGCTTTAGCAGAACCACTTTGCACATGAGTTCCCATCCACAAGGCATTGGTGCGGTTGCTTAAGGGTGTTTCAACGGGTAATACGGAGGGTAGTTTTTCAACAGGATAACTTTCTCCAGTTAATAGTGCTTCATCAACAAACAAATTATCAGATTCAATCAGCAGGCAGTCAGCCGGAATAACATCTCCGGCTTTTAGTAGTATCACATCACCGGGGATGATTCTTTCACTGGCTATTTCGGAGGCTATACTGTCTCGTAGCACACAAACGGTAATTTGTACCATTGCGAGCAGTTCTTTGACCGCATTAGCTGCGCCCTTTTCCTGCCAAAAGCCTAAGCTTCCACTGATTAAGATAATCGTTAAAATGATGATTGCATCGACTCTATCATGCAGATAGAAAGATAAGCCGGTTGCAAACAGCAGGATCAGAATAATTGAGTTTTTAAACTGAGCAATAAATAGTTGAATATTGCCCGTTTCTTGTTTGTTATTGAGGCGATTAGCGCCATAGAATTTTAGTCGCTGAGAGGCTTCTTCATTAGAAAGGCCTTCAGTGGTCGTTGTTAACCCATCCAGTTGTTCCTGAACGGAAGTACTCCAAAAAGCTTTATAATTTTTTGCGTTATCACGTTTATTGGGGCTGATCATTAGAAGAGCCGATTGGCTTTAAACGATTTCAAAAGAGAAGATAATCGTAATCAAGGTCATGGAAAATAAACCGAGTAAGAAGATGATCTCAGCCCAGCGTTCTAATGTCTCGGAAGCGTTATCTATACGTATGGATGAGAATGAGAGTAGGGCGCTTATCATAAATAGTAAGCTATCAATAGCGAGTCCCTTATCAATTAAATAGTTCGTCAATCCCGGAGACATTGTTTTAACGATACTGATAACCATGATGCAGACGCCAACCATGGTCGCAGAATTAGGCAGGATATGATGCGATAAGTTGTTAGAGTTGCTGTTTTTCATTCTTTAAATCATCAAGATTAGTCTTAGCGGCTGGATGACCCTGGTCGGCTGCCTGTTGATATAGCTCAAGCGCCTTAGCTTCATCTTTAGCGACACCGATGCCGTTTTCATACAGATAGGCTAGCTCGTATTGGGCGTCAGCGCTGCCTTGTTGGGCTTCCCGCTGCAATTGGGAAATCTTGTCTTCAGTGACTGATGTTGTGTTTGTCTCAACCTGTGGGGTGCTGGTATCTTTTTCAGTACAGCCCATCATGTATAAGGTCGCCGAAATAATGACGGCAATTAAGTTTTTTTGTGGATTAAATGCTTTCATTATCTTGCTCCGGTTAAGGTGATGTAACCTCTCAACTTAAGCAGAACAGCTTGTAGACTCAGATTGTGGTCTTGGGCTGTTCTGACTTAATTGATTTAAGATTGCTCTTAATCGCCTATTTGATCATTAATTTAATGATTAAGTCCAGTCGTCATTGCTGCCGCTATCAAAGCTATCATCATCCCAGGATGAGTTATCTGCTATACCAAAGTCTGTGCCACCCATGTCGTCGTCATTATCGATACCAGGTGCGTAACTGGTTCTAGTGAGGTTGTTATTATCGTCCCAAGATGAATTATCAGCTAATGGCTGATTTCCACCGTTATTATGGTCATTACCATCAATAAAATGATGCATTAACGCTTCACCTGCAACAACACCCGCTCCCATGGCGGCGCCGGTGGCTAAGCTACCCATGATACCAGAGCCAGCACCTTGGGAGGGTTGCCCCATTGCCTGACCACCATAACCCATCGGAGGCGCATTGGGGTTAGGTCCGTAATTTCCATATTTGTTAACTTGAGGGGGAAGACCGCTGTTTCCACTATATCCAGTGTTTCTGCGAGTAAAAAAGCCAATGATGGCGACCAGTAAACCCAGACCTAAAAATATAAGCAGTAACGGTATCCAGTCCTTAACAACCGAAGGAAGATTTTGACCTGCTACAGAGGGTGCTCCGATAGTTTGTGCGGTCTGCGAGAGATGTTTTTTCAGGTTTTGTAGGGTTTCAGGTTTAACGAAAGCCAAGCCAGGTTCCAATTTCTCAGCAATATCGAGTTCCGTCGCTGCATCACTGAGTTTGTTCTGTTTTGCTAACAACTCAGCTTCTACAAAATGCGCTTTGGCACTATTGGGATGATCCTTTAGGACTTGATCCATCATGGCTTGCGCTTCAGTAAATTTGCCTTCCTGTGCTGCTACATAGACTTCATGCATGGAAGCATCGGCTTCAGCAAAACTGGGTGCTGTAAAGCCCAGCATCATACAGAGGGCTGCAATGGTATAGATTGAGCGTTTTAACATAGATTTAATTCCTCTTTTCGTGTGTTGCATTATCAATGCAGTGGGACATTAGTTAATGTGCCGCTGGGTAATAAATGGTATTTCATTATTATAAATATCATTTAAATAATAAATCATATTTTCAGACATTGCTTACTTAAAACAATTCCATTTGGAATCATAAAAAAAGGGTTTCGCCTGTTTTCCCCTGTGTATCTCATAAGCAATTTACAGGCCATAGGTAAAGGTAATGCAATTCATGAGCTTATAGCGTGCTTGCTAAAAAACAGCGATGACTGATAGGGGCAATTGACCACTTGGACACCCTTACTTTGGTGCAAAACACCCCAGTGTTTTATCCTCTTCCTTGGAAAATATATTTTACAAGATAAGTTAACAGTGTTAAATTAACAGCGTTATTTTATATTTTAATACTTATGGCTCCTAAAATTAAATCTCCTGAAAACCGTGAAAAGCTGCGTATTCTCATCCTGGATGCGGCACGCTCCTTATTTGTAGAGCGGGGTATAGAAGCAGTTTCTATGCGTGAGATAGCCAGGAAAATCAATTATTCAGCGACTACCCTATATAACCATTTCGCTGATAAAGACGCTTTATTACAAGCCGTCTGTGATGAAGATTTTTTAGCACTGGCTGGCAGTATTCAAGACATTATGAAATTGCCTGATTTAATTGATCGTCTACAAGCCTTATGTAAGGGCTATGCCTTTTTCGCGTTAAATCATCCAAACCATTATCGGTTGATGTTTATGACACCTCATGCGCCCTGTAATTTAGACACGACCAAAATTGAACAAGGTAATCCTGAGCAGGATGGTTATGCGCAATTAAAGCGGGTTGTTAAAGAGGTCTTTGATGCACGGTTATTTAAAGACGATATCACCGATTATGAATTAATTGCTCAGACCTTATGGGCCAGCGTACACGGTGTGTGCTCTTTGGAAATTGCCTTAGGACATGATCCCTGGATTAATTGGGCTAGCCTGGATGCACGCTTATCATTAATGCAACGGTCAATATTAAGTGGACTATTGCAACATCCAGAACAGCTTAAAGAGCCATCCGATTTTAGCACGGGCTTACCTATCATCGGTGACTGCTAACTTTCAACTAATAACCTAATTCCATTTTATATATAAAAGGCGACTATGAAAAAAAGACTCGTTGGATGGTCATTGTTATTACTCCTGACTGGCTGTGACAAGCCAGCACCTCCAGAAGCTCCACCTCGTCCTGCCTTGGTTACTGTGGTCGGAGAAAGATCCTCTGCCAGTACGATGGCGTTAGTGGGTGAGGTGCGTCCCCGTTATGAATCCAGTCAAGGCTTCAGAATTGATGGAAAAATCATTGAGCGTAAAGTAGAGGTGGGATCGCTAGTTAAAAAAGGTCAGCTTATCGCCAGACTTGATCCTGCAGATAGTCATTTAAACGTAGCCGCTGCCCAAGCTTCAGTGTCTGCAGCAGAAGCTGAATCTGCACTGGCCTTGGCCGAGCTTAACCGCCAGCGTCAATTGTATGCGAAAAAGTTTATTTCTGCTTCAGCCTTGGATGTCCGAGAAGCGCAGTATAAAACAGCAAACGCTCGATTGGCTCAAGTTAAGGCACAAGCGTTTGTTTCCGATAACCAGGCCCAATATACCCAGCTTACGGCTGACCGTGATGGGGTTGTCACTTATATACATGCAGAACCCGGACAAGTCATTGAGTCGGGTGAAGTGATTGTGAAAGTAGCTGACACGCGAGCTATTGATGTATTGGTCGCCGTGCCGGAATCTCGTATGGCCGATGTTAAGATCAACGCGCCGGTTATTATCAAATTGTGGTCAGACCAGCAAAAATCTTATACGGGTGTGGTACGCGAGATGTCTCCAGCAGCAGAATCAGCGACGCGGGTTTTTAATATTCGGGTTACGGTGAATCAACCGGATGCTGCCCTTAAACTGGGGGTTACGGCTGGGGTAAAATTTACACTAGGAGATTCGAAAACTGCTTCAGGCTATTTAATACCCAGCAAAGCCCTGACTGAAATTAATGGCCAAACGCTCGTGTGGGTAGTCGATGCTAATAATAAAGTTCAGCCACGTTCTGTCGTTGCCGGCCCCTTTAGAGAAGATGGGGTCTTGATAACCGAAGGCTTACAAGCCGGTGAAAAAATTGCCATTGCCGGTGTGCATACGCTTGTTAAAGATCAACTCGTTAAGCCAGTGATTGAGGCCGCACCATGAGTGAGTTTAAACTAACGCAGCGCTTTAATTTATCAGATTGGGCTTTAAGTCACCAAACCTTAGTCTTGTATTTGATGCTGGTGCTAACTATTTCTGGTTTGTTGACCTATACCAAGTTAGGCCAATCAGAAGATCCACCGTTCACCTTTAAACTGATGTTGGTTCACACAACCTGGCCAGGGGCGAGTGCTCAGGAAGTGGAGCAGCAGATTACCGATAAACTGGAAAAGAAGCTTCAGGAAGTTCCGCATCTGGATTATACCAATAGTTTTTCAAGACCCGGTGAGTCAATGATCTTTATTGTTATCAGGGATGATACCTTTTCTAAGGATATCCCTGAAGTCTGGTATCAGGTGCGTAAAAAGATAGGCGATATTCGCCATACTCTGCCACAAAACATTGAGAGCCTCACCTTTAATGATGAGTTTAGTGATGTTTATGGCAGTATGTACGCATTGACGGGCGATGGTTTTGATTATGCTGCTTTAAAGAAACAGGCTGAGTTGATTAGAACTGAATTGTTAAAAGTACCTGATGTTGCTAAGGTTGAGTTCTTTGGTGAACAGAAGCAACGCCTATTTATTGAATTGTCCAATGCCAAATTAGTGACACTAGGCATAACTACGCAGACGCTGATTAATTTGTTACAGACGCAAAACGCCGTCGTTGCTAGTGGTACTTTTGATTCAACTGATGAGCGTATCCGCATAGCGGTATCCGGTCGTTACGATACCTTAGACGATTTACGTGAGTTGCGGCTACGCGCTAATAACCAGGATTTTAAACTCGGGGATGTTGCGCGTATTTATCGCGGTTATGAAGATCCCCCGCATGATCGAGTTCGTTTTCAAGGCAAAGAATCCATGCTATTGGGTGTGAGTATGAAGGACGGCGGTGATGTGATCGGATTGGGTCATGCGCTTGATGAAGTCGTGGCCCGAGTGCAATCGCAACTTACCGTTGGTTTAGAGCTTAACCCAGTTACCTTACAGCCCAAAATCGTTACCCACTCAGTCAATGATTTTGTAAAGTCATTGATAGAAGCCTTGGTTATCGTACTGACTGTTAGTTTGATTTCTTTGGGATGGCGCAGCGGTATCGTGGTAGCGATTACGATACCTGTGGTATTAGCCAGTACCTTTTTAGTGATGTATATCTATGGTATAGGCTTACACAAAATTTCCCTGGGCGCTTTGATTCTGGCTTTGGGATTATTGGTCGATGATGCAATTATCGCGGTTGAAATGATGGCCTCTAAAATGGAGCAGGGCTGGGACAGGGTTAAAGCCGCTTCATTTGCGTATACCTCAACTGCTATGCCCATGCTTACCGGCACTTTAGTCACTGTGTCCGGCTTTTTACCGATTGCAACAGCGGCGTCGTCCACAGGTGAATATACCCGCTCGATCTTTCAGGTATCGGCTATCGCATTAGTTATCTCGTGGTTCGCAGCAGTGATATTAGTGCCTTTTTTGGGTTATCACTTATTGCCTGATTATACGCATGCGCCTGAACCTTCAAAACTGGGGCTCTGGTTTAAACGTCGGTTAAACTTAAGCCCCAAAACTGAAGATCTTCATCATCATGATATTTATAACACCCCGTTTTATAGAACCTTTCGGATCATTGTCACTGCCTGTGTTCGGTATCGAAAAACGGTAATTGCCATAACTCTAGCTATCTTTGTATTGTCTATCGTTGGCTTTGGTAAGGTGCAACAACAATTCTTTCCTGATTCAACGCGGCTGGAATTAATTGTTGATTTAAGGATGACAGAAGGGGCTTCTTATCAAGCTACGGACTCCCAAGCCAAGAAACTGGAGCAGTGGTTAACGAACTGGTCAAAACAACATGAGGGTGTAGAAAACTTTGTTGCTTATATTGGAACCGGAGCGCCGCGATTTTATTTACCTTTAGATATCCAGTTGCCGCATCGGGGCTTTAGCCAATTTGTTATTTTGACCCAAAACCTGGAAGCACGTGAAGCGTTAAGAAAAGACTTGCTAACGTTATTTGAGCAGGATTTTCCAGAATTACGCGCTTCAGTATTGCGCCTGGAAAATGGTCCACCGGTCGGCTTTCCCGTTCAGTTTAGGGTTTCGGGGCCTAACATTCCGCAAATTAGGGATATTGCCCGTCAAGTCGCAAATCATATGCGTGCGAATCCTAATTTGATTAATGTGCAACTCAATTGGGAAGAGCCCAGTAAGGTGGTGCATGTGGAAGTGGATCAGGCTAAGGTGCGTCTCTTGGGGATAAGTCCTGTAGATGTTGCCAATGTCCTTAATGGTGCTTTGCATGAGTTGGTTATCACCGAGTTTAGAGAAGGTAACGAGCGGATAGATTTGGTGGCCAGAGGGGCTGAACTGGAGCGCAGTCATTTGTCGCACTTGCCGGATTTAATGATTAATACGCCGTCAGGTGCGGTGCCTTTAGCGCAAATTGCGACACTGACTTCAGCCTTTGAGGACGGGGTGATATGGCGCCGTAATCGGGAACCTTCCATTATCGTTCGTGCCAATTTACAGGGAGATTTACAGGCGGCTGTGATTTCAGAACAGGTGGATCAAACATTAACTGAAATTAAGGCGCAATTACCACTCGGTGTTAGTCTGGCTACGGGTGGGGCTGTAGAAGAATCAGCTAAAGGCGGGGCATCTGTTGCGGCGGGTTTTCCGTTGTTTTTACTGGCCGTGTTATCGCTTTTGATGGTGCAACTGCAAAGCTTCTCTCGGGTATTTTTGGTCATCTTGACTGCGCCTTTGGGTTTAATCGGTGTGACCATCGCCTTGTTACTCTTTGATAAACCGTTTGGCTTTGTCGCCATGCTGGGCACGATTGCTCTGTCGGGTATGATTATGCGGAACTCGGTGATTCTGGTGGATCAAATCGATCAGGATAGAGCCTCAGGACTCGTTCCCTGGCAAGCCATTGTTGAATCGACTATCAGGCGGTTTAGACCGATCGTGTTAACCGCTGCAGCGGCCATATTAGCCATGATCCCGTTGACCCGAAGCGTCTTTTTCGGTCCCATGGCGGTGGCTATTATGGGTGGTCTGGCGTTCGCTACCTTATTAACAGTCCTCTTTTTACCAGCACTTTATGCCGCCTGGTTTAGAGTTAAAATTGAAACGGATGGGGTCTAATGAAGATTAAAAATAGTTTAGTCAGTGCTACAAGGTTAAAGCGTTCTGGGCTTGCCATTGCCTTGGTGTGTGCCAATAGTTTGATCATGCCGACTGTGTTTGCAGAGATCAAGCCGCAATCCTTGGTTGATATATACAACCTGGCGTTAGCGCATGATCCTACCTTGGCTTCGGCTTTAAATGCCAATCAGGCGGCACAGGAAATGATTGAGCAAAGTAAAGCCTTATATCGCCCTGTAGTTAATTTTAATGCCGGTGGAAATGCTACGATCACCAATATTTCATTTATGGGGGCGGGTGTACCATTCCGTGGAGGAGGGCAATCGTTTACGGGTTATCAATACGGTCTTGAAGCCCATCAGCCGATTTATCGTAAACAAAATCTGGTGGCGATGGATCAGGCGAAAACCCAGGTGAGTCTGGCGGATAAGCAGTTGAATTTAACCCAACAGAATTTAATCCTACGTACTACCCTGGCTTACTTTGATGTGTTATTGACTCAAGATAAAATTGATTTGATGGCTTCACAAAAGGCGGCCATTTTAAGGCAGCTGGAACAAGCCAAAGCTAATTTTGAGGCAGGTACTTTAACCAGTACTGATGTGAATGATGCCCAGGCCCGTTATGATTTAATTGTGGCGCAAGAAATAGCGGCACTTAATGACCATCAAATTGCTTTAAGAGCTGTGCAAGTGATTACCGGAGAAATTCCGCAAAAATTAGCCACCGTCAGAGCGAGCGTTAAACCCAACACCTTAAATCAGAGTATGGAACAATGGCTGGAAGTGGCCGCCAAAAATGATTTAAACATCCAGATTCTGCAAGAAGCCGCAACCTTATCTGATCAAGAGATAGAACGGGCTAACGCAGGGCACTTGCCCACTTTAGATGCGGTGGCTAATGTATCAGATAATTATGCGAGTGGCAGTTATTATGGTTTTGGTAGCGATCTTAAAATGGGTTCAATTGGCTTACAACTGCAAATACCGATTTATCAAGGTGGGGCTACCAGTTCGCGGGTTCGGCAAGCGGTGTTTAATAAACAAAAAGCCTTGAATGATGTTGATGCGGCTCGTCGTCAAATGGAGCAGGAAACCCAACGGGCCTATTTAAATTTAAATACCAGTATCGCGCAGTTAAAAGCATTCGATCAGGCCGTGGTGAGTAGTCAAAGTCAGTTTGATTCCACGACGGTGGGTTATGATGTGGGTTCACGGACCAGTGTGGATTTGCTGAATGCTCAACAGCAGTTGTTTAGTGCCAAACGGGATTTATTACAGGCCCGCTATAGCTATCTGGTCAATATTATTCGGTTAAAGGCAGCGGCCGGGATTATTGTGGAAAGTGATTTAGAGGATATTAATCAGCAGTTAGTTAATTAGGGTTATTGAAAGATAAAAACGATGGTAGTACAACGGATAAGCAGGCATATAAGAGGCTTCATATAAAATATAAAGCCTATGCAAGACACCTACAATCATAATTTCGCAAACCATCCTGAGCTTTTAAAATTTACAGCTCTTAATGTTTTGTGGTCTTTCTCAAAGAAAAGTTGAGTATCGAATTTCAGACACCCCGATCTCTGGGGAATTTAATATGATCCTATTTTGAACACCATGCGAAGATTTGTACGCGGAAATAATGTTTCTGTTGCGTTGAGTTCAGTACAAAGTGTTTCAATGACTTTATC
>CAIOMN010000248.1 GCA_903859415.1 uncultured Methylococcaceae bacterium
ATGGAGCATTTAGGAACCTGTAATGATGGCGTGGGTAAGTCTGCTTGTGGCGGTACGTTAGTGGTTGAATCGCCGGGCGGTGGTATTAAAACACCGGGTAATAACGTCTTGATTGGTAACTTTGCTTTATTCGGTGCGACCGGTGGTAAGTTTTTTATCAACGGGGAAGCGGGTGACCGTTTCGCGGTCAGAAACTCAGGTGCCATGGCGGTTGTTGAGGGCGTAGGCGATTTTGCTTGCGAATATATGACGAATGGCTCTGTGCTTAATATCGGTGGTTTTGGTAAAGGCTTCTGTAATGGGATGTCGGGCGGTAATGCTTACCAGTATGACCCAGAGAACTTACTTGAAAAACTGTACGATAAAACTTCGGTTGCATTGCATAGCTTGAGTGAAGAGACTAATGAGGCACGGGCCCATGAGCAATTTATTTTGGCGATGCTCGAGCAGCATGCAGATTATGCTAATTCTAGTAAGGCAAGAGCCCTGATTGAAAACTGGCAAACAGAACGTCAGCATTTTAAATTTGCGATGCCTTTGTGGCTCTATAAAACTCAAGCCAAAGCGTTTTTACAACAAACCATCGATCGCAAAGAAATGATTGAAGAGTTGTCGCAATCTCTGGCCCAACAACAGATCGAGCAAGTCAAAAAAGCCTATGAAACGTCTCAACCACTATTTGGCGGAGCTGTTCCTGGTTATGATTCGACTGATAAATCATTAATGTTCAAACTGATTAATAGTTTTGCAGTGCTTGAAAAAGCCCAGCAATGTGCAAAAGAGTTACTTAAAAATTTGCCAGAAACTCAACGTACTCAAGTTGACATTGAGCGAGCAGCGCGTAAGCTGATTTTAGAGCGTCCTCGTAAGTTACAAGAAGCGCTGGTTAAAAGCACCCGTGAAGCCTATAGCAATTACAGTGATGAACACCTTGCTTTTCTCTTAGCTAATAAGCGGCTCAATGATTATAAAAAAGCGTTGATTAATCGTTCTGTGCAAAGCATTTATTCCATTGGATCTACTGCATGGATTATTGAGCAGGATAATATCAATAAACGAGCTCTAGAAACTATTCCATGTATTGAAGAATATTTGGCTGGAATGCTCGGTCTTGCAATAGTTCAAGGACTGTTTAACGAACAAGCCGCTTAATACTTTGAACGCTTGAACAGCTGAATATTAAATTAAGCCGGATTTGCATCAACTTAATCCGGCTTTAATCTGTTTGCGTATGTCCCTTAAATAATAATTTAATTGTCAGTAACTTAAATGAAATTATCTAAAATTCTACTTGATGCTCCCTACAACGAAGGCCAGCGTGCCTGGTTAAGCGGTTTCTTTACCGGTATGCAAACCCATATGAACCAAAATACCGGTTCATCGATTGAGACAGAAACACGTACTATTACCATCCTATATGGAAGTCAAACAGGTAGTGCAGAATCAGTAGCCAATGATGCAGGGGCTGTAGCTAAAACTTATGGCTTGTTACCGATAGTAAAAAGCATGGATGAGATTGAGGCGGCAGCATTAACCGCTATTGATTATTTGCTTATTATTACCAGTACTTATGGTGAAGGTGAAATGCCTGACAATGCCCAAATGCTTTGGGATAGCGTTTGTTCTGATGCTATGCCAAGATTAGAGGGTGTTAATTATTCTGTTCTGGCTTTGGGTGATACCAGTTATGATCTATTCTGTCAGGCTGGGATTGACTGGGATAACAAATTGGCAGAGTTGGGTGCAACTCGCATTTATGAACGTACCGATTGTGATGTCGATTTTGAAGAACCTGCAGAGCGCTGGATTTCGGCAGTCATTCCTCAAGTTGCTGGGGGTACTGGCGCTGTTAATGCAGAGCCTGATACCCATGCGACCGAAAAGCCAGAATACAATCGTAAAAATCCCTATCCAGGAAGTTTATTGGTTAACCGCTTATTAACGGATGCTTCGTCTTCAAAAGAGACCCGTCATTACGAGATTTCAATTGCGGGTTCTGGTTTAAGTTATGAAGCGGGTGATGCACTCTGTGTCGTGCCCACCAATTGCCCTGATCTAGTTGCAGATATTATTAAAGCGTTAGCTTGTAATGGAGATGAAGAGGTCCCTGTTAATGGTGAATTAGTTTTATTAGAAACTGCACTCAGAACGCACTTTGAAATTAAAACACCCAGTAAAGAATTACTTGAAGAAATTGCAACACGTTCCGGTAATCAAGAGTTTAACGGTATTCTTGACTCAGGTGATAAAGAAAAGTTATCTGATTATTTATGGGGAAGAGACACGCTGGATTTGTTATTGCAAAACCCAGTGTGTGAGTTTGCAGCCGCTGAATTTATTGCACTTTTGAAACCTTTGCAGCATAGAGCCTATTCAATCTCTTCAAGTGGCAAGCAATGGCCTGAAACAGTCCATTTGACGGTTGCCAGTGTGCGGTATGATGCTCACAATCGTCCTCATAAAGGGGTCTGTTCTACCTTTTTAGCTGATTTGGTGACACCAGAAACGCCGGTCCGTTGTTTCTTTACGCCTAATAAAGTCTTTAGGGTTCCCGATGATAATAGCTTGCCTATCATTATGGTGGGGCCAGGTACGGGTATTGCGCCTTTTAGGGCTTTCTTACAAGAGCGAGCTTATCGCAAGGCTTCTGGAAAGAACTGGCTGTTTTTTGGTGATAGAAATGCAGCAACGGATTATATTTATCGCGATGAATTGGAAGCCTATCAAGAATCGGGTCTGTTAACACGTTTGGATCTGGCGTTTTCCAGGGATCAGGAGGCTAAGATCTATGTACAGGATCGCATGCTTGAACAAGGTGCTGAACTGTTTCAGTGGTTAGAGCAGGGTGGTTATTTCTTTGTCTGTGGTGATGCGTACCGCATGGCAAAAGATGTTGATCAGGCTTTACATAATGTCATTGCTGAGCACGGTAAGTTTTCAGAGCAACAGGCGATAGACTTTGTTAATCAATTGAAAAAAGATAAACGTTATGTCAGGGACGTTTATTAAAATTCTTGCTGAATGATTTAGCGATTTACTATAGAGGCCTTTCGGTTTAGGCCTCTATAGTTTCAATTTTTCTAGTGAATATGGACTTCTCTTGCCTTTACGGTATCACTTCTACGTAAGGTATAGCTATCAGACTGTTTTTCTGGCATTGGTGTACCATCACTGTTCATCAGAACTAGAGTCCCTTCGTCTTTAATTTGATATTGCCTTGGCTTTGATTCGTCACGCGGTGTTAAAACAACAGTACGAGTTTCCTCATTCCAACTGTATTTCCCTTTTTCATAAATCTCTTTTGAAGATTCTTTTGCTGGCTGAGTGACTAGCAGATAATTGTTTTTTTGTTTTAAAGACAGCGTTGACTTAATGCCATTGCAGTCTTTGCAAGGAAGAAAACCATAAAATACACCATGAAAGTCCAGGCTTTTTTCGATAGGAACTATATGGTTTTCATGATTTGAATTTTGCTCAAGGCTCTTGACGCGAGCTTTAAGATAATTTTCTTGCGCTGTTAAGTCAGTTGCTGCCATTGCAAAGTTAGTAGATAACACCAAGCTGATAGAAATCAAAGTCAGATGTTGTTTAAAGTGTTTTTTTAATACTTGCATATTCATTCCTGTTCTTATAATTTTGGTTTGTTTAGAAAGTCTTTCGATAAAGTGTACCTTGAAAACGCTTGTTTTAATACCGTTTGCTTGAATTACACGGTATTGGTTTTGACGGTTCACTGGCTAAACCAATATAACGGGAATAAAGCCAGGGTCAAATTTTACCCTGGATGTTTAAGCTTATCAGGCACGGCGTGTGTTGGATAAAGTGATGGGTTCACATAGCTGAGGGTTATCAAAGCGTTTCATAGCACTACTATTTGTGCAAAACCACCCCCTAAAGTTCTAAAATTGGTAGTTTGTCCTTGGTAAAGACGTGCGCAGAGCAATTGGGTTTCTCCGCGATAAACATAGTGTCGCAAATCCAGCTTGAAATTGGTTATACCATGATCGATTTCCAGTTGCCGCTCACTGGGTTTAACCAGTGTTTGGGCGACATAATCGTGTTGTAAAATAGTGGCAAAAACTTGTTGGGTTAATTTATCGCCCCGATACGTGGCTTTACTACCAAAGCCCTTGGCGGGTTTAAAAAACAGTTTTTTTCGAGCTGCCCAAAGCGTCTTAGACTCCTTTGCATCGACAAGTTCAGTATGTGCGATACCTTGCCCTAGAATATCCCGAACAGATGCTTCAACTCTGATACTTTGAAGAAACTCATCGTTACTGAGCCAAATCAAGTTCCGTTTATCAGCGTAAATTGCATGATTCCTGGGGTGTGGAGTCAGCACCACGTCACCCGCCAAATACGCCTCTCGTAGAGCTTTTTGTTTACTCTCTTCAAGGCTGAAATCTGTTAGACGATTATAAATTAAGTCGATTTTCAAGTTACCTTGCCACATAGCCGAATCACGATAACTGAGTTCGGAGGGATCACATATTATCGCGTCAATGCCATGCTGTTTGAACAGGTATTTGAAGAGAATAAACTCCGGTAACATATACTGGGTTTCGGGATCATCATCGATGATAGCAATACGCTGTAAAGGAGTTGTACCCCGTTCAGCCTGCCATTCCTGATGAAACATTGCCATGAATAACACTTCGGGTGGTGCTGTCATTTTCTGCTTAAAGTTGACTTTACCCGGTTGCGAGCCCCAGACTTTTTCGCAGCATGCCTTTTGGGCGCGTATCAGCAAGGCGTTAATCAATGCGCCGCCAGCATTGGAGTTAATCTCAATCAGCTTTGGGCCATCGGGGGCAAGATGAAAATCGTAGCCTACAAAAACACCACTCGCTTTGGGCAAAAATTGCGCACTTTCCGGCGCATAACTTAGCACGTGTTCCTGATAAGCTGGCATGTGGATAACCTGTTCCAACGCAGCGATAATTTTAAGTTGCTGATTAAGACATTCCTGGCTAACAAAAACGGCCGAATCCGAAATTAGATTAGGCCGATCAGTAACGATCATCCGATATAAATCACCACTTTCATCGAGGTCAATCAGTTCGTTTTTTAAGGCCTTGCGGTTGAGTGACTGGCAATAACAAGAATTGTTAAGTTGCTCTGCATTCAAGAGAAAAAGACTGTCACTTATCATAATGGCCGAACAACATGCTTAAGTTTTAACAATTTAATGACTCAAATTCATGCGTTGTTGGCAAAACTGCCATAGCTTGCTGAGAGCCGTATTTAAAGACTGATTAATAGGATGTACATGAGTATTTGCATCATCGAGCTTAATCCAGCGCAGACGGTTGGCATTACTCACTACCGTTACGGAAGACATAGCCATCGCAGCACCTGCAATCATCGGATTTAACAATATTCCAAATAACGGATAGAGTAATCCTGCCGCTACCGGAATTCCAATCGTGTTGTAGATAAAGGCACCCAGCAGATTTTGCTTAATATTAGTCACTGTCAGTATTGACAGTATGATCGCTTCAGGAACCTTCAGTAGCGAGCCTTGAAGTAATACAATGTCAGCACTTTCTATGGCCACATCCGTACCAGTGCCAATTGCAAAGCCGACATTGGCTTGGGCCAGGGCAGGAGCATCGTTGATACCATCGCCGACCATGCCGACGATTTCACCCTGAGACTGTAGTTCTTTGATGATCATTGCCTTATCTTGGGGTAACACCTGAGCACGAATCTCGCTGATGCCAGCTTGAGCTGCGATGGCCTTAGCGGTGATCTCATTATCACCGGTGACCATAATCAAGCGAATACCCCGTTTATGTAGTTGTTGTATGGCTTCAGCCGAATCGGCTTTGATCGGGTCTGCAACGGAAATAATACCAACGACCGCATTATCACTCGCCAGGAGCATCGGTGTTTGTCCTTGTGTAGACAATTCTGCCATTTCCTGACTATGCTGAGTGGTATCAATACCGTGCTCAGCCAACAGCGCGATGTTACCAAATAACCATTGGTGATCACCGATACGTCCGGCTATACCGTGTCCAGCTACCGCTTGAAACTTTCTGACCTTTTCCAGTGATAAGCCTTTGTTCTGAGCGGCGCTGATAATTGCTGTCGCTAGCGGATGTTCTGAGCCGGATTCAAGGCTGGCTGCCAATTGCAATACTCTGTCTTCGCTATAATCCTGAAAGGCGCTCACTGTTGCCAAACTGGGTTTACCCGTGGTGACGGTACCGGTTTTATCCAGAATCATACAAGTGATTTTTCCGGCACTTTGCAGCGCTTCGCCCTTACGAATTAAAATACCGGTTTGAGCCGCGCGACCCACGGCAACCATTACTGAAATGGGTGTGGCTAAACCTAAAGCGCAGGGACACGCAATCACCAGCACAGTCATTGACGTTACAAAGGCATAACCCAGGGAAGGTTCGGGGCCGAAAGCAAGCCATACCAGAAAAGTGAAAATGGAAATACACACTACGCTGGGGACAAAAATGCTGGAAATCTTATCGGCAAGACGGGCAATGGCCGGTTTAGCATTTTGAGCCTGACGGACACTATTAATAATTTGGGCTAATGCCGTATCACGTCCAATGCGGGTAGCGGTGAATAAGAAACTCCCTTGCTGATTGATGGTGCCAGCAGCAACAGTAGAGCCAGGCAATTTTTCTACTGGCATCGGTTCACCCGTTAACATGGACTCATCGATGCTGGAATGACCCTCGGACACCACGCCATCCACTGCAATTTTTTCGCCGGGTCTAACGCGCAAGGTTTCACCCAAGCCCACTTGGTCAATAGCAATATCGATTTCCAGGCCTTCACGAACCACCCGTGCCGTTCTGGGTTGCAACCCGATTAAAGAGCGTATGGCTAATGAAGTTTTGCCTCTGGCCCTTGTTTCCAGTGCATTGCCCAGGTTAATAAAAGCCAGAATAACAGCTGATGCTTCAAAATAAGCATGCGCCGATAGTGAAGGTAATAGGTTCGAATAATCAATGACGACACAGGAATAAAGCCAGGCCGATCCAGTCCCTAATGCGATCAGGGTATCCATGTTGGTCTGTTTGACGCGAAGCAATTTAAATGCACCCGTAAAAAAGTGTCCACCCGAATAAAATAATACTCCAAGGGTCAGTAAGGCAACACTCATCCAAAAGCGGCTACCTTCAGGCGTGCCCATTAACGGGAACCAGTCAAGGTGTCCACCTAACATCAACGGAATCCCCAATGCCCCGGCAACAACGGCCTTTTTCATCAGTTCTCGATAACGCTGGTCTTCTTGTTGCTCTTCGGCACTGGGGTCTTCAAAACCTTCCATTATGGCAGCATCATAGCCTGCTGCTTTTAAGGACTGTTTCATCAGCGCGGTATCACCCCCGATAACCGTTGCGGAATGATCAGCAAAATTGACGCTGACTTTAGTGACCCCCGCCACTTCATTAAGGGCTGATTCAACGGCTGCGATGCAACCCGCACATCGCATGCCGAGAATGGACAGACGGACTTCTTCTGGACTGGTAGTTTCTGATGAGCTCATGAGATTTCCTTGCGTTCTTTGGCTGTACGAAATGAGTTATAACGTGATTCATGTACACATAATAAAGAAACTACAGGCACCATGTATACTTAAAACTCAATTACCCTTTATGTTTTTTATCATATCGGCGTAATAATCAACCATTATCTCAAGTAAAGTGTATTACAACCTATGACGATCATAATCAATGCCCCAGATTTTAACATGAAGCCTCTTAATTTTGCCGTCATTTTGCCAAAAGCGACGCTGACAAATAACATCGTGGGTAATGTGCCTGCATACGTTGGAAATTTTTAAGGAAGTCTTAACCGGATTAGGTTAGTTTTAGCACTAGATCAATCATCATTAGCCCCATTAGAATAACCAGAATACCGGACACAGCCCTTAATTGATTTTGGGTATTATTGTTTAATGCACTGGCGAATACACCGAAGGTCAATAAAGGTATCAGTGTGCCAGTGCCAAAACACAGCAGTAACAGACCGCCTTTCAGTGGATCGGTGGTGCCAAGCGCTATGATATACATGGCTTGCAGTGGACCACAGCCGAGCAAGAGGCCACTCAAAAAGCCGATGCTAAAGGGATTGCGATCTTGATAGATTCGCTGTGTAATCGTTCCTGATTTGGAGCGTAGCGATGGGAGACGAAGTTTTGGAAACAGCTTAAGCATGTTCAAGCCAAACAGCACCAAAAAGCTGCCTGCCACGAGTGCGGTGATTCCTCGCATGTGGGGTGTGATGGTGAGAACGGCGCCCAAAGCCCCAAATACGGCACCAAACAGGGCATAGGAAAGGTTCTTGCCCAGCGCGTAATTCATCACAAAACCGCCGCACATCCCGATACAGTGAAAGCCAGTGAGAAATCCCACCGTGAAAATGACGCCATAGCCAAGACTGGCATCGAATTGCTTCATCAATCCAGGCATTAGGCTTTTGCCCGAGAAGGCAATTCCACCTACCAGAGCCAGTAGCACTAAAAATACAGCGAACTGTTTTAAACGAGGATACCATGACCGATCTTTCAGTACCTGCGTTTATTAAACTATGTTATTTAACGTACTTAAGTGTGTTAAATAACATAGTTTAATAAAATTTATCTCCCTCATTATAACCCTAAATCTAGCGTGGCCATGGTATTTCAATCTTGGCATTAAATTTGCTATATTACATAAGTAACCCTTGAAACATCTAACGGTTTCATATTAAACAACTAGTTGAAGCTATCTATACGTGCGTTATATACGCAATGAATAACAGGAGATTTACACCATGAAGACGACCACTAAATCCGCTCTTAAAACTATTTTAACAGCCGGATCTTTAGCTTTTACAACAGCATCGCTTGCAGCAGGTTGGGAAGGAAAATGGGTTAATAATATTAACACGCTCAATCCGGGTACAACGATTCAGTCCATTGCAGCGAATGCCAATAAAAATGCTTACACCAGTAATCCAGCGCTATCCAATAACGCTTGGGGTATGCAAGGCACATGGCTCAGTTTCAACGTACCCACCGCAACGACTGCGGTTATTTCAGCAACATCAGCAGCAACTAATGCCCCCGGATTTACTGTCTACAGAACCGCCGCACCTTTTACAGGTGTTGTTACCGGTACCACCACTACAACATTTACGACGGGAGCTATTCATGGGTTCAATCAAATTGCCCAAGCCGGTATGGCGGGTATTGTCTGGGCTACTGATGTTACCGTTACCTCCTCATTTCCTGGTAATACCACAACTAACGGGATAGTCGAAACATTGGGTTATGTAAACGCCTCAGGTATTGATTATACCAATGCTTATGGTGATCGAATTAAAGCAGGCGCTGACGACCTGAGTATTGACAACCTCTATGAATCTGGCGTTTTCGGCGGCGTTGAAACAACTAACGGAGCCGTTTACGCCAATTTAACACTGAACAATTTAGCTCCGGGCAATTACACTATCTTCGTGGGTGGCACCAGCACGAGTGGCACTAATACACCGATAGATGTTAAGGTTTCTTCTCTTCCTATATCGTCTTCAGATTGCGTATTTAATTGGGCAGAAACAAACTACGCCACATTGCTCGCTCCAAAAGGGGCGGCTTCTCAAACAGTATCTAACTACTACTTACGTTACTATAAAGATACTAACTCTTATCTAGGTGTCAGTTCTACAAACAACCATCTGTATTACTTAAGCTCGGCGGGTGGTAACCCACAAGATGTCGGTCTATTAACCGACTTTATGAAAACAGCAAAATGTAATTAAACAACGCAAAGTCAGGCATATTGTTTATGCCTGACTTTGCGTAACTCAAAAAATTTATAGACTTTTATTTATTGCTTACGTTACATATTTCTCACTATGTTTAAATGGATTAAGTTGCTTAAAGAGACTTTTGGATAAGAACTATGGAATTTTATCGTTATAGCCCACTGGTTTTCTTTTTACTAGGGGCTTCGCTAGGTAATGCCAGCACCCAGGCTTTAGCACTTGGGCCAATGCCAATGAGTCTAAAGCATTTATCGATACCTGAAGTGCCGGGATTGTTGAGCGGCACTCATCCGATCGTGGTCGATAAGACAGTCGCAATTGCCTTGGGTAAGGCGCTGTTTTGGGATACTAATGTCGGAAGCGATGGCATGGCTTGCGGTTCTTGTCATTTTCATGCTGGTGCAGATCGCCGAGTAAAGAATCAAATAGCTCCCGGTGGACAATCATCACCCTTAAACACTCAAAAATTTAGTCTTTCTACAACCAACTTATCGCTAGGGCCTACTCATACGCTTAGCGTAGGTGATTTTCCTTTGCATCAAAGACAGGATCCACTCCAAGAGTTTTCCCAGATTACTTATGATACGGATAACGTAACCGGCTCCTCAGGTACATTCGGCGGTGAGTTCAAAGCCGTGGCTCGTCCTGGCAGCAATATTGACGATTGCAACAGAAGTGCTGATACATTATTTCATGCAGGCACTATCGGCATTCGACAAGTCACCCCCAGAAATACACCCAGCGTCATTAACGCCGTTTTTAATCATCGCAATTTTTGGGATGGACGCGCCAATAATGTATTTAATGGCAGTAGCGCTTGGGGAGACCGCGATCCCAAGGCCGGGATATGGGTAAAAAACGCCAGTACAGTCACCAAGCAACGCCTGCATCTCATTAATTCCTCGCTAGCTTCCCAAGCTACCGCACCCCCCATCAATAGTATGGAAATGAGCTGTAAAAACCGAACACTGCAAGACATCGGTAGAAAATTGCTACTACGACATCCGCTGGAAAACCAAAAGGTACACTGGAACGACAGCGTACTGGGAAGTTTAAGCTTAAGCAGTCCTGAAAATTTACAGCCCGGACTCAAAACGACTTACGAAGCCTTGATCAAACAGGCTTTTGATCAAAAATACTGGTCATATTCAGGCTTAAGTAAATTCGGTAGTCCTGTTGGAGATAAACCCTACACCCAAATAGAAGCAAACTTTGGACTGTTTTTCGGCTTAGCGATTCAACTTTATGAAAGCACCCTCATTTCAGATGAATCCCCATTCGATAAAAGCGCTCGTGATGCAACTCATAAGCCGATTGACCTGACGGCTTCCCAATTAAACGGATTGGAACAATTTAGAATAAACTTGTGTTCCCTTTGCCATTTAGGCCCAAATTTTACTGCGGCTTCAGTCAACGCAAATGCGGCTATTACCTTGACTCACCCAGAAGCATTTGGAGAACCCAACTTTTTTATAAGTACAACCACTAATGTGGTTAACCGTATTCAGATGCTTGCTCATAATACAGGTGTCACGGCCTTTTTTGATACTGGTTTCGCTGCTACCGGCGTTGCTAAGGAATCAGCAGACATCGGTCTAGGCGGCATCGACAACTTTGGTAATCCATTATCCTTTAGTCAGCAATATCTACAGCATTTAGCAGGAAATAAACGTGGCGTATTGGATACTGATGTTGCCAAGGTGCGGGCCTGTGATTTTCAGGAAGAGTTTGCGATAAACTTTAAACCAACTTACTTGACAACGGGTTTGTTTACGCCTGTAGAGGGAATTAAACCTCAACCGCAAGACACTAAAAATTGCTTTTTACCCGCGACAACCCATGCTTATCTTCCTACGACCCCGTCGGCTAAAGCGGAGTTAAATAACCCGAACACCCTAAAAATGGTCGCGGAGGTAAAAGCCAGTTTTAAAATACCTTCTTTACGCAATGTCGAGTTGACGGGCCCCTATATGCATAACGGTAGCATGGCGACTTTAGAACAAGTGATCGAGTTTTACACACGGGGCGGTAATTTCACCAATGATGCAAAACAAATTACCCGTGTCTTTCCATTACAAAATCTACAATTCTCCGAACAGAATCGTCGAGACTTGGTTGAGTTTTTAAAAACATTAACCGATGATCGGGTGCGTTACGAAAAAGCGCCTTTCGATCATCCTGAGATTTGGGTTCCTAACGGATCTGAGAGTAATCAAGCAGCCATAACACCCAATGCTTTATCTCCTAATCTGGCTAAAGATGCATTTTTACTGATTCCTGCTATAGGGGCATCTGGAACAATTGTTCCACTCCAACCTTTTAAGCATTATTTGACGCCATGAACAGAATGATTGATGCACTATTAAATTTAGGACTCATCGAAAATATGAATAAAGTTTTCGATTATGATATTAAAACTGGGAGTACCGCATGAACAATAACGCATTATTTACCTTAGGCTTATTAACATTGACTGTCTGTCAAGTTGCTTATGCCAAAGATGACATAAAAAAAAGTGTAGCTAATGAAACACCTTTGGTTCTTGAGGATATTACCATCATCGGTGAACAATCTGCGCCTGACTATTCATTTAAAAATGAAATTACAGCCGAAGAAGTTTATGGCAAACAGGCTCAGGTTTCTGACACTGCAAAATTATTGGAAGATACGGCTGGAGTTAGTCTTCAGACCGGGGGGGGCGTGTCATCGTTACCCATTATTCATGGACTAAACGATGACCGTGTCAAGATAGAGGTTAATGGCATGAGCACGCCGACATCCTGTCCGAACCACATGAATCCGGCACTTTCTTATATAGACCGCACGAATATTGGCACTATCACTATATTACAGGGTGTTACACCCGTTAGCATGGGCGGCGACAGTATTGGAGGCACTATTTCGTTACAATCGTCTGCTCCCGTTTTTGCTGAACCCGGCAATAATCTTTTAATTACAGGCAAAGCCTCCTCTTTTTATCGCAGTAATGGCAATGCCTTTGGTGGTAGTATTGCAGCTGGGATTGCTAACGAACACGCCAGATTAGAGTATACGGGCTCAGATACTCAAAGTGGAAATTACAGTGACGGTAATGGTGCCGTGATTAAATCATCTGGATATGAAACTCAAAATCATGCGGCCGCATTATCGTTCAAATTCGACAATCACCTCTTAGAAATCAGAGGCGGACAACAGCACATGCCCTACCAAGGATTTCCTACTGCGCGGATGGATTTGACCGATAATGATTCGATTAATGGGAATGTCCATTATAAAGGCGTATTCGGTTGGGGAAGTTTGGATAGTAAGCTATATCTTGAGAACTCTAGCCACACCATGAACTATGGTTCAGACAGAAACGCTATAGAACCCATGCCTATGACAACCAGTGGCATAAACTATGGTTATAAGATACAAGCCGAAATACCGTTTAACGAACAGAATACGTTTCGTTTTGGCAACGAATTAATTAGCAGCTTAATCAACGACTATTGGTCGCCGACTTCTTCCATGCCAAGCATGATGGGCCCTAACACCTTTCTTAACCTAAATAATGCCAATCGGGATCGGATTGGAACCTTTGCCGAATGGGAGTTATATTGGTCGAAAGAATGGAAAAGCATGTTGGGAATACGTCATGACCATGTCATGAGTAATACCGGAAATGCTCAAGCATACAACAATATAACCTCAGATTATTACCAAGCCCTTGCATTTAATAGCTTAAGTCATCAACGCAATTTTGATCTGTTTGATATGACGGCATTAATGCAATTTACACCTAATTTATGGAGCCAATATGATTTTGGTTACGCGCGTAAAAACCGGGCGCCCTCACTACATGAACTTTATGTCTGGGATAAAAATCCGATGCCGATGACCATGAATGGCTGGTTTGGTGATGGTAATGGCTATTTAGGCAATATGAATCTAAAAGTAGAAACCGCACATAACGTTACTTTTACAGCCACTTTTAACGATCCCAAGGCAACGCAATCATGGAGTATTAAGGCGACCCCTTATGTTAGTTACGTTGAGAATTTTATTGATGCTGATCGATGTAAAACGTGTAACCAACCCACAAATAACTTCTCCTACTTACAATTTGCCAATCATGATGCATTCTTATGGGGTACCGATGTTACGGCTAGCGCTGACCTGTTCACTCATAAAACGTTTGGACACTTTGCTACACATTCCACGATGAGTTATGTCAGAGGCCAGCGAACGGATGGTGCTAACCTTTATCACATGATGCCATTTAACCTTAAACTCAGTCTGGATCATAAATTAGAAGGCTGGAAGAACGCTTTTGAAATGCAATTTGTTGATTCTAAAAATGACATACAGTCCATCAGAAACGAACTGCAAACACCCTCCTACATCCTGTTGAATGCCAAAACAGGCTATCAATGGAAAAATGTGGGGCTAGATGTCGGCTTGGATAACCTCCTCAATAAGGAATATTTTTATCCTTTAGCAGGAGTCTATATTGGTAACCAATATGCTATGACTCTTAATCAGTCTAAACCCAATAACCTGAACTTGCCAGGACTCGGACGATCAGTGTATGTCGGTATGACTATTACTTACTAGAAACACAGATACTATTCGTTCTGAAGGAATATTAAAATGAAAACATTTATATTGATTGCCACGTTATTGATAACAATCACCCATATTCACATCGCATATGCAGGCGTTATCAGCTATAACGTCGTGATCACTTTTCTAGATGACACGACCTTTACTGGATCATTCAATTATGATGCGGCTAAACAACAGGTAACAAACCTGCGAGGCATCATGAACGACTATTTAATGGGAAACATTGAGTTTATCAACTATCAGATTCCCTCTCCATCCTCTGAAAGTGATGGAAAAGGCGGCATCATTGGATATGCATTTGAGTTAAATACCAATGTAATAGGTACTAACCCTCCTAAAAATAACAACGCAGGGGTCGGCATAAACTTTAATGCCGTAGATCCAACTTTAGGTGCCACTGATCTAGGTAAATTAGCTTATATGGATTGCAGTCCTGGGGGATTAATGGGGCAGACATGTATGTATGACTTGTCGTGGTATAATCCAGTCGTACCCATGGAGGGTGGACACGGCGTGCTATCACAAAAAATAACCGCCAGTAGCCAAATATCACGTTCTGATTGTTTATTTAATTGGGCAGAAGTCAATTACTCACAATTATTTTCGCCTGCGAAAGTAACTTCGCAAACCTCATCGCCTTACTATTATCGCTACTACCAAAATACTAATGCATATCTTGGCGTTTCTTCGGCTAATACACATGTTTATTACCTGGATCAATATGGTAATTTACAGGATGTAGGCTCTTTATCTAGTTGGTTAACTGTAGCAGGCTGCTAGGTGACAAAACAATGCTCAAGCAAAGATCTCGTTATGTATTGTATGGTACATTTGATACAGGTGCAGAAAAATCTGTGGTTCCGCTGGTTGTAATAATACTCTTATACTCGATCTTCAAGTTTTTAAGCATTGGAAGATAGTCGGAAACCCTGTAAGCTGAACAGTGTAAACTTTCACGTATTTCATCACTATGATGATGTACGAGCCAACGCAGTTTATAAAAACGTTTGTCACTGATCTGGATGC
>CAIOMN010000249.1 GCA_903859415.1 uncultured Methylococcaceae bacterium
ACTGGAAGACCGCCATGGCTCACGCTCGACCATTGTTACCAGTCAGCTACCACTGGATCAATGGCATGCCAGCATAGGCGATTCAACCATGGCCGATGCCATTATGGATCGTCTGGTACATAATGCTTACAAAATAAAATTGGAAGGAGAATCACTACGAAAAAAAACAAACTCATTTGACGTCAACTAACAAGATAGAGTAAAAATAAACCTCCCGCGTCGCTACGCTCCGATGGGGTGGCAACCTTCACCGGTTTAGGTGGCAGCTTTCCCGTGGAATGGGTGGCAACTTTCACCGGAATACGCATCGGTCATCCCAAACCCTGGATCATCGGCTAATTCAAAGCGACTATTGGCCTCCCGGCTACCATATCGGACTTGAGCCGCTTTCACGCTGGAAGTAAAGGCTATTTCAGCAAAGGCAGTTGCCATGATAGATCTCCAAAAAGAACCGGCGGTAGTAATCACCGCCGGATGAGGTTCAAAAACTAACGTTTAGGCAGCAATGTTTAGATCAACTTTAGGGAAATCTATTGCGGTCTGAGCAACCTCGTTGATATAGTTGGTCAATGTATTCAGCGCCACATGAAGCACAATTTCTACAATTTCAGCATTACTGTAGCCGGCGGCTTTTACCGCAGCAAGGTCGGCATCTGAAACATGTCCACGCTCCAGCGCCACATGGACAGCAAATTTAACGGCAGCCGCAGCTTTAGGGTCAGATGAATGTCCATTACGGTTCGCCGCAATTTCAGCATCATCAAGCTTCGCGACATTTTTGCCGAGATAAGTATGCGCGGAAAGACAATAGCTGCATCCGTTAAATTCGGCGATAGCCAGGGCGATACGTTCTCTGGTTTTTGAATCGAGCGATCCTTTACCTAAAGCATTATTGAGGCTTAAATAGCCTTCCAACGCAGCTGGACTATTGCCCACTAATTTCATCAAATTAGGAACGACACCTAATTGTTTTTTAACGGCATCCAATAACGGTAAAGAGGCGGCAGGGGTTTGCTCAGTAGTCGGTATAGAAATTCTGTTCATGATAATTCTCCAAGATAAGTTAATGTAGTTGCTTTACTCTCTGTGCTGCGAGTGGTTAAAGTTTACAAGACCTATCTGAAAAGAAGAATATCCATCTTTTACAAGATACTATTCCATAAAACACAATAATACGAACCTGATGACATTTCGGTGTCCTAGGAGGAATAAGCAAAAATTTTGGTATTTTAAACCGTCAGAGCTGACAATTATTTAAAGCATTATTGTCATTAATATGGCATTCATTTGATCGATACCAGGGAAGAAAAAAGGGCGAATTGGAATCGTATTTTTGCTGTCTGAAAATAGGGTCGATTAGACACTTAGGTACCTATCTCGGGCGGCCTCTGAATGGCAGTTTTCTAGAGTTGACCAGCCATTTATTGGAAATTGGTCACTGGCTCTTGATGGCACCAACCAGCCGTTAAGAATGAGTTTTAATTTGTATTTATAATCGGTTTTGGTTGCATAATTTGAGAGTTTATTGAATCTCGATCTCGACCATTTATAATAAAAATATTGCTCGAAGTTCTTTTACTTAATCATGCCCCATTATCAACATAGAGACAAATATGTGTGGACGCTATAACCTGATAACCTCTTCGGACGCCCTTGTTGAGCATTTTAAATTGCTGCAACCGGTGCGTTTTCAGCCCAGTTACAACATTACTCCAGCACAGAAAATATTAACCATCGTCGAGCTTGACGATCAATCAAGAAAATCCGTTAATTTGTTTTGGGGATTGGTTCCTTCCTGGGCTAAAGACAGCAAAAATAGTTCACATCTGATTAATGCCCGCAGTGAAACACTTCGTGAGAAACCTTCGTTTCGGTCTGCCTTTAACCATCGTCGCTGCTTGATACCGGCTACCGGGTTTTACGAGTGGTCAAAAATAGGGGAGAGTAAACAGGCCTTTCATATTCATAGAACTGACCAGCAACTGTTTGCTTTTGCCGGACTTTGGGAGCAATGGCAACATGAAACTAAAACTCTTTATTCCTGCACCATTATTACGACAGCAGCCACAGAGTTAATGAAGCCGATACATGATAGAATGCCGGTTATTATTCCTGTTGATCAATATCACCATTGGCTGGATAAAACCTGTGATGCAGATCAGGCTTTTACTCTACTTAACAATCAAGCCTATGCAGAGATGACCGCAACACCGGTCAGTGATTGGGTCAACAATCCTCGACATGATGATAATCGCTGTATTCATCCAGGTTAAGTGTCAGTAACAAAACACTCAACACCGCATTTTAGTTTATTGGAGGCGATATTTTAACTTTGCTATCAAAGCTCGCTTTTGTTGATCTGGAAACCACGGGGAGCAACGCTACGGTAGATCGTATCACCGAGGTTGGGGTGGTGTTGGTGGATGAAAACGGCGTTAGGGAATGGAGTCAACTGCTCCAGCCACAAACCCGTATTCCGGTATTTATCGAACAATTAACGGGTATTACTAATGCCATGGTCGTTGATGCGCCACTTTTTAATGCCGTTGCAGAAGAACTTGCCACCCTACTGGAAGGCTATCTGTTTATTGCACACAATGCCCGTTTTGATTATGGTTTTTTAAAGAACGAGTTTAAACGGGTTGGCGTTACCTTTAGACCGACGGTGTTGTGTACAGTCAAACTCTCCAGAGCATTGTTTCCTGACTTTAAACACCATAATCTGGATAGTTTAATTCAACGTCATGCGTTGACTGTCAGCGCAAGGCATAGAGCCTTGGGTGATGCCCAATTAATTTATCAGTTCTGGCAACAGCTGCTTATTACCCAGGAGACTCAACTTATTGCTGATACCGTGCAAAAATTAGTCGGACGTTCCAGCATACCCTCTCACATTGATCGAAGCCTGGTTGATGAGTTACCCGATTCGCCCGGTGTTTATCTATTCTATGGTGAGAATGACTTACCCTTATATATTGGTAAAAGTACCAATATTAAACAGAGGGTGTTATCGCATTTTTCAGCCGATCACAGTCATGGCAAGGAAATGAGCTTGTCGCAACAGTTACGCCGCATCGACTGGATTGAAACCGGTGGTGAACTAGGTGCGTTGCTGATGGAAGCCAACTTAATCAAAACGCTTCAGCCGATCCATAATCAGCGTTTGCGCCGCAAGAATGAATTGTGCGCTTGGCAATTGCAACAACAAGCCGAGCATCTGAAACCAGTATTAATTTGGGCTAGCGATCTTGATTTTGGTGTACAGGATAATCTTTATGGTCTTTATCATACTCAACGGGATGCTCAAAAAGCACTGCGAAATCTTGCTGACCTAAATCAGTTATGCTTAAGTGAACTTGGTATCGAAAAGACTTCAAAAGGACGCCCGTGTTTTGCCTATCAGCTTAAGAAATGTAAAGGGACCTGTATCGGTCTGGAAACGCCGATTGCTCATGCGGCCCGTTTGCTTCAGGCACTGCATAAACTAAAGCTGGCTTCCTGGCCTTATACTGGACCCATCGGTATAAAGGAAGGTAACGAAGTGCATCTGATCGATCATTGGTGTTATTTCGGCACTGCAAAAAATGAAGCAAAGGTGCAGGATTTATTAGGCTCAAGTCGACCCGCATTTGATAGGGATACCTATACTATTCTTAATAAAGCTTTGAAAAAAGCAAAACACTTGATTTATTTTAAGCCATGATGTTATCGTCCATCAAATCGAAATTCCAAAACAGTTCACTTGCCAAGGAAGTGATAGTTCACCGGCATTAAGCTGGTCGGGTATCCCTACTAATGCTAAAAGTTTGGTATTAATTGTCGATGACCCTGATGCACCTGATCCCGCTGCACCTCAAATGACCGGGGTACATTGGGTTCTGTATAACATTCCACCCACTGTGACTGAATTACCCGATGCCGTTTCTGTGAAACAATTGCCAGTTCGCACTTTACAAGGTAAAAACGACTGGGAACGCACCGGTTATGGGGGGGGCTTGTCCTCCTATCGGTAGACATCGTTACTTCCATAAATTGTATGCTTTAGAAAAAGCATTGCCTGATCTGAATCCAGGTTAAGAGGGTTATTGTTGATGGTCTTCTTCCATCCAACGTCGGGTTTCAGGGTGATAATAGGCGATGCCTTCTAAAATCCCGGCACTGTAATTGCCATTCATACCCAGAAAGCCGCCTTGTGCAAGATACAATGCGGCTATTGTTCCCTGTTCTAAAGCTTGGGTTTGGGCTTGTTCGATAACGTCACTATTGGCATTGCCGACCAATATGGATGGAATCGCGCTGGCGAGAACCAGCAAATCGTTACCGCTGTCGCCAGCAAAAACGGTATTGGTATAATTAAATCCTTGAAGCCTCATTAAAAACTCCACGGCATGAAGTTTGGTGGCACGCGTGGGTAATACATCCAGGAGTCCTGTCGAAGACGCTTCATCGACGCTGTAGATTAAACTGGATGCTACCTTATGAGCGTTAAGGCGCAGCAACATTTCACGTTGTAGTCCATCGGTGTCCGTTGGTAATGTTAAATAGTAGCTAAGTTTGTATTGGTTTTGTTTGCTTTCTTCCTGTAAACCTAAAGCCGTCATATCTGAAAATAAAGGCCGCAAATCGTTCGCCGTCAATCCTCGCCAATCGGTAGAGATGGCCTGTTCCCACTCAGGCCAATGTTGCCATTTCTCAGCTTGAACTCGGTAAAGCGTAGTGCCGACATCGCCGATGACCCAATCAGGTAAAGGCAGTTCGTATTCTTGTATTGCGTCTTCTACCAATTCGCGGTTCCGGCCGCTGACATAAACCAAAGTCACCTCAGGACGCGAAGCAAGTCGGGTGAAAGATTCCCTCGCCCTGGGTGATTCGGGTCCTTTACCGTTTGGTAATAGAGTACGATCGAGATCGGTGCAAATCAGGATTTGCTTCATCTTCCGCATCAAGCCCGGTTAGGTCAATGATAGTTAATTCAGAACGTTAATTATCTTTGCCAAATCAGTCCAATCGAAATTAATACCGGAAAGCTTAAAGTCAATGCAACGTTGAGCCCCAATGCGGGTATTAATCTTGCCATGTTGTCATAAAATCTGAGCACAAAAATGGCAGCCGGTATCCCCAAAAAGAGCGTAAACATCCCTAGCAGACTGTAAATTGGCAGCAGCTTAAGGTAAACAAGTAGCAACAATAATGCATAAGCCATCACTAACAATAATACATAGACCCGTGCCGCGTTTTTTCTGCCTACCAAAATTGGCAAATGCAAACGGCCTACAGCCCGATCCGGTTCCAAATCAGGAAACTGATTCAATAACAATAAATTACTGACGATAAACAGCATAATAAATGATGTCATCAATACAGCAATGCTGTAATGACCGATTAATATGTAATAGGCTCCTAAAATCATGAATGGCCCAAATCCTAGGCCAGGAGCCAGCAGACAAAGTAGCGGTCGTCGGATAATTTGGGTGCTATAGAAATACACCAGTAACATGCCCGATAAACCCACCGGCAATAAACCCCAGCCAATTGTCCATAAGAAATACAGTCCGATGAGTGCTGTAAAAACTAAACACAGTAAACCACAAAGAAACACCGATTCTGCCAATTCGGGGGATGAAGGAAGTGTTCCGCTGCCACCGCTAAAAGCGGTGCGCTGAGTGTGCAAGTCCAAGCCGGTTTTATAATCATAATATTCGTTCAGCATATTGACACTGATATGAGCGGCTAGTGCACCTAAGAAAATCAATGCCAGATTAACCCGATCAATTACGACGCCTTCATAAATTGCAAAAGCAACGGCAATCGATAAGCAGCAAGGGGTAAGTAACAAAAAGGCGGGTCTTGCAGTTTTAAACAATGTCATGATCCTTGTTTGATTAAACGGATAATTATTTCCCGCTATAATTCAAGCATTACAAGCATAAGAAATACGCGAATCTTATAGACCCTATAAAATTGAATGTCAAGGCGTTGTTCTGATAACTGTTGGCAACTTTTCTGTTCGAACCCTCGGCAACGGAATCATTCCGTCCGGGGCAGCATATAGTGCTGGAGCCTTTCCGAAAGCATTTGCTAGGAACATTCTCGGTGTCGGAAAATCACCTATGACAATCGGTAATGCATGGTTCGCAGTAAGTAGCGCCAACAATGAGGGTATTGCAGCCAGTATGGGCCAATTGGAGCTTCTAGACCCCTCACGAGTTGAGGGATCTAGAGTCCTTAGTTATTCTTCTTAAATAAAGGTTAAATAGCTAAAAAGCCCGAATAGCACGCACTAGTTGAGATGCTGAGTTCTTATTGGTGCTGTTGTTTTGGACGCCGTTATCGAGGCGTTGGGACCACGCATGGTTGTCACCAGACTCTCTAGAGCTCCAATAGTAGCTATTTGTAACAAAATTACTTACACCGCTAGCAACTTTGGCATTATATAATAAATTTAATTCCACTGCTGATGGTAAATACCAATCGCCATAGCAGATTTCCGCAGCAGGGGGATTTAGATTTACAGGAGTACAAACGGTTAAACCATCGTCTTGTATGCTATAGTCAGCAGCTACTTTGGCTGCAAAATTGCCGTTTTGATTATCTGCTATTTGAGCGGCCACTATTATCGCCGTGTTCATAGCACCAGTATTTATCCCGTCACCAGAGGTTCCCGTCGTTCTATTAATGCCGTTATACCATCGTATGCCAGCACCTTGATCCGCTCTGGATACGATTAAGCCATGTTCACCATTAGAGTCGTAGACCCAAAAAATGATCCCACCTTGGTATGAGTCACCAACCAAATGGACTGGCGCGCTAGTGCCTTTGGGTCCTTGTATCCCTTGTGCCCCAGGAGAACCTTGTGGCCCAATAGCACCAGTAACACCAATAGGACCTTGTGGTCCAATAGCGCCTGTAGCGCCAACAGGACCCTGAGGACCAATAGGGCCAGTAGCGCCGATAGGACCCTGTGGTCCTGCTGGACCAGTTGGGCCGGGAGGGCCGGCAAATGGTCCACCAACAGGAAGAAGTGGTAGGGCATAAGCGTTAGAAATTGACAGCGGCGCAATGGTAAGCAGTGCAGCTATCGCTAAGGTATTTAAAACTAAATTTTTCATTTTCTTATTCCTTCAATTGATTTATTCGTGCAGGTATTGGATTGCCTGAGAAAAAATATTTATTTGTTGAAATCCTATTCAAACCCTCTGTAAAAAATAGATAACTCTAAATGTTACACGGCGAATAATAGTACTTTTTTTTTAAAAAAGCACTCAAAATATGGTTATTTATTGAAATAACTGAACAAGGTTTCAATGGTCAATGTAAGGCCGTTACTAAACAGCATTAACTTTGCCATACGCCCAGTTTTTATGTTGGTTTTTATAATGAAGACGATCCCAGTACATTATCCACCAGCTTGGCCCAATAAGCCGCCCCAATCGGTAAAATCTCATCATTAAAATCATAATGAGGATTATGCAGCAGGCAACTGTTCTCAGATGAGCCGTTACCAATCCAGCTATAGCAGCCGGGCTTTTCTTGTAGCATAAAAGCAAAGTCTTCTGAGCCCATGCTCGGATTGGGTTGTTGAATAACGCCATCGACTCCAGCAATAGCCAAGGCTGCTTTCAGGGCAATAGCCGTTTCTGCTTCGGTATTAAATGTAACAGGATAGCCTATATTTTCGGGGTTAAATACTAGCGTCGCATTAACTTCAAAGCCAGCACAAATACCATTAACTAACTGGGTTAGCTTACGAGTTATCAAGGCCTTTACAGATTCACTAAAACATCGAAAGGTACCTCTTATGACGACAGATTCAGGAATCGCATTCCAGGTATTGCCGGCATGAATTTGAGTAATACTAACGACCGCTGAATCTGCTGGATCAACGTTTCTACTCACGATAGTTTGTAAGGCCGTCATGAGTTGAGCACTAACAACAACCGCATCATTACCTAAATGTGGCATGGCTGCATGGGTTGCCTGTCCTGTGATAATGATTTCAAAACTATCAAAAGAAGCCATCATGGGACCGGCTTTGACAGCAAAGTGACCGACAGGGATATCCGGGAAGTTGTGTAATCCAAACACACAATCGGCCGGGAACTGTTCAAACAAGCCATCCAGAATCATTTGTTTGGCTCCAGCACGCCCTTCTTCTGCCGGTTGAAAGATAAAGTACACGGTGCCATTGAAGTTTTTATGCTCTGATAGATACTTGGCTGCACCCAAGAGCATGGCAGAATGACCATCATGACCACAGGCGTGCATTTTGCCTTCATGGCAGGACTTATGTGCAAAAGAATTCTGTTCCTGTATGAATAAAGCATCAATGTCTGCCCGTAGCGCTATTTTTTTGCTACTGTCACCGACTGAAAGCGTAGCAATAACACCCGTTACACCAAGGCCTTGATGTACTTCAAGGCCAAAGCTTTTAAGCTTATTGGCGATAAACTCAGCAGTTTTGCTTTCATCAAAAGCCGTCTCAGGAAACTGGTGTAAATGACGCCGCCATTGACGCATGTCTTCATGAAGTTGCAGAATATCTGTTGGGATGGTCATGAGCTAAGTTGGGATTAAGGCAATGAGGTCGTTATGCTAAACCGCTTTGATCCTCAAGACAAGACACAATGTTGGTGTGAGTGTTGGATAGATTCGTTATTAAACTGTGTTATATAGCGCATTTTATTTATTAAACTGTGTTATATGACACAGTTTAATAAATATATCTCAGTTATTATCCAGGTAATATTAGTTAAATCAATGGGATAATTATTTGGTATGGTATGTGCTTTGTAAGATAATGAGTGCGACATTCTTTTCACAAGCTAAACTGAATATTCAATGCTAAATTTTACTTACTTTAATGAGCAAAAACCTTGGTTTTGTGGTCTCGTTATTCTTGCTGTTGTCTTATCAATAGCTCCCTTTGAAAGCGTTCACGCCACCACATCGTTTGCAAGACAGACGGGTGAGCCCTGTACCGCTTGTCACATGCAGGCTTACGGCCCTTGGTTAACGCAATACGGCCAGAAGTTTAAACTGGATGGTTATGTAGCGGGCCATGCCAATAAATTACCGGATGTGATTAATCCATTGGCTGTTGAAGTCATAGGTTCGGTGACTAATACGCAGCAGGATGTCCCAGAAGGCACCTATTTTGATAACACCACCGGTCACTCAAAGGCGAATAATGGTGTGCTCACTGATTGGGCGGCTGTGTATTACACGGGTCGAATTACCGATAAAATCGGTAGTTATTTGCAGTTGAATATCAATCCACAAATTGGTCGTTCAGTCAGCTTAGCTATGGCTGATATACGTATAGCGGATCATGCAACTATCAAAGGTAATGCGTTGACTTATGGTCTTACTTTTAATAATGCGCCCACCATGTCGGACTTCTGGATGACGACGCCAGCCTGGATGTACCCCTATACACAATCTTCAGTGGCCGTAAAACCAGCCGCTCAGCCCTGGTTACAAGCGCTGATGGCGGGTGCAAATACGGCGGGTGCTACGGCTTATGTAATGATTAATAATCACCTCTATCTAGAAGCGGGTGGTTATACCTCACAATCTCAAAATATGGCTCAAGGTCTAGGTGTCTGGAATGCCGGCTCTCAAAGCTCAGGGGCTCAAGGTGGTTTAATAGACGGTGGGGCACCTTATTGGCGGATGTTTTTGCAACATAGCATTGGGCCACATACCATGATGATAGGGACTTACGGTCTGGCGGCTAAAGTTATCCCTTATTATACCAATGGCGTGGGCACTAATTCCTTTGTCGAATATAACGCTGATGCGAATTACTCGTACATGATGAATGACAATAATATGTTGATGGCCATGGTTAAATATACCCATGACAGTATGAAACTGGGTGCCTCACAGAGTCAGGGCTGGGCCAGTAATGCCAGTAATAATCTCGACAGTGTCATGATGATGGGCATGTGGACCTATAAGCAAACCTACAATTTATCAGTGGGTTGGAATTATATGAAGGGCAGCTCGGATATGACGCTTTATAACGGAGCGGGCGCTTATGACGTAACCAGTGGTAACAATGGTGTCAATCCCATTACTGGCAGTGCCAATGGCTCTCCAAACACCAATTCATTTTTATTCGAGGCTGATTATGTGCCCTTTGGTAAAGGCACCTTTGTTGCTGACCCTTATTTAAACCTGCGTTTTTCGGTGCAATATTGGGCTTATACGCGATTTAATGGCGCTTCAACAAACTATGATGGCGCGGGACGTAATGCAGCAGGCAATAATACGCTGTATTTTGTTGGCAATATGATGTTTTAATCCGGCGACTGACTATGAAATATAATTTTAAAATGACAGCTATTTTTAAGGTAACACTGCTCGCGAGCTTGTTGGGAGTGACCAGTCTATCAATTGCAGCGGAAGAGGCATCGCATATTGATCACCATCAGCACATGGATGGACATATGCACATGTCGCAGGGTGATGACGCAGGCATAGATATCCACAGTGAACATTTTGCTGCCATTAAAAGGCTTGCCGATAAAGCCTGTGCGGATTGTCATGGTAAAGCGGGTATAAGCAAAACCGATGACAACCCGAATCTGGCAGGCCAGGATGCGATTTATTTCTGTAAAACCATGTATGACTATCGGACCCGGGCACGCAATTTACCACCTATCAAAAATACCGATGGGCTGTATGTCCCAAACATGAATGAAGTGACAGATAAATTGACTGATCAGGAGATCATCGAATTAGCTGAATATTATGCGCATTTGCGCGCTCAATAAAAGTGTAGCATCAAATGATAAAACGTTCTTTATCTCGTATCGTAGTAATTTATTCACTGAGTTTTGTTGTTGCTGGACTGTCTGGCTGCTCGGTTCTTGGTAAAAAATCAGAGGCAGAAACCGCTGCCAACACTGCATATTATGTCTGTTCAGGTTGCCATGGCTCAGATAATGTTCGGGTCAATTTTATGACGCCCACTATTAATGGTCAAAAGAAGGGTTATATAGCGGCAACATTGCGTGATTATCGCGACAAGAAACGCATTGAGCCTTTAATGAATGGAGCGGTTGCAAGCTTAAGTGATCAAGAGATTGAAAATCTCGCGGCTTATTATGCTAAGGCGCAAAGAGGGGATTAAGATAGTTAAAGTTTAGCTGGGGGTCATTTAGTGCAAATTATTGGAAGTTGATTTTTTTGATAATTTTGTTATAATCTCCCTTCCTGATTGGTTGGAAAGGAGTTCGACAGGCACGTTATGTGTCTATCATCAGCTATTCTTCAACCACCCCTTTAAGGTTATTCATTATGAAAAAATTCGCTTTATTAGCTCTTTTAACTCTCGCTTTCGCTATGCCAATGACGGCAAATGCGGCTGCGACAAGTTCCACCACAGTTTATGCTAATGCAACTTCAGCAGGAACTATTGTTGCTACCGCAAGTACTTCTACAAATACGGCTTCAACAGCATTTTTAGTGGCAGATCAAGGTGGCTTTAATTCGACATTTAGAGGTCTTACTGGGACTGGTATAACCAATAGCTTTTTCTCGGTTGTGGCAGGCACCCCACTTTTTTCAGGCACAATTAATTCAAACCTGTTTTCAACAGGCATGACGCCTACACTTATCGATGTAACAACCGGTCAAACGATTGCACTTACCTATAGTGCTACAACCGGTATGTATACCTTTGGTTCATTAGTATCTGGTCAAGTGTATGACATTCAAGTTGCTTACAATGTAGCGGCTAATCTTACGGCTGCGGTTTATACTACTATCACAGTAGCGGCTATCCCTGAGCCTGAGCAATGGGCTATGATGATAGTTGGTTTGTTTTTAGTCGCAGCGAAAGTCAGAAAAACTAAAAAGTCAGCAAACCTCCTAATTCCTTTATCTGTCTAATAATAATGAAATCTGATTGATTGACTGTTGAGTTCAACAGAAAGTTGAGAAGTTTTGGTGATGGTATAAGTAAGCATTGATAACTCAATGCCTAAATTTTATTGAGTGTCTGGCTGAAATTATGGGTTGGCTTTATGGCGATGAGTAGAATCATCAGTGCAGGGTTACCCAAGCCGACTTATAACATAGCCTGGATATTGGTGTTTGCAGGGTTAGCTGGGCTTTATGTGCCAACCTATTGGGAGTTGATTCATGGAATATGGAGGTTAGAAGAAACTGCGCATGGGTCTATCATCTTTTTAGTCTTTATTTACCTGCTGATTAAGCAGAGTAAGGGCTTGTTCGAACGGGCCTATGTGCCATCAAATGGTATTGGCATCAGTCTACTTTTTATAGGTCTATTATTGTATGTGTTAGGCCGATCCCAAGATATTATTATTTTCGAAGTGGGTTCACAAATTCCCGTCTTTGCTGGTACATTATTGTTAATGCAAGGTACTGCAAGTCTTCGCAGCGTTTGGTTTCCTTTGCTATATCTGGTTTTCATGTTACCTCTCCCGAGTTTTGTGGTTGACAGTCTAACGGGGTTGCTTAAACAATGGGTTTCATCTATTGCTGTAGAAATTCTTTATGATGCGGGTTACCCCATTGCCCGTAATGGGGTTATTATCATAATAGCTCAATATCAGCTTTTAGTTGCGGATGCCTGTTCTGGACTAAACTCCATGTTTTCATTGTCCGCGATTGGGCTCTTATATATGTATCTGGCTGGGCGATCAGGCTGGCTATATAACGGTTTTATGTTGGCCAGCATTCTCCCGGTTGCATTTGTCGCCAATATAGTGCGGATTATAACTTTAATTTTAATTACTTATAATTTTGGAGATGAGGCCGGACAAGGTTTTATGCATGGTTTTGCAGGGATGGTTTTGTTAATAGTGGCAGTTCTGTTGCTGTTTATTCTGGATAGCTTGCTCGTGAGTTGGATACCCCTTGCGCGACCAATCTCAATAACTAAAGTTTGATTAACAGGGTATGAGTATTACGCATTTGCCGATGGCGATAACTAACAAACCTCAACCTCCATTCCTAAAAGCGGCTTTCGTTTTATTGCTTATGCTATTAGCGATGGGCTCAGCAATTTTCTTAAAGCCGACTAAAAAGATAACTGATCAGTCTGAACAATTTAGTTTGGAGTCCCTGGTGCCTAAGCAGTTTGGGCTGTGGCGGGAAGATAATAGCTTTGCTTTGCTGCAGGTTAGTCATGATAAACAAGCGTTACTCAATGAAATTTATAGCCAGAATCTGGCGCGTACTTATTTTGACGATAAAGGTAATCGAATTATGCTCTCCATTGCTTATGGTGGCGATCAAGGCGATGCTATGCGAGTTCATAATCCTGAAGCCTGTTATTTTGATCAAGGTTATCAAGTTCAGAACATAACGACTAACAACCTGGATACTGGTTACGGACAACTATCAACCAAGCGCCTAACGGCCACGAAAGGGTCGAGGGTAGAGTCAGTGACTTACTGGATTAAAGTGGGTGATACAGTAACTGTTCAGGGTCTTAAATGGAAATTGGTTCAGATGAAATATGGTCTGAGTGGGCAAATACCTGATGGCTTGGTATTTCGAGTGTCAAGCATTGGTGATGAGTTAGGTGGTTATAAGCTACAGGAAAAATTTGTTAGAGATTTATTAGCGGTGCTCTCTCCAGAAAATAGAGTTCACCTGATCGGGAAAGCCTTATTATAAACTTTAAATATTAATCTTATTATGCAAAAACGATTAGGATTGATTCTAAGAGTAACGATTCTTTCGCTGCTAGTAGCCTGTGCTGATGACAACAAAGCCAAAGCGCCGGGCCAGATTGCAGTAATAGTCAATGGTGAAGAAATTTCAATCTATCAATTAGAGGATGCTTTGCATCAGGCCGGTTTGGTAAGCGATGAAAAGGGCAAGCATGCTATGCCTCAACTGTTAAAGAGTTTAATTGAACAGTCCCTCATCTTACAGCAAGCCAAAGCGGATAAATTGGAGCGTGATGCTGGTGTTATGATGGCGCTGGAAGCCGCTAAGCGTAAAATAATAACTGAAGAATGGCTGCAATTGAAAATGAAGAGCGTAAAAAAGCCCAGCGTCCAAGAGATTGAGGACTTTCATAATGCTCATCCTGAGCTGTTTGAGAAGCGTAAAATTTTTCAGCTGAAAGAACTGTTTATTGACAGTAAGGCAGGAAGTCAGACAAAGATTGATCAAATTATTGATTCCACTGATGATGTGAATACACTAGAACACCATTTAGAAGCACACATAATTCCTTTTACCGTCAATCAGTCAACTGTAACTGCTGAACAATTGCCTATGGAGCGATTGCCATTGCTTTCTAATCTACCTCGCGGCCATTTTATTAAAGTAATCGGTGAAAATGGTGTGCTCATTCAGGCGGTATTATCTGCAAAAGAAAGCCCCATAGAAAAAACAAAAGCCGCTTCATTAATTGAAACTTACTTCTTAAATCAAGAACGCAAGAAGGAATCTGAAGCGGTAATCAAGCAATTATTTGATGCTGCAAAAATAGAATATCTAGGGGAGTTTGCAAAATCATCTCAGAATGAAGGGCAAGTGAATGAAAAAAATCCTTCAGAGCCGATAAAACAACCCTAACTTTTTCATTCGGGCGCTTGCGATGAAAACAATTCAACAGAAAGTTTGGGATTGGCCGTTACGCTTATTCCATTGGTTATTGGTCTTGGCAGTGGTAGGGGCCTATATCACTGGAGAGCTCGGCGGTTCCTTGACAGATTGGCATAGCCGGTTAGGTGGTCTAACCTTAGGATTGTTGGTTTTTCGAGTGTTGTGGGGTTTTTTAGGCACTTACTATGCTCGGTTTGTTCATTTCTTTCCTACGCCTGGACGGTTGATCACTTATTTTAAAGGTGATTGGCATGGGGTTGGCCATAATCCTGTTGGAGCCTTGTCAATATTCGCTTTGTTATTAGTATTAGCGGCTTTAATTGTAACAGGGGTATTTGCAAATGATGACATTGCCTTTGAAGGCCCTTTGTTTCACCTCATAGATAAAAGCCTAAGCGACCGAATAAGTGGTTGGCATGAATGGCTGGTTGATGGTTTATTGGGCTTGGTGGGTCTGCATATTACAGCGGTATTCTATTATCTGTTGATCAAGAAAAATAATTTAATACGGCCTATGTTAACCGGCAATACCTTTTTAAGACCCTATCAGTTTGTTGGATCAAATGGATCATTAAGTATTCCCCGTTTTATTTTTGTTGTATTGATTGCTTCGTCAGTCGTTTGGATAGTTTGGAGTGGTTTGGTGACGGATTATCTGGCATCATTAAGCAGATAATTTTCAACGTTACTCAAAGGAAATACATTGATGAAATTAAAATGCGCGTGGTGTTTAAGTTGTTTGTTTGTAGCCTCTGTGGTTATGGCAAACCCAATTGAAGATCAAATCAGGATTCGTCAATCCACCTATGCCGTCATGGGCTGGAATACGGGTAAAATAAAAAATCAAATTGTTGATCATCCTGAGACATACCATAAAGATCAAATTATTGCTGCTGCCAACACCCTGTCTGCGCTCGCCCATTCTAATTTACTTGAAGAACTTTATGGCCCCGGCACGGACCAAGGAACCGGTTGGAAACCGACCCGGTTAAAGGCTGATTACTTTCAGAAGCAGGATGAAGTTAAAGAAATTAATACACGCTTAATTAAAGAAACGGATGAGCTTAAAGTGGTTGCTGAAACAGGTGATGTGGCTGCAATCAAAAGTCAGTTCGGAAAGCTGGGGGCTACCTGTAAAAGTTGTCACGATCTGATTCGTGTACGTGAGTAAGATCAAAGTTCTTTAAGTAAATCCACATTAAGTAGGTCATAAGACCTACTTAATAAGACCTTAGGTGGGCTTTACCTGGTTTAGAAAGCCGTCTTAATTCTCTAGGGTGACAAACGCCAACTTGGTTATTCCAGCATGCTGCACAATGGCCATGACCTCGGCCAATTTCTCATAGACAACGGCTTTATCTGCATACAAATGCACGCCGATTTCAGGGTTCTTTTCTATTTCAGATTTTAACGCTGATTCAAGTGCAGCCAGATCCGCCATAGGTATTTTATTAATGGTGATGATACCTTGGGCATCAACCCCCAATTGCAATGGTTGCTCCTTTACATCTGCGGTGGTTTGGGTTGTTTTGGGTAAGGAAACATGTACCGATTGCGTTAATAAAGGGGCTGTGACTAATAAAATAATAACCAGCACCAGCATCACATCCACCAAGGGAGTGACATTAATTTCGCTTAAAGCACTTTCTTCTTCTGATTGAGGTTTAAAAGCCATGGTTTAAGCCTGCTCATTTTTGGTGTTTAAAGCAACTGATAAGAAGTTGGCGACAAAGTTATCTAAATGAGAGCGCTGTATTTTGACGCGACGTAAAGCAAAGTTATAAGCCAATACCGCAGGAACAGCAACCGCAATACCAATAGCTGTAGCAACAAGGGCATCACCAATCGGGCCTGCAACAACATCTAAACTGGTTGAACCACTCGCAGTAATCTCATGCATCGCATGCATAATGCCAAGCACAGTACCAAATAAGCCTACAAAAGGCGCTGTACTGCCGATACTCGCCAAGATAGTTAAGCCACCTTCCATGCGCTGCTGTTCTTGCTGTAACTGCTCACGCATCGCCTGTTCCAGCAATTCTGCGGTGTCACCATTGTGTTTAAGTTGATTTCCTTTTGCGCTTTGATGTTCTTCAATCCAGGTTGTGCCGACATAAGCCAGTCGGGCTTCCGATCCTTTGGCTAGATTGGGTGATAGGTTCTTAAGCTGCTTTAAACTGGATAAGCTCCAGAAGGAGGCTTCAAATCGCTTATTACAACGGCTGTTATTTGCAAACTGCCACATTTTAAAGAAAATGAGCGTCCAGGTTAGCACTGAAAAAACCAGTAACGTATACAGCGTGGCATCAATAATAAGTTGGGGGGAAATATGTTCAGGCATTCGGTAAATATCCTAGTTAATAAATAGTTATAAAATTAGTGTTCAAGTTTAAATTGGAGTTTTTGCACAGCTCGTTGGGTAACCGCAACGCCATTGACTATTTTTTCCTTAAAACGCCATTTGCTGATAGCCGTTAATGCAGCGTCATCAAAAATCTCTTCAGGTTCTGCACTAATTACCACCGCATCATCTACTGAGCCATCAGTTTGCACAGTAAATTCGACTTTGACCCAGCCTTCAATATGGCGATTTGCCGCACGTGCAGGGTATTCAGGGGGAACCCGAAATAATGCAACAACACCTGAGCTGACTGTTGGCGCGTCATTGCTAGGCCCTATGGCTTTGGGCGCATTAGTCGTGCTGGTTGTCGCCGAAGTTACAGCAGGAGCTGCAGGTGCAGGGGGGGCAGGCGAAAAGGTGGGCATAGGCACCACTTCCTTTAAAACTGGCTCAGGCTTTTTAGCAATAACAGGTTTTACGATAGGCTTGGGCTTAATCACCGGCTTTGGCTTTTCAAGTTCTTTCTTGACCACTGGCTTGGGTGGTTCTGGCGCGGATACAGGCGCTGCGGGTTTGATTGCGGGAGTAGATTTTTGCATCACCACTTCCATTATCACGGTCTCTGGTTTGGGCGTTTCGACCGGCGCGTTTAATAGATACCACGCTAAACCAAGATGCAGACAAATGACACAAGTCAGTAGTCCCGTAGCAACAAAAGATGATTTTTTCTGGTTTGCCAAAGGGTTGAACATGACTCTATTAGTATCGGAGTAAAAAGGATGAGTTGATGACATGAAAGAATAGGTAAATAAAAGTCTGAGCTGTCTTCGTGTTTTTTAATAACGCATTATTATAAGCTTATTAATCGACATCCCAATGGTTGAAAAAGAAAAAGCTGGATTACGTTGCATAACCCAGCTGACTAGAATTGCCTTTGCAATGAAATGAAAAGAAGCTTTTGAAAGCAAATGGCTCATTTTTTATTAATAATTGAATGGCTGGTTTCATAATATATGCAAGTTCGATACCAGTTTTATGCAAGCCTTAATAGATAAGGCATTGGAGTATCAGGGAATAGAGGAAGAGTTTCAAAAGTGTGTTATATCACGCACTTTTTAGAAAAAATAAGTCATATAACACAGTTTTTATTAGAGCTTGTTTTCATCGCTTGAGTTTGTCTCTGTATTAGTTTTAGATAATCAAGTGCTTAAATGAATTATTTTTGTATTGGCGTGTTATTTGCTATTAATAGGATCATCCCAGTTGCTCAATGAATGATACTTCAGGGGCAGCTTTTTTTAATATATAAAACAATACATTAAATTAAATTATGATCAATAAAACGCCTCCTTTCCCACTTAATTCAAGGGTTGCTTTAATTAGTTTGCTGATAGTAGCTACACCTATGGCCTTTGCAGATACAGATAAAAAGCCAGTTGTTAATTCAAAGAATCTGTCTGGCAAAAAAGAGGTAGCTAAAACGCAGTCAGCTGATTCTAAACTGACCTTGGATGAAATGGTGGTTACCACTTCCGATAATGTGAATAGTCCGCTTCCGACACCATCAAAAACGAATATTTCTGCACCCAGTACCAAGGTAAGAAAAGCTGATATTGACAAAACCAATGCCGTAACTACGGCTGACTCAGTTAAGTATGAATCCGGTATATTTGCGCGTCAGCGGTATATTGGTGATCCCAATGCACCAGTCGGTATGCGGGGTTCAAGTGCTTATCAGGGAGGACGAGTGTTGGTGTATATGGATGGTATGCCTATCTGGAATCCTTTACAGTCCAGCTATAATGGAGCGCCTCGGTGGGGCTTGATCGGGCCGGGTGAAATTAAGTCGGTAGAAGTGATTGGTGGGCCTTTTTCTGCTGAATACAGTGGTAATGCGATGGGCGGAGTTATCAACTTTACTACTTTAATGCCACAAAAGCGCGAAGTGTATACAGAAGCAACGTATATGTTACAGCCTTATAATTCCATGGGGACTAATGTTAATCTGCAAGGCTTTAAGACCTTTGGATCTTATGGTGATAAGTTTGGCGATTTTAGTACCTTTTTTTCATATAACCATTTAGAAAATGAAGGGCAACCGATGACACCAACGGTAGTCACAGGGTTGACGCCAGCCACCGGAGCGGTTGCTAAGAATCCAACCTTTGGGGCATTAGCAGAAATAAATCCTAAAGGTAATGGTACGGGTGGGCCTGCGGGTACACCGATGCTACAAATTGGTAGTGATGGCGTTTATCATTCAATTGATAATCTTTATAAATGGAAAGGAGGTTATGACATTAATCCAGAGCTTAAAACCTCAATCACGGCAGCCTTTGAAGATTTGGATGTAACGCATGTCGGCCAATCATTCTTAACCAATTCAGCAGGTCAGACAGTTTGGGGTTCGCAGTTAACTGGCTATAGTGCGGCTGGGGATAAGTTAACCAGTAATACCTCTTGGGGTGCTAGCCAACAGAATCGCCAGACGGTCACTTTGGGCTGGGGTTTGAATGGTCGTGTTTTTGGCAATTGGTATAACAATACGAATGTCAGTTATTTTGACATTCTTAATGATACGACACTTTCTTCAAATTATAACCCTGCTGATCCCAAATATAATCAGTCTGGCGGTCAGGCAGGCTTAAGAACGCACTGGACAGGGTCTGGTTGGGTTGGGTTAAAGTCTCAATTTAACAATGAAGAGTTTTTTGGTAACAAGAACCTGTCATTTTCATCAGGCTTTGAATATCAACGTGCGCACATGATGCAAACGGTTAATAATCTAAGCAGTTATTCGGGTAATGTGATTAATACTGCCTCACCTCTGAACACCCAAAGCGGTGGAACCACGAATAGCTTTGCGTGGTTTAATCAACTAAGCTGGCGATTTCTTAAAGATTGGGATGCCACGCCCGGGGTTCGTCTGGAGCGTTGGGGGCTGGAAGATGGTACGTATTTAACAACAGCGAATCAAACTGGCTCACTTAATCCTCAGAATCGTCAAGTTTCAAACTGGGCACCCAAATTTTCATTCGGTTATCAGCCAGGGAACTGGAAGTTCCGTTATTCGGTTGCAAAAGCCTATCGTTATCCGGTTGCTGACGAGTTATTTGGAAACTCAAGCAGTGTAACGGGAAGTGTGACTTTAGCGAATTCGACTTTAAAACCAGAAGATGGTACGCATCATAATTTATTGGGCGAATATGACTTTGATAATGGTTATGTACGTTTAAACTTATTCCATGAAAATATCCGTAATGCCATTTATACCCAGTATATCTATTTAAATGGCGCACCGACCTTAAGCTCAGTGATGTCATCGATTGGTGAGGTAGAAACTAACGGCATCGATCTTTCAACCAATTACGATAATATTTTAAAGTCAAATGTTGATGTTAAGCTAAACACGACCATACTGGATGCAAAGATAGTTTCAAATCCGCTTAATACGGCGCTAGTAGGTAATCAAATGCCGTTAATGCCGCATTACCGGGCAAACTTGTTAACGACCTATCATTATGGTAAAGATCTTGATTTATCAGTGGGTACTCGCTACCAAAGCGCCATGAATTCTCAGCCTGATAACAAGGATACCCAAAATGCGTATTACGGTGCTTTTACCGAATCCGTGTATGTTGATTTAAAAGGCACCTATCATTTCAATGATAAAAAAGGTCATATATCGGCGGGTATAGATAACATCAATGGTTATGTTTCTTTTTATAACCATCCATTACCACTGCGCACATTCTTTGCGCAAGTCGGTTATAAATTCTAAGCTCGACCCAACGCAAGCAAGCTTCCATGATTCCAATTTGAGTCATGGAAGCTTTTTTTGGGCTTAATATCTGAGTGGCAGAGGTTCTTTGCCAGTAAAGAGTACCAAGAAAAGAAAGCAGATAAATAACAGGAGAAAGACAAAAGACGAAGGTGGTTTCATAATAGTGTTTAAAAAGGGTAGTGTATCGGGCTTACCCAGCCTAAAAGAATTTAATTGTGGATACACTACCAAGGGAAGCAGGTGATGTCTATAAGTTTAACTACCTATGCCAAGAAAAGAGCGTGTTGCTGGAATTCTTCTTAAGATTAAAAACTCGATAATCAGAATAATGATTAAAGAGATGCCCAGTAAAGGTAGTAGTGTTCCTAAGACAACAATAACCAGACCCAGATAAGCCGGCAGTGGTGGGCGCTTAATGACTTTTGGAGCACCGAGCGTGCCTGGATTGCGTCTTCCCCACCATAAGACCACTGAACTAACGCCCAGTAAGAAAACACCCAGTGCAGTGAGTACGCCCAGCGCCTGATTAAACCAACCAAATAACTGGCCTTCATGAGCGGCAACGCCGACGCCAATAATCCGGTCTAATAGTGGTCGTTGAGAAAAATCCTTACGCTCAATGATTTCACCCGTGTTGGTGTCCAGTTTAATATTAACCCGTAAAGGACGATTTTGACTGTCTGAACGCGCTGACCAGTTAGCGCCATTTTTATTCGGAGGGGATATTAGCACAGGGTAGGCAAGATTTTGAGCGGCGACCACTGGTACAATATGATCCAGAATAGTGTAGTCAGTCAGTGTTGCAGGGCTGGCCATGTTATGACCTTCGTGCCCTGTGGAGCTTGCTGCCGGTGTATTGCTGGCTTGTCGCTCAGCCAATTCTGAAGAGCGTCCAGTGGTCCAGTCTTGCTTAACTACCGTAGCTTGGGTACTTTGACGAACTGTTTTGAGTATTCCACCCCATGATTTTGCCCACGGTAAGCCACTGATGATCAAAAACAATACAAAAAATGCCACCCATAAGCCGGTGACTGAATGGATGTCACGCCAGAAAGTGCGTCTCCCCGCGGTGAGTCGAGGATAAACAATGCCCGCAAGACCGGATACATTGCGTGGCCACCAGAGATAAAGTCCAGTAATAATGAGTACCACCATCCACGAAGCTGCCAATTCCACCAGATAAGAGCCTTTATCTCCTGCCAGTAAGTCACCGTGCAGATGAAAGATTAATTGCATGAGTCGTTCATCTTCAGGGACGCTATTTAAAATTTCCAGGGTTTGTGGATGTACATAAACACGTTGTAACTGTTTATCTTTGCCTACCAAAATACGCACGGCTGAGGTTTCTGAGGTTGGCATTTCATAAGCATTTAGAACCGAACCGGGTACGGTCTCCAAGGCGACGTCCACTTGTTGTTTGGGGGTTGCTAATTGCCCTATGACCACGAGATTGTCATAATCCCTATCTATCCAGGCTTCAATTTGAGGTTTGAATAAATAAATCCCACCCGTAATAGAGAGCCAAATGGCAAAGGGTATGCAAAATAAACCGGCATAAAAATGCCAACGCCAAACGCTATTGTAGGTTAATTTACTTTTAATTTGCTTGAAGGTGTTTGCTGTTCGAGTGTAACTTTTCATTAGCTTGTCAGGTTAAATTATTGATTGGATTTGTTGTAATATGGCCAAATTAAAGCAAAATTTATACCATTAATGTTTTTTGCTATGTATATCAGAGCGTAAGGTATTTTATTTAAGGTCACCTGCTAGCAAAGTGTGTGATATGACACAGTTTTATTTAAAAATTACGTGAAATGCCATAGTAAGAAATAGAAAGTAGCCCAATACTGGAGCTCATGCATGGGCAGATTTTTCCGGATCACCCTTACATAAGCTCAGGTCGCATGTTGTTCCTTATCATGTAATAGTTACTTTGCCGTATGCATAGGCGACAACGCCAGATGTCTCTAGTGATCGGGGCTTGTCGTATGTGCTTTTGGTAAATGAATAGGTTACAAACAAAAAATAACCCTTACATGACAGGCTGTCGTATAGGGTTTTGGTAAAAGTAATAGCGAGGTCTGGGATGTTCGCTAGTGAAAATATAAAAACTGTATGATAAGTTGTTAAGGATAATAGTGCGTTGAGTCATGTAAGCATACTCAATTTATGTATATATACACAGAACTTAAAAAGAGGACTAAGCTTCTCTTTAAGGCAGTCGCCTTCCTAGAGTTGTGTGTGAGTTATTTTGCTGCATGCGATCACTTCTACAAGTGGTGCCAATATCTTATTGCAGGGCTTGATATCGGGACAGGCTTATTGGCTGCGTATCAGAGGCGTTAATAGAAATGGGCGGGGTGAGAGCGCTGCCTTTTTTGCCGTACTCGATGCAAAGAATTATCTTTTGGGACGAGATTTGTTAAAGTTTTTTGTAACAACGCGTAACAAAGTACAGGGTTGTTACACTTTGTTACAATTTTATCCGATGACGTTTAACGTTTTTTATTACAATAAAAGCCTGGTGATTATAGCCTTTAATTATAGAAGAAGTAGATAAGGGCTTTAGTATTGATAATAGCAGCTAGTATTCTAAGTTAAAGATGGAAAATAAGGCATCCTTCATAGCGGCCTAAAAGTAGTTGACACTTTTGATGTCAATAAAAAATTAACAACAAGCTACCGTAGCCATTAAAAAACGGCCAGTGACTTTAAAGATAAACGGCTTAGCTGTTTCTTAAATTTAAGAAAT
>CAIOMN010000250.1 GCA_903859415.1 uncultured Methylococcaceae bacterium
GTCTTCAATGAGGTCACCAGGACACTGTATTCATAGGCTGACATTTTTTCAGCGGGTTCCAGCAAAGAAAGTTGTTCGGGTTGCACATGATCTGAATCGGGTGCGATGATAATAGCCTTGGATAACCGACGCCTAACCAAAACAACTCGACGTGATTGTTTCCATGTGCTCAATTTGAGTTCGGTGGATAAAGCTTCCCAACCGCCAAGAGTGTTTTGCCACCCTGTTTCACAGTGTTTTTGCAAAATCAGTTTCTTGACGTTAGCGGATTGCCGAAGCTTAAACAGATAGTCTATGCCGCGCTGCTCGGCTTCCGTCATGATCGTCTCGCTTCCCCAGTCGGAGTCACCACGAATAAATGCCGGCCAGTTTGCGCGGGGTATACGCTCCAATAATGCCCAGAGCCCGGGTGCTGAATAAGCGGATGAACTTTGGTTACCTGCCTGTACCTCGACATCAAGAATGAGGCGCAAATTCGCGATCATATAAGTGTGAAAGGTATGCGAGGGACGGCCGGGTTTCGTGGGATTATAGCCAACAACCGCGCCTTCCTGCTGACCATACAAGGGCTTAATGGTCACATCAGTATCCAGTATCCATGACTGATTCAGTGGGTGCAGCTTCAATTTAAAGCAGGCGAGGCCGATGGAACGCCCAAGAGACTGATTTTTTGCCAAAACTGGGTCCATCGTTGAGTTGTTAAAACCAAGGCTCGTAAATTTAAGATGCCAGCAGCACCTGATTGTTTCCAACGCATACCCGCAAGACAAAATCGCTGTTTTATAAGCGTTTTACAAGCGGCTTCTGTCACCCCTGATCCAATCGGAAAATGTTGATCTGTATAACCAGAATAATCCATTTGGTGCCGATGATTTTTATAATAGGTAACCGCTGCACCTAATTTCTCTTGTAGATGTTTCGGTAATTTTTGAGTGCATTTTCGTGCTTGAAGTGCCACCATCTCGTTATAAAGAGCCTCTGCTGCTCCTGAATTATTTTTCAGTTGATGGCAGCGATTATCTAGCCAAGCTTTATGAGCGCGTTTATCCTTAGGAAATTTTGCATTAGCGACTGCACCTAGATAACTACTCGCATGATAAAAATCAAGTATCTGCGTCTGGATATGTGGCTTTAGAAATAGCCAGTTACTTTCTGCGCCATCAGCTAATCCTATCCTATTAGCATCCGGATACTCCGCTTTTATACGCTCAATTTCAGCAGTAAATCGGTGTGAGAAGTCCGCTTTCCCATATTCCGGCGTAGCGCCCACATAAATAGTATGTTGCCGCTCGCCTTGATCGTCATAGAAACTGATGGTACCCGCCATCGCTTCCCGCCAACCGTCTTTTCTTAGGTGCAGACAGGTGCCATCCAACCCAAAGGCTATGGAGACAATGGGTTTCTGAAAGTTGGGCAGATCATAATGCCACTCTGTTTCTTGTTGCTTTGCAATGCACGCAACTTTTTTAACTAAGTTTTGCAAGAATGAGGTGGATACCTTTCTTCCTTGGCACTCCAGAAAGTCTTGCTGAACCTCAAGTGCGGAATTACAAGCCATTTTAATACTCACCTGCTTGGCAAACCGAGGGGTGGAGCTACCGATAATACGCGAGGATTGTTCTAAAGGACAAAAGGTTTTTCCTCGTCCGTGGTAGTGATAAACATATCGAGAACACTGTACTTCTCCATAGGGTGTTTGGTAAAACTTCTTTTCTTGCCCTTTGCTTCGCCACTGTTTACCCTCTATTTCAATCGATTCTCCTTGGGTGTCGAATTGTTTTAATGCTTCTTCAGTCGCGAGACTACCTGCCTTATTGACAGCCTCCTGTATGGCTTCCTCGCTATCCAGCATAGAGTCTTCGAGATCAACTGTGATCTCTATGATTAGTTTTTTACCTTCTTTTCTTATAATTTTTGCAGGCATATTGAATGATCAGGTTGCTGTGTATTTATCTGGTCAAGATTATCAAGTCGGCGAATAATTTACACCTGTCTCCTTGAGGCTGTCATAAAATTGAGGCTGCACCCGTTGAGTATATCATTTCTTCTTCGTGAACAACGATGTTAGGGTAGTTCAGCCTATTGATAACAGTAACGAATATGATAGAAAGTTCATGCGTGCCAGCCATTGAATTGTATCGACTACCCATTGGTCGCGATTTACATCTCGATAGTTGTGACAACGAGATATTTTTGGCCTCCGCTGCTCAGTATTTACAGGAATGTTTCGAGGATTTGTTCTGTAGAGGAGTTGTTATCTAACTATATTCATCAAATGCAAAGCCTGGGCCTAGAGGCGGTAGTATTTGGTGGCCGGACCCGTGATCGACTCGCTGAGCATATTCACTATCGCCACTTTCGTTCCCGAGACATTGATCTAGTAACGCATGGATCAGTATTGGTTGAACAAGCGCTACCCAGTTCTGCAATCCGCAACCCATTTGGTGGATTTGGAATAGAAGTCTCAACCATCCATCTTGATTCGTGGGACTTGTCCAATACATTTCTTATTAAACGGCATCAACTTCCGGTAACATTTGAGCTACTACCTTTAACTGCTGATTACAACGTTAACGCGGCTCTATTTAAGCCTATGCAGTTTTTTAAGTATGCAAGTTTACTTGATTCCGGCGCAGTTTCCTCACTTCAGACACAGGACTGGTGAGAACCGATATCATGAGCGTGTGGAGTATAACTATGCAGCCCAGCCCAGCCCAGCCAATACCCAATCAAAGTATGGTATACCTTAAATATAAAATACCACTTCGATGTAAAAAATGACTGAATTGAAGTCACCAGACCTTTAAGCCTAAAGTTGCTATACGTCATAAAAAACTGCTTGAGGAAGTATACTGGCTTATGACGTAGCCAACTGATTTATTTAATTAAACTTATTGACAACTTTAGTTAAAAACTGGAAAATTAATCTTGCTAGAGAGATTTTTCATGATGAAACTTCCTTAAACTGCTAGTTCGGCAGCCTAAATAACGAATAATAAAATAACCTTGGTCCCTCGAGATGGCAGGATGTTGTTATTAATTTACTTAAAGCTGTTTTGGCCTATTAAGCTCCGTTTCTTAGCTGGAGTTATATTTAGATTCTTTCTTTGGAAAGACCACTATAAATAGAGGCTAGTAGTCTATCCTCTCATTTCATAAAATGCTTGTGCCATGAAATTAACATGGTCAGCTATATTCCTATAAACCTGGGAATATCCAGTCGCACTCAAGTTGCGCTCGTTGAAAATACCTTATAGACCGTGCGAGTAGATTTCCGAAAGACGGTGTTGCTGTTGTGTTGAGATACACAGAAATCTTGTTTGGAACTGTAAGTTTCACTGGGTGGGTTCTGATCAGCTTAACGCGGTCAGTGTCGGCAATTTTTGACTATTCGTTATTTCATGCTTTGGTTTTATTCGGCGTATTCAAAAATGCGTTGTTTTTCACATCGAATTTCAAACCATTGAACCTTTCTCCCTAAAAATCTAGGCACTTACCACCAGTTTTTTAACTGGGTGATAACGAATTTGCCTGTTTATCACGTCGTCTAGACCTCAAACCAAAAGTGCTTTTCTTTGTTGCATTGCACTAGTTTTTTAAAATGACCTGTCTTTCTAGGTTTAAAATCACAGAAACAGATCAATATAATTAGATATTTTCATTATTAATCAATCGGATAAATGCATTTTGCATGCGAGTTTTTCCGAGTCACTCCCGTACGAGCCATCATGGGGCTTAGTTTATCGTTGAGGTAGAACGGTAAATTGGTCTGGTCAGCACCCCTAGTGCGAGAGTTATTTATTTATCTCGCTTGCGCAGCGTGTCATAAATCGCGCATTGCCCCTTATTTGCACACACATTCGCCGAGAGTGCATCTCGTGCGTCAACACTCACCGTCGTGGGAAGGACCTTGTTTGCAAAGTGGGGTTTCAGAGTTGGGCTCCCCAGCCCACGACGAAAAACTAAGTTTAAGGTCGGTCCAGCTCTGGCTTTCAAAGCAGATACGGGGTAGAACCCCGAATCTGCTTTGAAAGCCAGAGTAAGTCAGTAATTGATATATAGGAAAACAAATTATGAATAAAAAACAAAGCAATAACACCAAATTTCGTGGTCGAAAAAAAGATTCCGAAAGGAATTTCGGATTGGGTACTCGCTCACTGCTCCGAGCAGGAAGAGTCTGCGCGCACCAATCGACTCTTGCCTTTTCTACGCGCGGAACCCTCGCTGCGCGTTGGGCCGTGTTCGAACAATGGGTGACGGCAACGCACGGCATTACGAAAATGGAAACATTAACACCACAGCATGTTACGGAGTACGGCGAGCATCTAAACACAAGAGTTGAGCAGCTAGAGTTAAGAGCATCAACAGCTCAACTTTATGTTTCTGCTGTGAATTCCATTATGCGCCTCGCAACGGAAGGTAGCTGGAAATCGATAAGTCCTACCCGAGATTGCAATATTCCAAGGAGAAAGCATTTGCCAGAAATTAGCAAAGCACTGTTGGAGCATGAGCATGATCACTTAATGACAGTAGTGGACGCAAGAGTCCGAGCGTTACTTAATTTACAACGATTTTTGGGTCTCCGTTTTAAAGAATCTTGTCTGCTAAACGCCCGTCAGGCCCTTCGACAAGCAAGAAAAAAAGGCATCGTTATCGTGTCAGATGGCACCAAAGGCGGCAAAATTCGTCAGGTACCGACTAACGAAGACGCTATTGGTGCATTGGCGCAAGCCTCCGAGCTCCAAAGTAATAGTCGCTCAATGATTCCTGAAAATATTTCTTATGTCGATTTCCGGGAGGAATGTTACCAAGTAGCGAAAATGCATAAATTTAACTTCCATTCTGAACGACATTTTTATGCCCAAAGACGCTACCGCGAATTATCCGGCCTCCCTGCGCCCGTTACTACGACTGTTTCTAGAAAAAATTGGCCTTCATTTGCAGCAGATTATTTGAAAGTTGATTTAACCCGCGCTGAAGCGATCGACAGAGCGGCGCGACTCGCTCTTTCCAGGGAATTAGGTCATGAGCGGCTGGAGGTGACTCGTGTCTATATTGGGTAAGGAGCTTAGAAAGTTGGCGCACAGTTACGTGCGTCGAGGCGCAAAAGCAAATAGACGACAGCAACTTGGGAGGATGATTAAGTTTCTGGAATTTGTGGAAGAAAACGAGCATCCTCACAATTTGTACGAAATTGGAGCGCGGCATGTGCTTAATTTCTGGAAAGCCAATCGTTCAATGGCACCTAAGACCGCTTATGGGTATTGGCTAGCACTTTGCGAACTGTGGCAGTTGGCCCAAAAAAGCGGGATTCCGCCCAAACCCCACCACTTTGTGCAGATTAAACCCGTTTTACCTGAATCAATTCTCGATCAACAAGCAATATCGGTAACTAGCCCCGATCTGCCATCGTTAAAGGATATTGCCCGTAATCTAAAAACAAGCCGCTTATCTAAAGATTTGACAGAAGTAGAGTTAGCGACAGAGACAGCTATTGATGTGTCAATCATACAAGCTATCGAAGCAGGCAATACCACATGTCGCTACTGTGATGTTTCAAAACTATACACTTTTTTGGCATCCTTCATAGCGGCCTAAAAGTAGTTGACACTTTTGATGTCAATAAAAAATTAACAACAAGCTACCGTAGCCATTAAAAAACGGCCAGTGACTTTAAAGATAAACGGCTTAGCTGTTTCTTAAATTTAAGA
>CAIOMN010000251.1 GCA_903859415.1 uncultured Methylococcaceae bacterium
ATTTCTTAAATTTAAGAAACAGCTAAGCCGTTTATCTTTAAAGTCACTGGCCGTTTTTTAATGGCTACGGTAGCTTGTTGTTAATTTTTTATTGACATCAAAAGTGTCAACTACTTTTAGGCCGCTATGAAGGATGCCTTAATTACTCTGCTCAATTTGCAATAAAATTAAAAAGGATCACAGAGATAATTACAATTTGGTTAATAACCTAGTAAAATATCGACTGTTATATTGTCTGAAAAAGATAATCATCAAAAAACGTCTTCTAACTGATTTTTTAAAGCCTATGCAAAACATTATTAACTTTAAAAAACTAATATAATCGACTCAAATTGAAAAAATTCATCATGTTTATTGAGGTGTTAGCGTGGAGCTAAACGGAGCACAAATCGTAGTTCAAAGTCTTATAGACGAGGGCGTAGAATATATCTTTGGTTATCCTGGTGGTGCGGTATTGCATTTATACGATGCAATCTTCCAGCAGGATGAACTCAAGCATATTCTGGTTCGACATGAACAAGGCGCAACCCATGCAGCAGACGGCTACGCCAGAGCTACTGGGAAACCGGGCGTTGTCCTGGTCACATCAGGCCCGGGAGCAACGAATGCCGTAACAGGCATAGCGACTGCATATCTGGACTCCATTCCTATGGTCGTAATTTCTGGTCAAGTATCACTGCCCGTCATTGGCAGCGATGCCTTTCAAGAAGTTGACATGATTGGCATTACTCGCCCCTGCGTAAAGCATAATTTTTTAGTCAAAGACGTGACTAAATTAGCTGAAACCATTAAAAAGGCTTTTTATATTGCTACGACAGGCCGCCCGGGTCCTGTTGTTATCGATATCCCTAAAGATATTACTGCACCCAACATAAAAGTACCGTATTCATACCCACAAAAGGTATCTATCCGCTCTTACAACCCTGTGTTAGTGGGACATAAAGGTCAAATCAAGAAAGCAGTTGATTTACTGCTCAGCGCCAAAAAGCCGATTATCTATTCAGGGGGCGGCGTTGTTTTAGGTGAAGCCAGCAATGAGTTGATCGAGTTTACCCAAACCCTGGGATACCCAATTACTAATACGCTAATGGGTTTAGGATCGTATCCAGCCACAGATAATCAATTTGTGGGCATGCTGGGTATGCATGGTACTTATGAAGCGAACATGGCGATGCATGAAAGTGACGTTATTATCGCTATCGGCGCCCGTTTTGATGACCGTGTAACAGGTAAATTAGATCTATTTTGCCCCTATGCCAAAATCATTCATATTGATGTTGATCCTGCGTCTATCTCAAAAACAGTTCGCGTTAGTATTCCTATCGTAGGTGACGTTAAACCTGTGCTTGAACAAATGATGGAACTCATCAAAGAAAACAAAAACAAAATTGATGGACCTGCCCTGGCAGAATGGTGGAACCAAATCAGACAATGGCAATCGGTTAATTGTCTTGAATTTGACCGTAGCAGCCCACTGATCAAACCCCAATACGTGATTGAACAACTTTATGAAGTCACCAAAGGCGATGCTTATGTGACCTCTGATGTCGGGCAGCACCAAATGTGGGCGGCACAGTATTATCCCTTTACCAAACCACGGCGCTGGATAAACTCCGGTGGACTGGGCACAATGGGCTTCGGCTTACCGGCAGCTATAGGCGTTAAATTGGCGTTTCCTGACGCGGATGTTGCGTGTGTTACTGGCGAAGCCAGCATTCAGATGTGTATTCAGGAACTATCAACCGCCCTGCAATATAAGACACCTGTTAAAATCATTAACCTTAACAATCGTTATATGGGCATGGTTAGACAGTGGCAAGAATTCTCATACGAAAGCCGCTATTCGCATTCGTATATGGATACGATTCCTGAATTCGTTAAACTGGCAGAAGCCTATGGCCATGTCGGTATCCGTATCACTAAACCTGAAGAAGTCAGACCCGCACTTGAACAAGCCTTTGCTTTAAAAGACCGTACCGTTTTCTTAGACGTTATGACTGACAGAACCGAAAACGTTTACCCGATGATTGAAGCAGGAAAAGGTCATCACGACATGAAACTGAGAGTTGCTACCGGCACATCGACAGACAGAGAACTCGCATGATTAGACACATTATTTCTATTCTGATAGAAAATGAATCGGGCGCATTATCACGTGTTGCCGGTTTATTTTCAGCACGTGGCTATAATATTGAATCACTCACCGTTGCCCCAACCGAAGATGCCAGCCTATCCAGAATGACCTTGGTCACTCGGGGTAGCGAAGAAATTATTGAGCAGATAACAAAGCAGCTTAACAAACTCATTGATGTGGTAAAGCTGATTGATCTGGCCGAATCAAATCATATTGAGCGTGAGTTATTATTGATCAAAGTCAAAACCTCGCCTGAGATGCGTGAAGAAATCAGAAGTCTGTCTGATATCTTCCGTGGCAAAATCATTGATGTGACACCGACTACCTATATCATTGAAATGACGGGGCCATCAGAAAAACTGGATGCCTTTGTTGCAGCCATCGATCCGGATTCAATCATTGAAACTGTTCGCTCTGGCCCAACCGGCATTTCAAGAGGCGAAAAGGGTTTACACCTTTAAATACACACCAAGGCCTTTTAATACAGGCCTGGTTTTTATTTACTTAACTTTAAATTAAAGAAACACAGGAAAACACATGCAAGTTTATTACGACAAAGACGCCGACCTCTCAATCATCAAAGCTAAAAAAGTAGCGATCATTGGATACGGCTCACAAGGTCATGCTCATGCCCTTAACTTAAAAGACTCTGGCGTTGATGTCGTTGTTGGCTTACGTGCTGGCTCACCTTCAGTCGCCAAAGCAGAAGCGCATGGCTTAACCGTTCAAGACGTTGCTGTTGCCGTTGCTGGCGCTGACGTTATTATGATTTTGACTCCGGATGAATTCCAGTCAAAACTATATAAAGATGAAATTGAACCCAACATCAAACAGGGCGCTGCGTTAGCATTTGCTCATGGCTTCTCGATTTTATATAACCAGGTTGTGCCTAGAGCAGACTTAGACGTTATTATGATTGCGCCTAAAGCACCTGGCCATACAGTTCGTTCTGAATTTGTTCGTGGCGGCGGTATTCCAGACTTAATCGCAATCCATCAAGATGCGTCTGGTCTGGCTAAAGCCATCAGCTTATCTTATGCGTCTGCCATCGGTGGCGGTCGTTCAGGTATTATCGAAACCACTTTCCGTGATGAAGCAGAAACTGACTTATTCGGTGAACAAGCAGTATTATGCGGTGGTGCAGTTGAATTGGTTAAAGCCGGTTTTGAAACGCTGGTTGAAGCCGGTTATGCGCCTGAAATGGCTTACTTCGAATGTTTACATGAGTTAAAACTGATTGTTGACTTAATGTACGAAGGCGGCATTGCCAACATGAACTACTCAATTTCAAACAATGCAGAGTACGGTGAGTATGTTACTGGCCCACAAGTCATCAACGAAGAAAGCCGTTTTGCCATGCGTGAAGCCTTAAGAAGCATTCAAAATGGCGAATACGCTAAAAAGTTTATCCTTGAAGGTCTAACCAACTACCCAGAAATGACAGCAAAAAGACGTTTAAATGCTGAACACCCCATCGAAGTAGTCGGTGAAAAATTACGTAGCATGATGCCTTGGATTAAAGCGAATCAAATCGTCGATAAAACCAAAAACTAAGCATTAACTGCTCGTTAACGTTATAGCCTAAAAAAGCCTATCACCTGATAGGCTTTTTTTATGTCTGCAAGAAACTTTAGTGACACACTCAGATTCTGGATTATTCTGTAATAAATTATAGCGTTACTTAGAGGTCATTTACTGCACATTGTTTGGAGTGCCTCGTGGACATCGCTCTTCATGGGAATCACTCGATCCATTCTAGTTAGGCGGAATAAAGCGACTACGCTATCCTTGGCGTTACAAATCGTTAACTGGCCCTGAGGTCGAAGGGCAATCATAGTAGCGATAATCGCACCCAATCCGCTACTATCTACGAAATCGATGTCGCTCAAGTCGAGCACGATTTGCAGATGACCCTCTTGTACAATGTTTTTCATATGAACCTTGAATTCATCGGCCACATAGGAGTCCAAACGATTCTCCAGTGGTTTAACGACTATGGCTTCAAGTTCTTGGCGTTCATCAAATTTCATTTTGGTTTCCTTGTTCGTGCCGTTTTGATGTATAGAGTAATTCTTAACTTAAGAGAAAGTTTATAACTATAACATTCCCCAAATGTCCTGAGCATATTCCCGAATGGTACGATCACTGGAAAACTTGCCCATCCGCGCGACATTTAAAATAGCTTTACGCGACCACAATAACGGTTGCGAAAAATCCTCTGCAGCAAGGGCCTGAGCATCGCTATAAGTATTGAAATCCGCTAAGTGGAAATAATAGTCTCCCTCATGAACCAGCGCATTGAATATCCACTCAAAAAGACCCGGTTCTCCAGGGCAGAACAACTCGCCTTTGATCGCATCCATCACCCGTTTCACACGATCGCTATGCAGGTAATATTCTTCTGGCCTATAGCTGTTATGTTTCCGCATGTCTAGAATGTCTTCTGTCCTAAGACCGAAAATATATATATTATCATTGCCCACCTCCTCAAGAATTTCGATATTAGCACCATCCAATGTACCTATCGTCAAGGCTCCGTTCATGGCCAGTTTCATATTGCCGGTACCTGAAGCCTCCATACCAGCGGTTGAAATCTGTTCTGACAAATCAGCAGCCGGAATGATACGTTCAGCCAGTGAAACACGGTAGTCGGGAATGAAGACGACCTTAAGTTGGTCGTGAACACGTGGGTCGTTGTTGATGCGCTGCGCGACATTGTTGATGAGCTTTATGATCTGCTTAGCGGCCCAATAACCGGGTGCAGCTTTGCCTGCAAAAATACACACGCGTGGCGTGGGCAATTGTTTACCATCTTCCACGATGATCAGATATAGATAGACAATGTGCAGAAGGTTTAATAGTTGTCGCTTATATTCATGCATGCGCTTGATCTGAATGTCGAACAGCGCCAATGGATCGATGCGTACCCGATTGGTCACCCATACAGCATCAGACAACAGACGCTTATTATTCAGTTTCACATCAAGAAAACGCGCCCTGAATGATGAGTCATCGATATAGGGCTCTAAGCCGCGTAATTGGTCTAGATCGGTAATCCATCCTTCGCCAATGGTTTCAGAAAGCAGGCCGGCTAGCCCGGGATTCGCTTTCAGCAGCCATCGCCTGGGCGTTACGCCATTGGTTTTGTTATTGAATTTCTCTGGCCAAAGGGCGTAAAAATCCGGCACCAGGTTTGTGGTGACCAAATCAGAATGTAATTTAGCAACACCGTTGACCGAATGACTACCGATAATGGCTAAATTGGCCATACGTACAAATTTAGTTTCTCCTTCTTCGATAATAGACATCCATGCCAATTTTTTCGTATCACCCGGCCAGCGTGCCTCGACTTGTTCCAAAAAACGTCGATTAATTTCATATATAATTTGCAGATGCCGTGGCAAGACTTTCTCAAACAGGGATACCGACCACTTTTCTAAAGCTTCTGGCAGCAACGTGTGGTTGGTATAACCCAATGTCGCTTGGGTCTGTTCCCAAGCAGCATCCCATTCAAAATGCTCTTCATCGACCAGCGTGCGCATCAGTTCGGCAACTGTCAATGCAGGATGGGTGTCATTTAGCTGTATCGCGACTTTCGTAGAAAGTTCAGCAATAGCATGGGTACCGTGTTCTTTTTTGTAACGCCGGAAAATGTCGCGCAATGTGCAAGCCACTAAGAAATACTCTTGCAACAACCGAAGTTCTTTCCCACTTTGCACTGTATCGGCGGGATAAAGTATCTTGGAGATAGTTTCCGATGAAATCTTTTGCTCGACAGCACGCAGATAATCACCCTCATTAAATATCTGCATGTCGAAATCCTGCGACGAATGGGCCGAATAAAGCCGCAGAAAATTGACGGTATGCCCACCATAGCCGGGTATTGGCAAATCGGAAGGCACCCCTACCAATACTTGCCAGTCCAACCACATTGGATTATAACCTCCGTCTGAGTCGACTCCATTTTCAATACGCCCATAAATGGGTACGATACAAGCATCCTCGGGTCGTTCAATCAACCAAGGCGATCTCAAGGCATTCCAGTGATCAGGCTTTTCTTTTTGATAACCGTTGCGAATCTCCTGCCGAAACAACCCAAACTCATATAAAAGTCCGTAGCCGTAACCGGCGAGACCGAGAGTAGCCAATGAATCCAGAAAACAGGCCGCCAAACGACCCAAGCCACCATTTCCGAGCGCTGCATCCGGTTCGGCCTGACGAATCTCCTCAAGATCTATGCCCATATCCGTTAAAGCACCTCGGCAAACTTCGAGCAACCCCAGGTTGTAAAGACCGTTACCGAGCGCTCTACCCATCAGAAATTCCATAGATAGATAGTAAAGTCGTTTTGAGCCTTGACGGGCATACCTTGCTTCGGTCTCAAGCATGCCATCGATCAACTTCTCTCTTAAGCTAAGAGCCATTGCCTCAAAGGCTTCCTGATTCGTTAATTGATCATCGCCAATACCCATTCCATAACGGGCATTGTGACGTATGCGTTCTACGAAATCGGAGCGCTTTTGCTCTGAGTTCATGATTTTCGGGGACATAAAATTTCCTCCGTTGCAAATGTGTCAGGGTTAAGTCAACCAGTATTGGCTAACTGACCCGCTGAAATTTGATATTATTGATCTTAATAGTAGAAAGCTAAATTGTTCTTCGGGTAGATATACACACACAAAAAGCGGTGACGAATTATCAGCGAATCCTACCACATTAGTTCTTATCTGCGCCAGTGTACTTAATCAATAGCCAGCGATTATATTCATTCCCGTTTTGATAACTCACTTCATCCATGCAGCTTTTCACAATTTTAAGCCCCCTGCCACCTTCAGACAAATTTTCAAGATCGATATCATCGCAATCAAAATTGGCGTTAAGATTATCCAACCACTCCGGTTCTATCGCCTTTCCTTGATCAATCAATTCGATAGACAATCGGTCTTCGCTCAGTAAAAACTCAATAGTGATTTGGTGTTTATCAGATTCAGCGCACGCATGTTCAATACAATTGTTAACTGCTTCGACAGTAGCCAGTTCAATTTCTGCGAGCGCTTCATTGTTAAATGTCCTACAAGCTATTTCTCTGGCGCACAAACCAACCAACCGAGAGTTCTCTAAACTACTAATAATTGTTAAACTTATTCTGTTCATGGCGTTACCTTTTTTAAGTGCGGTAAAACTTGTAGCTTCCAACCCAAGACGGGGGGACTTCAGTAAAATATTAGGTACACACAGACATTTCCAACGCTAAAACAGAAATATCATCTTCGAACTTATCACTTCCCCGCCATAAACGCATGCACTGCTCGAGCCGAACTAGAACCTCGCTTATAGGTAATTCACGGGTTTCAATGATAAAATTCAATAACCGCTCAGACCCAAACATCTCTTGATTTATGCCCATACACTCAGTGATCCCATCAGAGTAAAAAAATAGGCGGTCCCCAGAGGCGTAATTCAAACTAATAGACTCATATTCGGCCAAGGTCGTAATGCCAACAGGAAACCCGCCATCACCGATGAATTGGGCGGAGCCTTCAGTAGACAAATAAATGGGATTTGGATGTCCAGCCTGGCATATATCGATGGTGTGCAAATGAGTGTCTATCACCCCGTAGACCATGGTAAAGTATAGAGTATGGATGTCATTCATTTGAAAATGAATATTCAGTGCATCGATAACAGCGGAGGACTTCTTTACGATACCACTGTAGGGCGCTTCGGGCTGGCTGTATTCAATGAGCGGGCTGCCCCGATTCATCTCAGGGGTCAGCAACTGGCTAAGCCTGGAGGATAACATTGCAGCGGCGACGCCGTGCCCAGATACATCGATCACGTAAAAACCAACGTGATTCTCGTCCAGGCGAAAAAAATTAAAAATATCACCCGAAACATGGACAGAAGGACAAAGCAGACAATCAATGGCAACACCTTGCAGACTTGATGAAGCAGTGGGCAAAAGGCTGCGCTGTATAGTTCCAGCCAATTGCAAATCCCAAGTGATGATTTTTTGAGCGGCTAACAAATTGTCGCTGAGTTCCTGTAACTTAACATTGCGATCCTGAAGGACTTTTTCGAGTTGCAACACCCGCTCTCCAGCCCTGATGCGAGCTAAAAGCTCGTTCATTTTAATGGGTTTATGGATAAAATCGTCCGCCCCAGCCTCCATACCATCGACCAGCGACTGCGAATCATCCAGAGAGGTGACTAGTATAATATAAGTGTAAAAAGGCTTATTTAATGCTCGAATTCTGCGACATAGCGTTGGCCCATCGCCGCCAGGCATGACCCAGTCGGTTAGAACGAAATGGATAGAATCACTCAAAATCAGTTCGGTTGCGGCATCAATGTTATCAACAGAGACGGCCTCATACCCCCATTTTTTTAAGGACCGCTCTAACAACATGCGAGAAATCGCCATATCATCTACAATAAGAATACGCATAATTCTATAGCTCAGTAAATGTTTTCGCTTGAACAAGAAGGCGTCCAACACCAAACATAAGATCTTATGTCCTTTGCGCCAGCTTGTCTAGAGCCATTTGCCGGTTATTAAATTAAAAATCTAATGATTTAAGCTAATCTACCCCAACGATGTGATTAAACTAGCCATCCCCACCCCAGTATCCAGTAAAATGCCCCCATCAAAGCAATCAATCAGGATACGAAGCACCCCATGCAAGGAACCCAACTTAGAAAATTAGAAGCGGAATTATGGCGAGCCGCGGACCAATTGCGTGCCAATAGCAAACTAACGGCCTCGGAATATTCGATGCCGGTGTTGGGCCTCATCTTCTTGCGCCATGCGTATAATCGCTTTAAAAAAGTCAAAGTGGATATTGAACTCACCTTACCTTATCACCCGCAACGCGGTAGACGCGCCTTAACCAAAAAAGACTTTGAAGAACAAAACGCCATGTTCTTACCCGATGCCGCGCAATTTGACTATCTGGTCAACTTACCCGAAAGCGCTGATATTGGTGAAGCGATCGACACCGCCATGAAATTAATTGAGGACGAATACGACAACCTCAAAGGCGTATTACCCAAGAACTTCTCCATTTTTAGTAAAGACCTGTTACGCGAACTGTTGCGGATCTTTAATAAAGAAGTGCTGCAAAAAGCCGAAGGGGATTTATTTGGCAAGATTTACGAATACTTCCTCGGCAAGTTTGCCATGACTGGCGCTCAAGAAGGCGGCGAATTCTTTACCCCCATGAGCTTGGTACAAACCATCGTCAACGTCATCGAACCTGATCATGGCATCGTCTTTGACCCCGCTTGCGGGAGTGCCGGCATGTTTGTGCAAACGGGTTATTTTATTGAAAGCGAAGGCTTAAAACCGGCAGAGAAAGTCACCTTTTACGGACAAGAGAAAGCCGACCTCAATACCAAACTCGCTAAGATGAACCTCACCGTTCATGGACTGGAAGGCAATATTCAAGAGGGCAACACCTTTTATGAAGACAAACACGGCCTGGTCGGTGGCGCTGATTTTGTCATGGCCAATCCCCCGTTTAATGTCGATGGCGTTGATAAAGCCAAAGATACCGTCAAGAAAGACCCGCGCTTAGTGTTGGACGGCAAAGTCAATCTACCCAAAAACGACAACGCCAATTATTTATGGATACAGTATTTTTACAACTACCTAAAACCCACTGGTAGAGCCGGCTTTGTGATGGCCTCCTCGGCCAGTGATGCCGGACACAGTGAAAAAGATATACGAGAAAAGTTGGTCAAAACCGGTGCCGTTGATGTCATGGTCGCCATCGGCAATAACTTTTTCTATACCCGCTCCCTGCCCTGCACCTTATGGTTTTATGACCGCGCGAAAGAAACGGTTGAGGCCACCTCACCGACACTGGCAGCCCATGCGCATAATCATAAAGACCATGTATTGATGTTGGATGCGCGAAAAATTTACCGCAAAGTCACCAGCAAGGTGAATGACTTTAGCCCTGAGCAATTACAAAACCTGATTTGTATCGTTAACCTGTATCGTGGCAAACCCCAAAAGTTTACCGACACGGTACAAGGCTATCTGGAAACCTCGGCTAACTTGGGTAAAGACACCGCCGCCGTCCTGCTCGAATTGCAACAGAAATTACAGATCGTTCATACCACCGTTAGCGATTTTGCCCAGCGTTATGTTCAAGACGATGCGTCAGCCAGTGTGTTTGTTGAGGCCTTACACCTTGAAGACCTCGCCAGCGTTTACGCACAACAAGACCGCTTAATCGCCGCCACTCAAGCAGAAAATCAAGCCGCGCAGACTGATAACGCCACACTTGAAAACATCGCCTTACTCTGTAAAGCCTTAAGAAAACCGCAAGACAAAGTTATTAAACAGTTATTGGATGCAATTAGCAGCGCCGTTAAAACGCATCAACTAAGCAAAAACAAAGACTGGAAAGACCTTAATCTTAAAGATGCCCTCGACCTACTCAAAGCCTTGCAACAACAACTCAGTGGTAATCTCGATGAAGGCGATGCCGGTTTATTGCATGACACGGAGTATTTCTGGAAACAGGCGCATTGGTTACAAAGCCGTTTTACTGACGGGATTTATACCGATGTCGAAGGCTTATGCAAAGTGGTTAACCAAGGTGACATTGAAGCTAAAGATTGGAGCTTAAGTCCGGGGCGCTATGTGGGCGTGGATGCCGCTATCGATGATGACTTTGATTATGAAGAACGCCTGAATGAGATACATATTGAGTTAGCAGGGCTGAATGAAGAGGCGGTTGCGTTGGCGGGGTTGATTGCGGAGAACTATAAAGAAGTAATTTTATGAAATGGGAACTAAAAACTATAAATGATCTGTGTGAAATAAAGGGGGGTAAGAGGCTACCTAAAACTCATGAATTAACTGAAATAGTCACTAACCATCCATACATCCGTGCAAGAGATATTGGTAAAGGAATCATAACCTTTAGCAAACCAGTTTTCATAGAAGAAACGACTTTTAATTGCATCTCAAGATATGTTGTTAAACAGAATGATATTGCATTAACAATAGTAGGAGCAAATATTGGCGACGTTGGTTTAATCCCTAAAGAACTAGAAGGAGCTAATCTTACTGAAAACGCTGTAAAACTGACTAACTTTAACAAAACCTGCCATTTTAAATACTTACTATATTTCTTTCTTCTTCCAGGTAAAAAGAAGCAATTAGAACAAGTTGCTGCTGGCTCCGCACAAGGTAAATTAGGACTTTATAAAATAAAAGATATTGAAGTATCTATTCCTCCACTCCCCACCCAACGCAAAATCGCCTCCATCTTATCGGCTTATGATGATTTGATAGAAAACAATTTAAAACGGATAAAGTTGCTGGAGGAACAGGCGTTTTTGACGTACAAGGTAATTGTCAGCAGCGAGAAATTGCAAGAATTTACAATTGAAGAATTAGCAAACGTTGTGATGGGGCAAAGCCCTACATCTGATACTTACACAGATGAAAGTGATAATTTACCTTTTCATCAAGGTGTTACAAATTTCTCTAACTACTTTGTTACACATAAAATTTATTGCCGTGCCCCCATAAAGATTGCAGAGCTAGGTGATATATTATTTTCAGTACGGGCACCTGTAGGAAGGATAAACTTCACAACTGATAGAATTTGTATCGGTCGTGGCTTATGTGCTTTTAGAAGTAAAAAAGGCTTTCAAAATTACTTATATCATCAATTAAAAGAATTCTTTTTTGCAGAGGATGTTATCGGCAATGGAGCGATATTCAATGCCGTCACTAAAGTCGAATTGATGAAAGTAAAATTAAAAACACCAAGTGATAAGATTCAAAAGGAATTTGAGATAGAAGCACAACAGACTTATAACTTGATTTTAAACTTATCAAAGCAAAACACCAAACTCCGTGAAGCACGCGATATTCTATTACCCAAGCTAATGAAAGGACAAATCGAAGTCTAAACTGAGCAAGATATTTACTTTTCGTTGGAGCAACGAAGACAAAAGGATTGGCAGTGTGGATTAATGGGTTATGGGGATTGCTAGTAGGAAATTATCCTTTAGTGCGGGGTGACTTATGAAAAAAAGGTCTTGATGACAATCGACATGACACCAGCAATTAATATGCCCATCATCCATTTTAAAACGGCGAGATCAGTCCGTACGGGCGCTAGTTCTTGTTGAAATTTTACATCGAGGTATTCTTTTGTGACTAGGTCTTTTAGATTAACCTCTAGTGCTTCAGATATAGCCTCGGCTTCTGCTTCGGCCTGCTTATCAGGGATACCAGCCGCTTTCAATGTACGAACAAATTTTAAGGTATCAAAGGTAACAGTCGTCATGTCATGCGTCAATGAATAGTTTTATGAGCATCAATGTAGTCGTAAAGCCTAGTTATTGTCAATACGAATATAGAAATGAATCACAGCTTTACATATTATATTTATCAGCCATGCTGTATATACATTGTTTATCCATTAAAGAGAAAGACATGACCGTCACAGTTGCAAAATGGGGTAATAGCCTAGCCGTCCGCATTCCAGCTTCTGAGGCCGCAAAAGCGGCCTTAAAAGAAGGTGATGAAGTTGATTTAACCGCCGCTGAAAAAGGGCAGTTAATCATTCAAAAAATAAGCAAAGAAGTTAATTTTGATCATTTATACGCACAAATGACCACCGACAATACTCATTCAGAAATCGACTGGGGCGTATCCGTAGGACGCGAGAATATAGAGTGGTAAGTATGAGTGAGTACATTCCTGAGCGTGGAGATCTGGTCTGGCTAAGTTTTGACCCACAAAAAGGCAGTGAACAAGCCGGCTTTAGACCCGCACTTGTATTATCTCGTGCCGCTTATAACCGTTTCGGCCTATGTCTGTTGTGTCCAATAACATCAAAAATAAAAGGCTATCCTTTCGAAGTCGTCTTGCCCAAAGATTCAACTATTCAAGGTGCTGTTTTATGCGATCAAATTCGCTCAGTGGACTGGCGTGTCCGTCGCATCAAAAAAGCAGGAGAAGTATCATTGAACACCCTTGATAACGTGACCTCTTTTTCATCTGGCCTTGTACAAGGAAAATAGAGGATATTACTTTCTTGTTGAACTGAATAGTGAATTAAGTGTGGTTATGGGGTAATTATTCTTAAATACGACCTATGTTGTTCAACAAAGACCTTGGAGCAACTGCTTTAGGCCCTATGTTGCTCAACAAAGACCCTGGAGCAACTGCTTTAGGCCCTATGCAGCCCAACAAAGTCCTTGGAGCAACTGCTTTAGGCCCTATGTTGCTCAACAAAGACCCTGGAGCAACTGCTTTAGGCCCTATGCTGCTCAACAAAGACCTTGGAGCAACTGCTTTAGGCCCTATGTTGCTCAACAAAGACCTTGGAGCACCTGCTTTAGGCACTATGCAACCCAACAAAGACCCTGAAGCACCTGCTTTAGGACTGTTGCTGTTTTGAACTTATAGCCAGAAGAGATGAAGAAGCTGCTTTTGCTGAGTAATCAGAATCCACCACACCAGCGGCTATTCATTACTCGTTGTGGCGGGGTGACTTATGAGAAAAAAGTCTTGATAACAATTGACATGACACTCGCGATTAAGAACCCGAGCATCCATCTATTAAGTTTTAAATCACCGTCAATACGAATAATGAGCTCAAAATGCATTCAAGCAGTATCACCGTTTAACGATTGCCCCCTATAACTTTTCAAATTCGGTTGAAAAATTAGTTCCATAGGTTTGAACAAATGGAGCCTTTGTATAAATTGACTCTGACTTCTGTATTTTTAGATCCATTTAGTGCCATAATGAAGCACGGAAATTTTAAATAAGAGATAAAGTTAATGTTGCAGACTATTGAAGTGCAAATTGATTCAAATGGCTATATTCATTCACTTGAACCTATTCAAAAGTTACCTATTGGTCGTGCTTTTGTAACATTACTTGAGAACCCGATCACTCTATCAGAACCTGAAATTAAGGCGGAACAAACATTTGATAATTTATTCGGCATCCTAACTGCATCTCATAGTGTTTCACTAGAAGATATGGAGCAATCCGACTATATAAACGACGACGATTACTTAAAATCAATAAATGGTATGGTTCAAAGTATCAATGAAGCTAGAAATGAACCCATTGCCAACGGGGTAACCCTAGATAATTTGGATTGGTAGTGTATACAATAACATTTAAAGGTAAATAATGGCCGGCGACTATTCTGAAGACCGCTTAATTGAACAAACCGCCATTGATCTTTTCTTTAATCAATTGGGCTGGGATACCTTACTGGCTTTTAACAATGAAAACTTTGGTGATGACAGCACCTTAGGCAGAGCCAACAAAAAAGAAGTACTTCTTAAGAAAACAGTTCTCGCGAAGCTCAAACAATTTAATCCCGACTTACCCGATGCCGCCTATACACAGGCCTACGATAAACTCATCGAAGACAGCAGCACCAAAACCTTAGCTGAAATCAATTACGAAAAACACCAACTGCTAAGAAACGGTATTGCCGTTGACTATATCAATGCAAAAGGTGAGCTAGTTGAGAACAAAACCCTGAGGCTTTTTGATTTTAACAACGCGGACAATAATAACTTTTTAGCGGTGCGCCAGTTGTGGTTGCAAGGTAAGAGTAACCGTGAGCGTCGCCCCGATATCATTGGTTTTGTGAACGGTATCCCTCTACTGTTTATTGAACTGAAAGCCACTCACCGCAAATTAGAAAACGCGTACACCGAAAACTTTACCGATTATAAAGACGTTATCCCCAAACTGTTTTATTACAATGCCTTTGTGTTAATAAGTAATGGTCTGGAAAGTCGGATTGGCAGTATTACCGGCCAGTATCAACATTTTCATGAATGGAAACGCATCACCGAAGAAGATGAGGGTATTGTCGCGTTAGATAGAATCATTGTGGGCGTGTGTGAAAAGCAGCGTTTTTTAGATCTCTTTGAAAACTTTATTCTGTTTGATCACTCGCTGGGCAAGATTGTGAAGCTGATTGCCCGTAACCACCAGTTTATCGGCGTTAATAAAGCCATTGCCAACATTCGGCAACAAGACCAACTCTATCAACAGGGCAAAATCAGCCTGGAAGAAAAGCAAAAACTGGGGGTGTTTTGGCATACCCAAGGCAGTGGTAAATCGTATTCGATGGTGTTCTTTTGTCAAAAGATTCATCATCAATTCACCGGCAGCTATACCTTTTTAATCGTCACTGACCGTAATGAACTGGATACCCAGATTTATGGCACCTTTAGTGGTGTCGGTGCCGTGCCCCAAGCAAAGGCAGGCAGTAAAGATTCTTTAAAAGCCAGCAGCGGTAAGCATTTACAGGAATTATTAAGCTCAGAACACCGGTATTTATTTACCCTGATTCATAAATTCAATTTTAAAGACGTGATCACCACACGGGAAAACATCATCGTCATTTCAGACGAAGCCCACCGCACGCAAGGCGGGAGTTTGGCGTTAAACTTACGCAATGCCTTGCCGAATGCGTCGTTTATGGGCTTTACCGGAACCCCGTTGTTTAAGGATGACGAAATCACCAAACGCATCTTTGGGGATTATGTGTCCCGTTATGACTTTAAACGCAGTGTGGATGATGGCGCCACTGTGCCCCTGTATTATGAAAACAGGGGTGAAGCGCTGAGCTTGGACAACCCAGAGATTAATGCGCAAATACGCGCCGTTATAGATGCTGAAACTGAGGATTTAGAGTCCGATCAACGCAGCCGAATTGAGCAGTTAATGGCGAGAGAGTATCCGATTTTAACCGCCAAGAAACGCCTGAATGCGATTGCAAAAGATGTCGTGTGGCACTTTTGTAATCGGGGCTATAAAGGCAAAGGGATGTTTGTGGCTTTGGATAAGCTCACTGCCGTTAAAATGTACAATTTGATCACCCACCATTGGCACTTACAGATTGCGCAATTAGAAAAAGACTTGGCTAAAGGGAAGTACGGCGACCAGGAGTTGCTAGAGAAAAGCCGCGAATTAGCGTGGATTAAAGAAACCGAGATTTGTGTGGTGGTCAGTCCTGAACAGAATGAGATTCAGAAGTTCAAGCAGTGGGACCTGGATATTGAGCCACACCGAGAAAAAATGAATACCCAAGACCTTGAGACCCGCTTTAAGGATGAAGACGATCCGTTTCGTTTGGTGATTGTGTGTGCCATGTGGATTACCGGTTTTGATGTCCCGCCCTTATCCACTCTGTATCTGGATAAACCTTTAAAATCACATACTTTGATGCAAGCCATTGCCAGAGCCAATCGCCTCAGTGAAGGTAAGAATAATGGCTTAATCGTGGATTATATTGAAACCTATACTGCCTTATTGGATGCCTTGGCTATTTATGGCGCGGGCGGTGAAGAAGGTGGCGATGCACCCACGCCACCCGTAAAGCCTAAAGAAGAATTAATCACCGAACTGGAAGAAGCTTTAGACGCCACTGAAGCATTCTTGCAGGATGAAGTCGATTTTACTTTGGCGGAGTTAATCAACGCTGAGGGCTTAGCCAAAATCGCCGCCTTGGATAAAGCCATTAATGCGGTTTATACCAATGATGAAACCAAGCGAAAATTTCAGGTATTAGCACGGGCAGTGTTTAAAAAGTTTAAAGCCCTACAACCTGACACGGCCTTAAATAACTATGTCCCCCAAAAAGCGGCCATCGATGCTATTTACAGGGCCATAGAAGACAAGGTTGAAAGTGCGGATGTCGCTGAGATTATGCTTAAGATTCAGCAGGTCATTGATGTGTCTATCGGAAACACCGTTTCTGAACCGGGCCATAATCCCGGGAAAATCATTGATCTCAGTTCACTCAACTTTGAGTTACTGGCGCAATACTTTAGCCATACTCAGCATAAACAGACGGCAGTACAGTTATTAAAAGAGCTGGTTGAAAAACAGGTTAAAACCCTGCTGGAACGTAACCCGTTAACCATCAATTTTTACGAGCGCTACCAAGACATTATAGAAGCTTACAATCTGGGTAAAGATGAAGTAATCATTCAGGACACCTTTAGAAAACTCATTGAACTGGTTAAATCGTATACCGAAGAACAAGCCGAGGCTAAGCGTGATGGGTTGTCTGATGAACAAAAAGCCATCTTTGATATTTTGCGGCAAGGTAAAAACTTAGAGACGGCTGAAAAGAAACAGATTAAAGCTATTTCGATTGAGTTACTCGATGAACTGAAAAAAGAAAAACTACAAGTGGAACATTGGGCGGATAAAGGCCCGACCTCAGCAGCGGTTTTCAACTACGTGAATAAAACCCTGTTTGAAGTACTGCCCTACCCCACTTATGAAACAGACGATATTGATGTAAAGACTAACTTGATCTACGAGCACTTAAAGCATCAATACTATGGAGGCGGTGCCAGTGTGTATGGACATTACTAGAAACTGCCAAAATGAGACGATCTGCTTTTCAAAAAATTAGTTTAAATGACTACTGTTCATTATGAAACCACTCTTACAATTGTCAGTATTTTTATTCCAATTATCAATCCAGCCTGGGATATTTTCTGCAGGCATAGGCGGTGCGATACCGTAACCTTGTCCTAACTCACAACCTATCGACAACAGCATTGCGCCGTGTGCAACTGTTTCAACTCCCTCGGCGATTACTTGGCGTTGAAAAGCTGCTGCTAGTCCAATCACGCTTTTAACGATGGTTAGATCATCAGGATCTTCTAACATGCCTCGAATGAATGTTTGATCAATCTTAAGCGTGCTTACGGGTAAACGCCGAAGATAGGTAAGAGATGAGTAACCCGTACCAAAGTCATCCAAGGCAAAGTGCACACCCATTTGGCGACAGGACCTAATAACATTTGATACATCAACAAAATTCTCCAGCGCACTTGTTTCCAGTATCTCCATTTCTAGATTACACGGATTTACGTCGGGATGTTTGCTGAGCAGAACCAATAATTTAGATACAAAATCATGCTGTTGCAATTGACTGGCGCTGATATTTACGCTGACAGACAAATTTATGCCCACCGCATGCCATTCCTCAATCTGGCTCAAAGCCGAAGCGATAACCCATTCCCCAATTTGTAGGCTAATGTCCTGGTTCTCGATGATAGGTAAAAAAGCGGAGGGGGGTAATAACCCATCATTAGGATGTTGCCAACGGATCAATGCCTCAGTACCTATTATTTCACCCGTGCGCATATTAACTTTGGGTTGGTAATAGAGGACAAACTCATTTTTTTGGTGTGCGCCTGAAATATGCTCTAGTGATTCGTGCTGGGTTTTGATTGCGGAGTCATGTTCAATATCAAATAGGTGATAACGGTTTTTGCCAGCTTGTTTAGCCAGATACATAGCTTGATCTGCATGACGCATTAACTGATCGGCTTCTACATTGTCCTGCGGATAAAATGTGACACCGATACTTGCGGAGAGATGCAACTCTACATTGTTAACTATGAAAGAAGCAGAGGCTAATGCCAGTAAACGTCGTAACACATAGTCGCAATCGGCTATTTTCTCTAAATCTACCAGTACCGCGACGAATTCATCGCCTCCGATGCGTGCAAGGGTATCACTTTCTCGTAAGGCATCTCGCATACGTTGTGAAACGATGATCAGAAGATCGTCACCCATTTTATGACCGTGGGCATCGTTGACTGCTTTGAAGCCATCCAAATCAATATAAATTACGGCAAGCGAATGCTTTTGCCGCTCGGATTGTATGATGGCCTGCTGTAGTCGCTCAGCCAGTAATACCCGATTAGGCAGATTCGTTAGTGCATCATAATGGGCGAGATGTTCGAGTTGTTGTTGGTGCTCCTTCATCGTTGTGATATCGGTATATAAAGCCACGTATTGCTCTGTCTTCCCTGCAGTATTCTTTACACCGCTGATCGTTAAAATTGCAGCATAAACTTCACCGTTCTTGCGTCGGTTCCAGATTTCACCTGTCCAGTAATTTTTTTCCAATAGCGCTTGCCACATCCCTTCATAGAATTCGTCTGATTGACGAGTCGATTGAAAAATGCGCGGATTTTTGCCCAGTACTTCTTCTCGACTGTACCCCATGATGTGGCTAAAGGTATCATTAATTTCGATGATGCAACCATCGGAATCCGTGATGAGGATACCTTCGCGAGCAGAGGTAAATACACTAGCGGCCAGTTGACACCGGACTTCCGATTCCTTGCGTTTCGTGATGTCGGAATGGCTACCAATCATGCGTAACGGTTTACCTTCCGCATCGCGACGAACTACTATTCCCCTGGCCAAGATCCATATCCACTCACCATTTTTATGATGCATACGAAATTCGACGGCGTAATTCGTTGAGACATTGGTAAGATAATCATTAAGGCTGCTTAAGACATGGGGTTTATCTTCAGGATGTATTTGAGCGCTCCACGCCGAGAAATTATCGGTAAACTCGTTGTTACTATACCCCAACATGGCTTTCCATCGTTCCGATAATAGCGCTTCTCCGGTGGTAATATCCCAATCCCACATGCCATCACCTGTGCCTTCGACTGCAAACTTCCAGCGTTCTTCGCTTAATTTCAAGGTATCCCGCACAACCTCAAGGTCTTCAATATTTTTGTCAATGCGATCTATCATCACATCAAACTCTTGTGCGGTGAGTGATATTTCGTCGTTGCCAGGCAGTAACTGAGAAATATGTCGCTTTTCGCCGGCCTCATACAGCCGCATACCCTCTGCCAGAAGCCTGATTCTTCGTACCACGAAATAATGGACAACAAGACTGATTAGCAAGCCACTGATAACGCTGATCAAGCAAATAACGAAAACTAGCGAGATAAAAAGCTCACGCATTGATGATAGAATTTCACTCACAGGAACCAGCTTATAATATCGCCAATCGACTGGCTGCAATTTCATGCCAAGAGCTATATATTTTTTGCCACCCACTAAAATATTAGCCAATACCTGTGGACTGTTTTGGAGGGGGATTTGAACAATTGTTTTTAACTGGGGTTCATCGCCCAGATCAAATTGACTTTCATCATGGCCTGTTTCTAATTTAGATTGCCAGTCCCCCGCCAAGATAAAGCTACCTTGGTTATCCAACAAAAAATCCTGCGTGCCCTCATAGAACTCTTGTTTCTTAAATAAGAACTCAAGGACGTTACTGAGCGGCATGTCTTCACCCACAGTGCCAATCCATTCTTCACCCAAATAAAGCGGGTAAATAGCACTGACCATCCATGCCTTGGGAACCGGATCAAATAAAGGCGGCGTAAATCCAAACTTTCGCTCTGGGTTTAATTCAGGGGACGTATAGGTGATCCAGGGTGTCTTGGTGTAATCATTATCAGCTTTCTGGTCGAAGGCAAAATCGGGAAATGCAGTATCGAAAATGATTTCACTACGATGAAGCGACAAATACCACACATTTTCCATCCGGTTACTGGCGGCTGAACCAAAAATATCCATGATTTTCTTGATACGCCAATGCCTTATTTTTTGGGCATCCGACTCTTGAGAATTGGGTGGGAGAAAGATACCGGATTCAATTCTGCCATTAAAAGGCGGCTTACGATTACGCCAGACCCCATCAGGATAACGGGACATTGCCTGATAGAACTCGTTAATTTCACCCGGTTTGATAGGCTTTGCCAGTTCAGCTTGCAATAATCTGGATAGACCTTCTAATTTAGGTTGCCCCTGCAGGAAACGCTGGCTGGCTATGTCAGCCTGACGTTGAGTAATTTCAATCAGCGTCGCTAGTTCACTGCTTAAAATTTTAGATTGTGCATACTTATAAACCAGGATTGACGCTGGTATTGCTGTCAATAAAATGCTTGCGATAACTATGATCGCCATCTTTTGCCGAATACCCATTATTGACAGATATTAAGCTCTTGAATTTGATTCATCAAAATAGACTTGTCCAAGATAGGGAAACTGGTAGTAAATATAGCACACAGACCCACTGCTGATAAATAATCAAAAACCCATAAAAATTCTGCAAATCAAGTATTCTTGGCCTGCTCGACCTTGGACGTTGAACTCGCTAAGGTATTTCAATGAAATGGTTACATCACGATTGAATAGGTGTGGTGTATACATAACCACTGGACCCATAGTAGAAGCTTCGCTATTAATATTGATCAAGTTTTCGGTACTCGCCTTATCGGCAGTGATTTGGCGATAATAAGAACCCGTGAGACCGACAGCCAGATCGGGTCTAATGTAATGTCCCAACATATAATCAAAATGAAGCTCATCGCCACTACGATAGTTTGTATCCGGATTTTTTAGATTGTTCATATAACCCAGAGTAACCGATAATTCATTAGATGCTGGCAATTGCCAAGTTAAAGAAAGGACATGATCGAATGTCCAGATATTACGTCCAGCACTTAACGAGCCTTTTTGATAATATCCAGTAGGCACAACAATCCCTTCAAAAGCCAAAGCAGTAAGGCTGCCCCATTGCCAATTAAGTTCTATAGGTATCAGATAGGCATCACCCAGTCCAAATCGGGACATATCCTGATGATTACTTTGATCTTTTGTACCTACTACACCAGGATATAACGCAACGATAAAGTTAGCGCCCAATATCTTTTGGCCGGTCGCATGAATAATGCCAGGCATTTCGAGGAGGGTACCGGCCTGCCCTTTGGTATCCTGATAGGCGGCAAAGAAATTATTAAAGAAAGTTCCTTTTTCAGGCACAACTGCCATAGCGAAATCACCATAAAAGCCAGGTAAATAATTGCTTCCCCCCCCTTCGGTTGCTTTGCTTTGTGTCGATAAAACAGCCAATAAGACGAACAATAACGCAAATAAAACTTTTTCAGGAAGTGATCTATTGTGTAATAGACGCATCATCTACTTAACTTGTCTTATAAAAAAGATACTTGACGACTTCTGTTGACGCCTACCGCTCTATTCGTAATAGATCAATAAACCTGTGAGTAAGTTTCCCTGACTTCTTTAAGCTCCAAAGCAATTTCTCTACGCATTCTAAAGTCACGTCGAGAATGAGCTATGCTGTACGGAATATTGGAATTTCTTTCATATTTTACTGCGGTACGAACAAGACCAATCCACTGCCGATCATTATCTTCCATTTCTTTAAAGCGATTACGGATTCGCTCTAACTCCTGATTACAATAGGTCACAAAGCCCGCTGCATAAAAGACACTGTTTTTAAGATAATCTTTTAAGGCAACTAAATCGCCATTAATTTCCTCAACGACTTGCTCAAAGTTACTGGGCTCCGGCAGTTTGACGAGTTCTTCAACCATTTTTTTAGCCTGATCAACAGGGGATGTTTGAACAGCGTCTTGATTAATTGCCGCTTTAATCGCTGTTTTAACATTTCTGCCAATAGCGGCAACGGGGGCTACCTGCGCTTGATTGGCCCATTGACCATAACGCAAATAATGCGTGACATCCTGCTTATTCATATCTGCGCCTTGATAGAACGCTTCTAAGGTTCTGATTTCCGCAGAACGCTCATTCAATAAACGCTCACGGGCTTGCAAAGGTTTAGCAATGAAGGCTTCGACTGCAACCCGCCCAAAGCGTAAAAACAGCACTTGAAAGCCATGTCTAATACGGGCTTGCTCAACATTTTCATCGGTATTCAGCAACGTTTTACGTACGTCGTCAGTTTCCCACAGCAACGATTGTGTCTTTTCTACAATTTGATCAATCAATACCTGTAATGATTGAGCTAACTCATCCGTCAATTCGGTTTCAAACTTTTGCTGAATCTCTCTAAATAATTCTTCACGAATCTTATAATTGCCTTCTCGTGGATCAGGCATTGAAATCGTTCTGCCAGAGGTATAAATCCGTTTTAATTCTTCTATTTGCCCGGTGGTCAGATTAGAGAGCAAGTCATCTATCTTTGCATCATAGGCCGCATGTAAAGTTAATAGCTCCTTATGCTCTGCACCTATCGCATCCGCTTCTTTACGACCTTGAATACTTTCCGCATACCAGACATCAAAATCTTTCTTGATGCGTTGCCATTCACGACCCCACCACTGATTAAAGTCCTTACCTAGTAGATCGTCTTCTTCAATATCAGCCGTGTCGACTTCGCCATAAATAGGTTCAAGTCTGACTAAAACATCACCCGCATAAAGACGGATATTAGCCACCAACGCATCACAACGCTTTTTTAAGACTTCGGCTCTTTCATGATCAATATAATGATTGACCATGTCTTTTAATAGCGCGATACCATCCGTGATGCCAAGCTTTTTTAACTTTAAGCGATCATCGGCATTTTTAGTCCGTCTTAAAGTGTCTTCTGAAGGAATACCAAACTCAACGAGATGCGCCCGAGCACAAACGGGAATCATGCGTCGTTCTGGCACAGCAGGCCAGTACTTTCTATGCTTGTCTAAAGTTTCTTTAAAATCAATTTGATCATCTAAGGCATCGGCCTGTGTTAGCACCACAAATATCTTATCGGATACTTTAACGCTAGGATCTTCAGAATCAGCAATCACCAGTATGTCTTTTTCTGGCCCTGTAATTGAAGGTTGCTTCATTTCCTTGGCGTAAATAATGGCATCACAGCCTTTTAAACGGTCAATCGCTTGATCCGAGTGCATTTGAATACCTGAGTTAAACCCGGGCACATCATGAAATACAATATCCCGGTCACTTCTTAAACGAATGGTTTTGAGCTGGATGCGTTTTATCGCTAAAGACTGTGCGCGATTCTTAAAAATCGCTGACTGGAGTTGGTCACTCACTTCGCTGATATCTATAAAGCTTTGTGAGTAGCCATTTTTTTGTTTGGTAAACTCATGAATCGCACTTAAATTCTTTTCAGTGTCATCATAGTCTTCTTGTATCTCTTTTCTTTCTTTATCGTTCAGCGTTTTCTCCAACGCCTCGCGTCTTTGCTTTTGCAGTGTACTGATTTCTTCCTTGCTATAGTATTGAATAGACAGTAACTGATCGTGCTCTGTCTGGGCTGACCAGATTTCTGTGCTTGTAAAGGTACATCTTTCTCTTGCAGAGGGCAGAATCTCTTGTCCTAACCAGGCATTTAACAACGCACTCTTACCGGCTTTCTCTAAACCGATCACGGCTACTTCAAAACGATTAGCGTGCAATCGTTCCAGTTGACGATTTAAACGGGCATGTTCGACAGTCAGTTTTTGCGCCAGTTCGGGTGCAATATCTTCCCCCGTCATACTGCACAACGTCACTAATTTATCAGCCAGTACAGAAGTTATTTCTAAACGCGCTAGTTGTTCTTGACAAGTTTCTAACCAGGTAGCCATAGATATTCCAGAGAGATTTAATACTTTTAAAGTCGTCTAGCGATGAGTTTAAATGCTATTCCCAAGCGATAGACGACTAGAAAATGAGTCACAAGCGCGAAATAACCTGAGGTTATTTCGCGGCGATTGCTTAATGACCTACTTCAACCTTATCGCCCTTAGTTTGGCCGATTGCAGCTAGCGTATCATTGAACCAAGTCGTTTCAAGATCAAATGGTTTTCCACCCTTAATGCGTGGGAACTCGATCGCACGCAGAATATTGCCACGATCTTCATCATGACCAATGACACCTGACTCACGACGGAATGCACACTCAACAGCAAGGTCAGCACAAGACTTGATCAAACGAATATCTTCTACGTTTGAGGCGGCGGCTCTAGCGAAGTAACCTGATTTTTGGATCAGGGTTTTTTCTGCGCCTAACATTTCCGCGAATTGCTCACCAAACCATTTACCGGGGTTAACCGCATCCAATTTAACATGACCAAACGCATCACGCGGCACTTCCTGGCCTTTCGCTTGCATTTCTGCAACAATGGATTCAACACCAGCACCTTCAGAAACGAAGATGTTAACGGCATCATATTTATCCATCACTGCACGTAGACGCTTAGCTTCTGCGGCGATATCAATGGTCATTTCTGGAATAAAAATGCCGTGAACTTCAAAGGCATTACGGTCAAGACCTAATTCGGGCAACCATTCCGCGCCATCAAGTAATTTACGGTATTCTTTAGCTGTTGCCGCAGTTAACCAACCACAACTACGTCCCATCACTTCATGAACGATCAACATGCGTGGATTAGCATTGTTTTCAGCCACTACGTTCCAAAAGTAACGAGCACCTTGCTCTGCAGCTGTCCAGGCACCTAAGGATTGTTTGATTGGGAATACGTCGTTGTCGACCGTTTTTGGTAAACCAATAACCGTCAAGCCATAATCATTGTTCGCTAAGAAAGCCGCTAAATCAGCCGCAGCGGTATTGGTGTCATCGCCACCGATGGTATGCAGAATATCAACACCGTCTTTAACTAATTGGTCAGCCGCTACTTTTTGTGGGTCCTGGCCTTCCTGAACCAAACCACGCTTTACACAATCTTTAACGTTAGTTAGTTTTACGCGGCTATTACCAATCAGTGAGCCACCGAAACGGTGTAAAAGACCTGCTTTCTCACGGATTGCAGGTGTAACGGTATAATAATCACCCAACAGCAAACCTTTATAACCACTACGGTAACAAATAATTTCAATAGACGGATCTATTTCACTATAACGCTCGATAAGGCTACCGATAGCTGAGTTTAAGCATGGGGCCAAGCCGCCTGCTGTTAATATTGCAACTTTTTTGGGTTTGTTCATAATGAATTGTAAAGTATGAATTAAAAAAGGTAAGAAACTGGATGCAGGAAACTACACGTTATCCTTTACTTTATCGTACCGCTCTAAAACTCAAAATCCCCATGAATCATTCAGGGTTAACGCCATTTGACGCAAGAAAATCCTTTCTAACAATTTTGACTCTGAGCTCCGATGGGGGGCAATTTTACCATATTACAAAAGAATATCTTTTGTTTTTAAGACACTAGAAAAAGATAGTCATGATAAAAATGCTTATAAGCTATCTATTTCTGTTACTAGATAGAAAACAGGTGAGATTATTAAAAAGGCTAGATCATAGGCTATGATGGTTTAAATAAGCATTTTAAAGATATTCTTAAATTTAATTACAAGAAGGACTTTGAACACTGCAAGAGGATCCAGAACACCAACTCCAACTCCATTTCTGAAGCTTTTCTCCATCACCATTGATATTTGAATTAAGCCCAGTATCTGCGCTAGATGAAGCGCCTGGACCAGTTGACAAGGGCCCTGAGTCATAAATAAATGATCGAGGTGAAATATTTGCACATACATCTGCGGTTATTGGTACGCTGCATCTATTATAAACAGTGATAACTGAGCCATTTATATCAGCAGATAAACAAGATTGATTCGCTTGTGCAGTTGACTGATTTACAGGCGCCTGAGCAACCGGAGGAGCATTAATTACAGGCGATGGTGACCCTATAATTGTTTCAGTTTGTTTTTTATTTTGCCAATCAGGTTGATTGGATGCTGCCGAGGGCTTGGGAAATTGAATACCTGCAGGCTTATTACTTCCAAAGGTATTACCA
>CAIOMN010000252.1 GCA_903859415.1 uncultured Methylococcaceae bacterium
GATTAAGTATTCTGTTGGCGGGTAAAATCATTGAACCTGAGAACCTTCCGGGACAATTTATGACTCACGCAAGCATGTTCAAACCTGAAGCTTTTACTTTGCCTGAGAATGGCATAGAGTTGGAGTCATTGGAAGCAAACTTAATACATCAAGCGTTGAGCAGAACCAAAGGGAATCGCAGTAAATCTGCAAAACTGTTAGGTCTTACTCGAGATACTTTGTTGTATCGTATGCAAAAACATGGGTTTACAACGCCAGAAAAATAACTTTAGGCGCCTTGGCGAGCCTCTCTCATAATCAGTTTTAAGTCTTTAACGGTTTGGGCCAAGCCTGAGAACAAAGCTTGAGCAATGATTGAATGACCAATATTAAGCTCAACTATTTCAGGTAAGGCACAGATTTCTTCTACGTTATGAAAGTGTAATCCATGACCAGCATTAACTTGTAAGCCTGCGCTGTGTGCATAATGTGCAGCTTGTTTTATGCGTAAAAGCTCGTGGTTTTTTTGCTCGAGAGTGATGGCTTCCGCATAACAGCCTGTATGTAATTCAACGACAGGGGCACCCGCTGTTACGGCTGCATCTATTTGATGTTTATCGGGGTCGATAAACAGGGATACTTCAATACCAGCTTCCTTTAATGTATCGCACGCCCATTCCATACGATTGAGGTTTCCCACTATATCCAAGCCCCCTTCGGTGGTTAATTCTTCGCGTTTTTCAGGAACCAGGCAGCAGGCAAAAGGTTGTATTTTAAGCGCTAGATTGATCATCTCATCCGTAACAGCCATTTCCATATTAAGTCGCGTATGAAGCATGTCTTTCAGTAAAAATATATCTCTATCCTGAATGTGTCGACGATCTTCTCTCAAGTGGGCAGTAATACCATCCGCGCCAGCCTGTTCTGCAACCAGTGCTGCCTGGATAGGATCAGGATAGCGAGTGCCTCTCGCTTGTCTTAACGTAGCGACATGATCAATATTGACGCCTAATAATATGTGTGTTTTGTTCATTTCTCTAAGTGATGCATAATTTGGTTAATCACTGCTCTGCTTTTAAGGGGTTTGCCGTTTAAAAACGTGGAGATGACTTTTCTCATCAGTACTTTGGTTTCATACAATACCTGAGAATCTATGAGATTCCTAGATTTTATTGCTAGTAACGTTTTGCCTGAGAAGGTGCCATCAGTTGCTTCAACGGGGCCTTGCTCTATATCAAAATGATAATGGGCTAAAGGAGATATAACGTTATCATTGTACAGGTCATAATCTAATTGTAAACCGTAGCCGACGGCTTCCATGAGGTCCAATTCAAAAATACGTAAGGTGGCTTCGACGTTTGCTGTATTTAAAAGATTTACTATGCAGTTTTTGTAATGCATAAACACCTCAGGATGAGGATCGTATTGATGTAAAAAACGACTGATTAATTCATTAATATAAAAGCCGCAATAAAGTGTAATTCCCTCCAGGTTAATGAAAGGCTCTGTTATTTCAACGTGGGTGAGAATCTTAAGTTCTGATTTGCCAGAGTAGGATAGTGTGAGTGGAATAAATGGTTGTAGGAGTCCTGCCGTTTTAGATTTTGATTTTCTTACACCTTTAGCTAATAGAGGGACCCTGCCAAAGTCACGGGTCAAAACGTCAATAATAAGACTGGTTTCTCGATATTGACGTTGAGTTAGAACGAAAGCAGGCTGCAGATAGACAGTGTTATCCGTCATTAAAGCCTAGGCTTTGCATTGCCCGTTCGTTATCAGACCAGTTCTTTTTAACTTTAACCCAGAGTTGCAGGTATACTTTTTGACCGATAAGCTTTTCAATATCAAAGCGTGCATCGGTGCCTACTTTTTTTAGCATGTCACCGTCTTTGCCAATCACGATATTCTTTTGGGTGAGGCGCTCTACCCAGATAATGGCATATATTTTAGTGATGTTTGGAAGCTCTTCGTAGCGTTCCATTTCAACGGTCAGCGCATAAGGCAATTCATCACCTAAACGGCGGGTGAGCTTTTCACGGACTATTTCAGCCGCTAAAAAACGTTCGGGTCGGTCTGTAATTTGATCTTCAGGATAGATCAGGTCGCTTTCAGGCAACAAGGCCATAATCAGGCTTTCAAGCTGATCCAGGTTGGTTCTTTTTAAGGCAGAAATGGGGATTAGGTGTTCAAAGGGAAAGCGATGTTGTGCCTCTGAAAAAAAAGCTAGGATCTCATCCTTATCTTTTACTTTATCCACTTTATTTACAGCCAGAATAACGGGTAATCCAGCTTGTTCCAGTTTCTTAAAGATGACCTCATCGTATTCATGCCATGATAAACCATCAATCAGCCAGACAATGACATCGACGCCGAGTAATGTTGTTTCTGCTGTACGATTTAAATATCGATTGAGAGCTCGTTTTTCACTGTTGTGCATGCCAGGCGTATCCATGTAGATGGCTTGGCCTGCTTCGGTGGTATTAATGCCAAGGATTCTATGTCGAGTCGTCTGTGGTTTGCGTGAGGTAATACTGATTTTTTGCTTTAGTAAATGATTCATCAGCGTAGATTTGCCGACATTGGGGCGCCCTATAAGCGCAACGAAACCACAATTCATTGATTATCCTTGTTTAATAATTCGAGCATTAGCTCAGCTGCTGATTGCTCAGCTCTTTTTCTGGATATACCCGATCCAATACAGGTTTCTTTAATAAGTGGAATGCTGCATTTAACCTGGAATAGTTGTTCGTGCGCAAGTCCTGACATGGTGATTAAAGTATATTCGGGTAATGCCTGCTTTTTGGACTGCATAAGTTCTTGCAGTTGGGTTTTTGGGTCTTTTTGCCAATTCTCTAAAGATAGATTGTCCAGTTTCTCAGCGAATAATTGTTCAACCCAAAGCTGACAAGCCTCTATGCCTTGATCTTTAAATAAGGCACCCATAATGGCTTCCAAAGCATCAGATAAAATAGAGTCACGACGAAAGCCACCACTTTTTAATTCACCTGATCCTAATAATAAGTAATCACCTAGTTGATGTTTTCTGGCTAAGTCGGCCAATGAGCTTTGGTTGACCAGGTTTGCCCGGAGTCGGCTTAAAACGCCTTCACTGGCACCTGGGAAAAGATCATATAACTTTTGAGCAACCACAAAACCTAAAATTGAATCACCTAGAAACTCCAGACGCTCATTATTATTTGAGTTTGCACTACGATGAGTTAAGGCCGTAGTAAAAAGCTGCGGGTTATTAAAGGTTAGTCCCAACTTCTTACATAATACTTCGGGCTTTTTTATCACAGCTTACCAACCCTTGTTTTTATAGTCTCATACGCATTAATCATTTTAGAGGCTTTCAAAGGGGGGAAGGTTATTTTAATAAAGTGCCAATACGGCCAAAGCCTATGCCTTTGTTTTCCAAATCCCAACTCATCCATATAAAAAATGCTTTACCCACTAAGTTAGCTTCAGGAACAGGGCCCCAGTAGCGACTATCGTTACTATTGTCTCGATTATCACCCATAGCAAAATAATGTCCTTGTGGTACAACATAAACAAATTCAACAGAAGGTGTACCATTTCTGATGAGAATGCTGTGTTCCACACCGGTCAAGTCTTCTAATAAATGTTCAGCACCGGTCATATCTTCGCCTTGACCCACGCCTTGATAGGTGCCTAAGGAGACTTGTTTAACGGGGACATCATTAACAGTGAGTTTTTTATTGCTATAAACGATTTTGTCACCCGGTAAACCGATTACCCGTTTAATATAATCAACAGTGGGGTCTTTGGGGTAGCGAAATACCACTATATCGCCTCGTTTAGGCTCATTGATTTCAATGATCTTTTTATTGATAACGGGTAAGCGTATCCCGTAAGTAAATTTATTGACCAGGATAAAATCGCCGACCAATAGTGTTGGCATCATTGAACCTGAAGGTATACGGAATGGTTCTGCAATAAATGAACGTAACAGAAGAACGATCAAGACAACAGGGAAGAAGGAGCGAGCGTATTCCACTAACACAGGCTCGTTTTCCTCATCAAATGGTTTTCCCTGTGATTTAAGGAATAATAAGTAACTACCCCAAATGATGCCAGTTACTATCGTCGCTAGAAAAAGATAAAATGAAAAATCAAAGTCCATAAAGTTTATGTGTGTGTAGTGGGGCAACGCCTTAGAATTGCCCTGATGCATAAGGTTAAGTGGGTACTATTCTTTATTTAGCTGTAAAACAGCTAAAAACGCTTCTTGAGGTATTTCTATATTGCCGACCTGTTTCATGCGTTTTTTACCGGCTTTTTGTTTCTCTAATAACTTTTTCTTACGGCTGATGTCGCCACCGTAGCATTTAGCGATAACATTTTTCCGCATGGCTTTAACCGTAGAGCGGGCAATAATTTTAGAGCCAATTGCTGCCTGAATAGCGACTTCATACATTTGTCTTGGGATAAGATCCTTCATCTTTTCAACTAAATCCCGACCCCGGTTATTACTTAAATCACGGTGTACGATAATAGATAAAGCATCCACTTTTTCCGCGTTAATTAATACATCCAGTTTAACCAGGTCAGCCTGTTGAAAGCGTAAAAATTCATAATCAAATGAAGCGAAGCCACGACTTACCGATTTTAATCGGTCAAAGAAATCTAACACCACTTCACTCAACGGCATTTCATAATGCAGAGAGACTTGGCTTCCCACGTATTGCATATCTTTCTGCACACCGCGCTTTTCTATACACAGCGTAATAACACCGCCAAGATAAGCTTGAGGCACTAAGATGTTCGCACGAATGATTGGTTCCCGTATTTCTCGAACTATTCCACCATCAGGCAGTTTAGCAGGGTTATCGACCATTAATATTTGGTCTGTTTGAGTAATCACTTCGTAAATAACGGTAGGGGCTGTGGTGATTAAATCGACATCATATTCTCTTTCCAGTCGTTCTTGTACAATCTCCATGTGCAACATGCCTAAAAAGCCGCAACGAAAACCGAAGCCTAAGGCTTGAGAGGTTTCTGGTTCAAATTGCAAGGCGGCATCATTCAGGTTTAATTTATTCAGTGCTTCACGCAGGTCTTCGTAGTTATCAGAACTGACTGGATACAAGCCGGCAAAAACGCGCGGTTGTACCCGTTGAAATCCGGTCAGTTGTTCGCTGGCAGGGTTATCCGTCCAGGTGATGGTATCGCCCACGGGAGCCCCAAAAATATCCTTAATACCCGCGACAACGTAACCCACTTCACCGGTATTTAAAAGGTCTTTTTCCAGGCGCTTAGGGGTAAACACACCGACCTTCTCAGCAATAAACGATTTGCCGGTAGACATGATGGTGATCTTTTGTTTTCTGCGTATGCTACCGTGCATAATTCTAACTAAAGAGACCACACCCAAGTAGCTATCAAACCAGGAGTCAATGATTAAAGCTTGTAGTGGGCCATTAATATCACCCACAGGATGAGGCACCTTAAGTACAAGCTGTTCAAGCACATCCTGTACACCCAAGCCCGTTTTAGCACTAATTCTTAAGGCTTCATCGGCAGGGATGCCAATCACTTCTTCAATTTCTGCCAGGACCCGTTCAGGTTCGGCAGAGGGTAAATCGATTTTATTGAGTACTGGAACAACTTCCAAGCCTTGTTCTATGGCGGTATAGCA
>CAIOMN010000253.1 GCA_903859415.1 uncultured Methylococcaceae bacterium
ATTTCTTAAATTTAAGAAACAGCTAAGCCGTTTATCTTTAAAGTCACTGGCCGTTTTTTAATGGCTACGGTAGCTTGTTGTTAATTTTTTATTGACATCAAAAGTGTCAACTACTTTTAGGCCGCTATGAAGGATGCCCAAAATCGAGATGCGGAAAAAGTGCGATACTCTCTGTAAAAAGATTGAGTTAGTGCCAGATTACTCGCGCCCCCCTTACCAAACATTGCATTCTCTATTCAAATTTAGAAACACAATGGCGCACGGCAGAACTGAGAATATTGAAATAAAAGAAAAAATCGTCAGTTCTCAAAATGATCCATTCGAACACAGACCAAAAGCAATATGGGAAGAGTACTGCACACTTGAAAACGCAGAACGAGCAAAAAAAGATATTGAAAAAATCATCATTGAACTGCATCAGAAAGCTGGTTTAGGCGATTATCCCTTTACTCATGGAATCGGAAGTTACGAATTATCACTAAAACCGATATAATCACTCAAGTAAAAAATCTCGAATAATGAGTTCTGTGTATAAAAACGCCAGTGAATTTTCAAAATATGAATGGTAAATTTATAATTATCAGTGAGATGAAAAAAGCATGAAAAAAATATTTCACCGTTTCATTTTTTTTGCGGGGTTGATGTTATCAATGCAATCCTATGCAGATAACAATGGATACCTTTGTACAATTCTTGAAATACAAGAGCTTGGGACATCTGGAATATTCGCTACACATAAAGGTGCATTCACGCAATTGATTGGAAAATCGTTCTCGATTGATAGAGCGACAGGAAAAGTAATCGGTCTTCCATTTTCGAATGAATCTTACAAAGAAATACGGGTATTCGATCACGGCAGTACAGATAACGGCTACAAACACATGGCAATCTCACACCCACCTAATATCTGGATTCAATACATTTATGTCGCCGAATATGAGAAAAGCCCAGAAAAGCCATTTTGGGGAACAGACGATGGAAATAAAATATTCAACGGTGTTTGTGAGTAATCAGTTAACCATCAAATCAAGTTGATTTTATTACCCAAGCAAGAAAAGCACCTCGCATAATGCGTATTATGCGAAGTTAATAACATATAAAATGGTATCCGTCCTTAATTAAGGAAAATTTACAGAAAAAACTTGTTAATTCAGATTAAGAGATGAAAATATATAAGTTCAAGGATTTGACTGACGAGAATAAACATTCCCATTTTCTCGAAATAGTCTTAAAAAACTCTATTTGGTGTGCAAGGCCTGATTCTTTGAACGATAAAGAAGAATTCATAACCAAGCTAGACTATGAACCTTCGCTCGATACACTTGAACTTCTAACTGAAGCAGTAGCTAAATTTAGAACCACTGATTATTCACACCAGCCTTATGAATCAGCATTTCTCACTTTAGAGCATAAAGGCCTGGATGACAATGCAAATAAAGTCATTGAGAATATGGTTAATAAATGTAGAGCCGAAATAGGGATTACCAGTTTTGCATTAGAAATGAATAACCAACTATGGAATGAGTATGGAGGAAATGGCAATGGAGTTTGTGTTGAAATCAATATTCCAGATCATTTTGTTGGTAAAGACTACCATCCAGTTCAATATTTATCAGACAAGACATTCCATGTAGATTCATTTCTTAAATCAGTACTATTTCCCGACAATATTATTGAGACTTATCGAAATGTCTTATTGACCAAGACCAAAGAATGGGAGCAAGAAAAAGAAATCCGGTTTATTGGTAATCGGCAGGATGTAACAATGATTCTCAGTGACTGTTACATAAGTGAAATCACATTTGGTTCTAACGTTCCCAAATATACTTTAGAGACACTTGTAACAAGTATAGCTAATCACTGTAAGAATCGCAGAATTCTCATAAAAAAGCTCAGCAACTAAAAAATGAATCTGACTGACTGGTGTGGGTCGCTATGGATAGCTATCCATAGCGACCCATAACGGTCATTGGTATATGGATTTAGGCTTCCAGATACCGGTCATTGGCAAAGTAAGTAAAACTATCAAATTGCTATTAAGGTCAGAGTAAATTTATAATTATCTCAGTTAATTTAAGTTTACTCTGACCCCAGTTATTCTGCCAGTTATTCTAATTTTGTGCTGTTTTAATGAATATTTTAAGTCTTAATTGTCGTAACACACTGGTAACAATCTCACAATAACTATTTGTGGGTAAGTACAGTTCATAATTTACCGCTAAATGATTTGTAAGGTCTTCTATTTATTGTTGTTGTGGTAAATAAGTTATAATGCGCCTACAAACATGTCTTAAAGTGAGGAGCTTAAATTGCAACTGCCTACAACTCCAATAAAGGACTGCTTGTCCTATTCACCGATTAATAAAGCACACTCAATTGTTGAAACTGTTTTTTTTATTCAGTTTAATAAGCCATTTAGTGATTCTACTAAAAGCAAACTTATCGCTATTGGAGATGACCTTAAAGATCAGCTTCCAAAATCTAATCTCATTAACAAAACTGCTTTTAAGTTTGATATGTCCGCACTCAATAACAGTTCTGTAAATGAGATTGAAGTTGTGGGAATAGAATTACAAAAAACTAATGACGATGGGTCGCTTTCATGGATGCTAAGAATTGCTGAGGATATAATCTCTGTTCATTGCTTAGACTATACGAGATGGGATGATGTATGGGAAAAAGCCAAATACTATCTTAATAAATCCCGTGAACATATTGGTGGGCGTGATAATTTTATATCTTGTATCGGATTAAGATACATTGATCGCTTTTGTTATAACGGTAAACCTAACGAATCTAATCTAAAAGAGTTATTTAAATCGAACACTCCTTACATAAGTCAAACAGCCTTTGATAATGGTCCGCTCTGGCATTGTAATTCTGGGTGGTTTGAAAATCCAAATGATGACATAAAATATCTTAACCAATTAAATGTGAGTGCGGATTATTTAAGTATTGATGGTGATAATAAAACACTCTCTATAACCATAGACCATAATATCTCTGCTATTGTTGAGCAACATGATGACAACAAGCATCAAGACTTAACGTCTTTTATGAATAACTTACATGATAAAAATAAGCAATTATTAGCTCTATTATTGACCGATAAAATAACAAATCAGATTAATTTAAGTCTACCTAAGTAAGGAGTCGTTAATGCCCATTACTACTTGTATCAGCACCCAATCCTATACTCCACCTCCTTCTTGTGTTAGCGCTATTAATGATACTTTGAAAAATGCTAAACCCTTGCGCGCGATGGTAGGATTAGCAACTTTGGTAATGGCGGGAATTGAACAAAAGGTATTAACTACTTCTGTAATGACAGGAGCCAAACCAGAGACCCCAGCATTTATTCCTGAAACTCAAAGATCGTTTTCTGAATCTGTTGAAAGGAATCAACGTTTAGATATTGATAGACTTGATTTAAAAATACTTGCCAGAATAAGAGCGATAGGATCTTATCTTGATGGATGGGATGATAATAATGGTAGGCCAGCAACTCAGCAGTCAATATCTGACGCAGAGAACTTTATGTGGAAATTATTTCCTACTGTTAAAGAGCCTTTTATTACGTTAGCATCTGATGGCGAAATAAATTTTCTTTGGATATTACCAAACTTTAGGTTAGACCTAGGTATTTATGGTGATGGCAGTTATTCTTACTATGGGAAAACCTCAGGGGGTGAAGAATTTATAGCTGACGAAACCCCAATAGACGAGAATCTACCTGAAGAAATATTGGCATTAATAACAAATAAAGCGGCTTAATAATCATTCAAATTTTTTATAATGCGATATACGCTTGAAGATGAGACAGTCTCTCATAGTAAATTTGGAATAGTTGCCGATGATGAATATTTATTACGTGTGATCTATTCTCCTGAACACATTATAAATGGCTCTGTGATTGAATCAGCTATCTCTTTAGACGATTTAAGTACAAGAGGATTTAGTCTGGATAGGGAAATGTACCAGGATCAATCGCTTATAACTAAGCGAATAGAAATTCAATCTCAGAAAAAACCAGCAGAACGACAATCCAGTTCTATCTTTAGATTTAAATGTGGTGCCGCAAGAAGCATTCAAATAATAAATCAACATGATAATAGGGCTTTTATAGTCATTGATGATGCCCAACAAAATAATGAGGCTCACGCTTCGTTATATAGTGCTCAAAATGGATTAGGAAAAGGTGAGTTAAGAAAACTTAGATCCCTTCTTTTACCACTTCTTGAACCGGTTGAAGATATAGTACTTTGATGATTATTGATTGCGCTATATACCGTGACGGGCTTTATGTTTTGTTGATAAATCTGCTCATAAATCATTAGAAACACGCTAACATCATGATAACTAAATGACTATTTGGTTGATGGTTCGTTGATGCTTGGCCTATAGACATTAAGAAAAGAGTTAATAATGACCGGTACACTTATTGAATAGTTTAGGTAGTGGGGAATTAAAATGGAACAAGATATTCAGGTTTTATCTGAGCTTATTGCAGATGAGGTATCTTCTTTTAGACTAGCACAGAACACTAATAACCCTTTAGGCAGAACTTCATCAATCAAGATTATTAGATAACTAAGATGAAATTATTACAGAAGATATGACTAAGCGGTTTGAGCATTGATACGCCCAGAAACTGAAACAATCATTAAAGCCCGATTAGCATCTATTGCTGAAGAGTACCAAATCAAGATTATATATGCTTGCGAATCTGGTAGTCGAGCGTGGGGATTTCCGTCACCCGATAGTGATTATGATGTGCGGTTTATTTATGTTCATCCGATTGAATGGTATTTAAGGCTTAGCGAGGAAAGGGATGTCATCGACTTACCCTTAGAAGACACTCCGGTAGGCTTGCTGGATTTGGGTGGCTGGGATTTACGTAAGACCCTAAGATTGCTGAGCAAATCAAACCCTGCGATATGGGAATGGTTACAGTCGCCTGTTTGCTACCACATAACGCCACCATTCAATCTTCGAGACGACAGTCACATATTGGATTCTTTTTACTCACCCATTACCGCATGTCATCATTATTTATCTATATGTCGTAATACAATGGATCAATCATTTGATGCTGAAACAATAAAAATAAAAAAATACTTTTATAGGGTGCGACCGCTCTTGGCTGCATTATGGATAGAACGGTACCAGACATTTCCACCTATGGAATTGGCGCTTTTGTTACCGGTAATTGATGATCAAACAGACATTCAGAAATGTATTCTGGATTTGCAGATACGTAAGTTGCACATTGATGAGCAAGTCCCGATTCCACGTATAGCCATGCTTGATGATTTCTTAGTTAGAGAACTGGCACGTTTGCAAGATGCGGCAAAAATATTGCCTGTAGGAACTGGAGATAGAGTTAGTCTGGATCACTTATTTCAACAATGCCTTGGTTTATAGGGGCAACTTTTCATTCGCTAAGGTATTTATGACGCTAAGTATTAAAGACCTGAAGGAGCAAAAGCTTATCCTGCTTGATACGGTGAGTGGAAGCCGAGCTTATGGATTAAGTATGCCCGAGTCTGATACCGATACGCGTGGTGTGTTTATCCTGCCTCAAGATCTGTATTTTGGGTTTAGTTATATTGAGCAAGTCAACAGCGATCGAAATGATCATACGTATTATGAGCTGGGTAAATATCTCAAATTGTTAGCCAAGAACAACCCCTCTAGCATTGAGCTATTGTTTGCGCCTCAGGAAACAGTTATTTATAGGCATCCATTGATGGAACAGATCAAACCTGAGCGTATCTTGTCACGCTTATGTCGAGATAGTTTTGCAGGTTACGCAATGAGCCAGGTAAAGCGAGCTAAGGGGTTAAATAAAAAGATTTTTAATCCGGTGTCGGATGTTATGCCGCGACCCATTGAGTGTTGCCATATCGTTGAGGGTGATAGAACCGTTGCTACTGAGCAATGGCTTTCCCAACATGATTTTCTTGCCGAACGGTGTGGATTGACTGCACTGCCCCATGTCCGCGATGGCTATGCATTGTTTTATGCCGATGATTACGAGCAGGGTGCAACGTGTTTTAAAGGCTTGTTTCGCTCTGAAGGTAGTCAGGGAAATTCTACGCTATCACAAGATGTGTGTTTATCATCGATACCCAAGGGGATGCAGCCTCGCGTCTGGTTAGTCTTTAACAAAGATGACTATTCACGTCGTCTACGTGATTATCATGACTATCGTGCCTGGGAGCAGTCTCGTAACCAAGAGCGTTACCAAGTAACCTTGGGACACGGTGGCGGCTATGATGCAAAGAATATGATGCATACCTTCCGTCTGTTACGTATGGCTAAAGAAATTGCAGACACTGGACGGCCACAGATTAGACGATCAGACCGTGATGAATTACTGTCGATTAAAGCGGGTCATTTTGATTATGATGAGCTAATGGCTAAGGCGACTGAAGAGCTAAAAAAACTAGATGAGAGCTTTGCTGTATCTGCATTACCAGCAGAACCCGATGTTAACCAAATTGAGCGCTGGGCGATTGAAATTCGCAAGGCTTGGTATTCTAAACTTAGCGATTACGATTTACGACAATGTCAAGAACGTGCAAGAGGCAAACAGACCAGTTAAGGTGTAGATTTAAATCTTAACTAGATTCATCGCTTCTGGTATATTGAGCCGCATAATCATTAAGTTATCGTATGGGTCATGAGAGAACCTCAAGACAAAAATATAAAAATAATAAACAAGTCGAGGGTGTTATGTTTGAAGGGCTATTTGCACTAATTATCATTTTTGTGGCTTACGTTGTCTATCAGGCCGTCAATGAGCATCAAGAAGTTCCAAAAGAAGAAGCGCCAAAACTAAAAGCAAGGGAAGCAGTTCAAAATGCAATAGTTCCTCAGCCGTTAACAGAATCGGTTAAACCCCCTAAAAAGCCCAGTACCATTAAACCAACCCCGTTGAAAAAAAGTATTCCTAAAGATGATGTTAGTAAGGAAGCCAATAAGACTAATGCAAAGAAAGGCTTGTTAAATCCAATAACGGGAGAGGTCGCTACCACTTATAACAATTATCGATTTACCAAGCGTTGGATTAAAGAGGCTTTGGTTACAGAAGGTCTGCTTGAAAAAGTGTATAAAAATAATGAACTGAATGCTGATACTGAAGCAGACATAAAAGTTGCCTTGGCTAAACTTGAGGTAATTGATAAATATAAGCCTTCTTAGGGAAAAACATGAAAGATGAGTCATTCATTTTCGATCAGATTCATATTGAAGTAGCCCGTAATGCTACTGATGATTTTAATTTATTTCATGATAAGCATAAATGGTTGCAGATAACTCACAATCCCTTTAGAGGGCCTATCGTATTGGGTTATCAACTCAATACGTTAATCGAATACCAAATGTTGCTTTATCGGGCCGCACATCATGAAAACCGTATAATTGCTGAAAACGATCTGCGTTTTAGTAATTACCAAATCACCTTTGTAAACGCGGTTCGGCCCAGAACCCCGGTTTATTTAGAGATTAAAAAGACACTCATTACCACCATTCCACATTTGACCTTAGGTAATCGTATTGCCATGAAGTCAGATGGGAAAACGGTGTTATTGGGGTTCAAGAAAGAAACTCAATCACCACTTTTTTTGTCGGATACATCGTTTGATAAGTTACCTGATCTTAATGAGGTAGAAGATTTAACAACGGTTCCAGGGACAGATTATTTTTTTAAGCGTAAGTTTATGAATAATGGTTCAGTCAAGAATTTCTTGTCGGGTTCTTTAGCCGAGCAGTCTGATTATTTTGATGAATTAATGCATATCGCAAATTATCCAGAAATATTTCCCTGTAGTCTGACTTCGGGGGCTTTACTTGAGAAGGCACAGTTAGAACATCATGATTTTAAACTGAATCCGATGGTTTATACATCCCATGAAATATCGGTAGACAGGCACTATGTGAGTCAACTTAAGAATAATGATACGTTGCATATTTTAGTAAAGCAATTGCCTGAATCCAGTGACAATACGCTAAATCAAACAAATATCAGGCAGCGAACCTATCATTGTTATGGGTTGTTGCAAAATAATGAAGTCTTGTTTAGGGTCAAGATGAATCTGGTTCCATTGGAGGAGATTCTAAAAAACTTAAGAAAATAGTCATAGGTGAAACAGTCCTCTAAAAGTCAGGATTAGGGATAATGTTCATCAATTGTTTTGGCGTGATTTTGACCGATTAAAAGATAGACGGCTGGAACAACAAAGAGTGTGAACAATGTGCCTATAGCAATGCCCGTTGCTATAACCAGACCTATATTAAAGCGAGAAACGGCACCTGCACCCGAAGCAAAAATAAGCGGTAATACGCCTAATACCATGGCGGCAGTCGTCATGACAATCGGTCTTAACCGGATGCTGGCGGCACTTTCAATAGCGGCTCTTTTAGACAGACCTTCTTTTTGTTTGATATTTGCAAATTCAACAATCAAGATACCATGTTTACTGATTAAGCCCATCAGGGTAACCAGGCCAACTTCGGTATAAATGTTAAGAGTTGCTCCACCAATCCCTAAGGCGATAAAAATAAGCGCCCCTGCTATCGACATGGGTACTGACACCAGAATAATCAGCGGATCTCTGAAGCTTTCAAATTGTGCCGCGAGCGCCAGGAAAATAATAATTAAGGCAAAAGCAAAGGTAAAAATAAAGCTACTGGATTCTTGAATCATTTGCCGCGATTGACCCGCATAATCAACAGAATAACTGGGGGGTAATAGTTGGGTAGCCAGTTTTTGTAAGGAATTGACTGCATCACCGACTGTCACACCTGGGAATGGGACGCCTGAAATAACGGCTGAGTTTAATTGCTGAAAACGATTTAATGACTGCGGGACTGTTTTGGTGCTGATAGAAGCAATGGTAGATAGTGGAATGGTGCTGCCATCAGCGGTACGAACATGATAGTTAAGTAATTGATCTGCGTTCAGTCGGGAGGCTTGTTGCGCTTGAGGAATAACCTTATAAGAGCGTCCTGTCATGCTGAAATAATTGACATACCCACCGCCTAGAATAGAGGCTAATGACGAACCGACATCTTGCATGCTAAGACCCAATAGCGCTGTTTTATTGCGATCAATGTTAACTTGCGATTGCGGTTGATCAAACTTTAGGTCACTATCCAGAAATATAAACATGCCGCTCTTTTGAGCGGCTTGCATAAATTGCTGTGCGACGGTGTTTAATTGATCAAATGAATCGGTTGAACCGATTACAAATTGTACAGGAAGGCCGCTACTGCCAGGTAATGGTGGCGGTTGAAAAGCTGCGACCCGAACCCCCGATATTTGATTCATTTCCTCCTGGATGATAGGCTGTAACTGGTTTGTATTGGTAGTGCGTTCATGCCAAGGTTTAAGTACCATCCCTGCAATGGATTGACCCGGTACATTAAGCTGAAATACATGATCCGTTTCAGGATGTGAAATAAACTTTTTGTAAACTTGTTCAGCATAAAGCAGGCGTTGCTGTAGGGTTGCATCCGGTGCGGCAGTGGCCATGGTGATTAAAACACCTTGATCTTCTTGGGGCGCGAGTTCTCTATTGGCACTACTATAAAGAAAGTAGATGCTTCCTAGGATAATTAGAGCAAATACAGTAGTGACAGGTAAATAGTCCAATGAACTATGAAGGGTTCGAGAATAGGCGCGTTGCATTGCCGAAACTTGTCGGTCAATAAAGTCAACAATACGCTCTTCCCAACCACTGCGGTCTCCCGTATGTGCTTTTAACAATTTAGAACTCATCATGGGTGATAAGGTCAACGCGACAACAGCAGAAACAGTGACTGCACCGACCACTGTAAAAGCGAATTCCGAGAATAATGCGCCTGTTAGTCCACCTTGGAAACCCACGGGAACATAAACGGCAATTAATACAATGGTCATTGCGATAATGGGGCCAGTCAGTTCTCTAGCGGCAAGCAAAGAAGCCTGTACAGGTTGCAGTCCCTCTTCAAGATGCCGGTTAACATTTTCGACAACAATAATAGCATCATCAACTACCAGACCAATAGCAAGTACTAGCGCTAACAAGGTCAGTAAATTAATCGAAAACCCAAAGGCCAGCATAATGGTGAATGTACCAACCAAAGAAAGAGGTATGGCAATAACGGGTATGAGTACAGAGCGAGGTGAGCCCAAAAAGGCGAAAACCACCAATGTAACAATGAGCAATGCTTCGATAAGCGTATGAATTACTTCATCAATAGAGCTATCAACAAACTTTGTTGAATCGTAAACTATTTTTCCACTAATGCCTGCGGGTAACTGGGCTTGAATGCTCGGAAACGCTTTGCGCACTCTCTCTATAACTTCAAGTAGGTTTGCACTGGATGCGACTTGCAGACCAATATAAACCGCTTTATCGCCATCAAAAGAAACGCTGGATTCATAATCATCAGAGCCTAGTGTGACTTTAGCCACATCCTTTAGTCTAATAATGGCTCCATCTTGTTGTTTGATAACCAGGTCTTCGAATTCGGCGACAGAATGTAAACTCGTTGAAGCCACCAAGTTAACCTGAACCATTTGGCCTTTAGTCGTACCTAGACCCGCAATATAATTATTTCTAGCTAATGCTGCGCTAATGTCGGTGGCGGTCAGTGAGTAAGCAGCCAGCTTATTGGGATCTAACCAGGCGCGTAGAGAAAAGTTTTTCCCCCCTAACAGTTCAGCCGTTTGGATGCCTTCAACAGCTTGTAACCTAGGTTGAACTGAACGGATTAAATAATCGGTGATGTTGTTGGCGGGTAATTGGTCGCTGGAAAAACCAATATACATCGCGTCAATAGTCTGACCAATCTTAACACTCAATACGGGGGTTTGTGCTTCTGGTGGTAATTGATTATGAACGGCATTAACCTTGGCATTGATTTCGGTTAAAGCTTTGTTTGGATCAAAGTTGAGTCGTAAATTAGCCGTTATTGTACTGATACTGTTTTGACTCGTTGAAGTGATGTAATCGATGCCATTCGCTTGTGCTATGCTATTTTCAAGCGGCGTTGTAATAAACCCGGCAACCAGATCGGGATCTGCTCCAAAGTAGGTTGTTGTGATAGTGACAACAGCATTCTCTGTGCGAGGATACTGTAAAATAGGCAGTTCACTGAGTGCACGTAGCCCCAACACTAAAAGCATCATGCTGACGACAGTCGCCAGAATAGGTCTACGGATAAAAATATCTGTAAATTTCATAGCGGATTATTGGTCAATGGGTTGTGGGTTAGCCTGGTTACTGGGCTGAATTGAATTATCAACAGTAACGGGTGAGCCATTGTGTAACTTTATTTGCCCTGCGGTGACGATGGTATCGCCTGCGCTAATACCGCTGAGTATTGCAACTTGATCCCCTCGCATAGCTCCAGTAATGACTATGCTTTGTTTGGCAATTAACTTGGGTAGGCCTTTTTCATCGACGCCGTTTTTTTCAATGCGATAAACGCTAGAGCCAAAAGTATTAAACGTTAGAGCTGCGCGAGGTAGCGTGATAAAACTGTTGGCTGCCCCAGTGGTAATATTGACTGTGACATACATGCCTGGCAGTAACTTATTTTGAGAGTTTTTTAAAGTGGCCCTTAGTCGAACGTTACGGGTGTTAAGTTCAACTTTAGGGTTGATGACTGTAATTTCTCCCGTAAATGTCTGGGCAGGATAGGTGTCTGATTTGAGATTGACTTGTTGGCCGAGTTTGAGCGAGCCTAGAAGTTGCTGTGGCAAATAAAAATCAGCAAAAACAGTATCCAGTGCTTGTAAAGTGCAGATTGCTGCACCCGCTTCAAGATACTGCCCCACATCAACTTGTCTAATGCCGAGTTGGCCGGTAAATGGTGCCCGAATCAGTTTTTTATTAAGCAGTGCTTGTTGTTGAGCGGCATTAGCGTTGGCCATATCAAGGTTCGCTTTATCAATATCCAGCGTTTGCTTACTAATGGCATTGACTTCATATTGGGCTTGATCTCTAAGATAAGTGACCTGTGCGAGTTGCACAGCAGCCTTAAGTGAATCAAGCTTAGCTTTATCATCATAAGCGCGTAATTGTAATAACGGCGTGCCTGCCTTGACGGTATCGCCTTGTTTAAAGTAGATTTCATCTACAATGCCTGCGACTTCGGCGCTGACATTAATACCTTGAATGGCTTGGATGTTACCTACGGCCTCTAGTTTTGGTGACCATTCCAACGATTCAGCTGTCGTTGTTGAGACTGTTTGTAGTGGTTCACCTTGAGCGGACATAAACTGTTTTATCATGCGTCCTTTAAAGCTGATGAAGCCGAAAATTCCGGTGAGTATTATCCCTACTATGCTAAGCATAATGATCATACGTTTAATCATTTCAATGTCCTGTCGGAGTTTTGCGCAAACATGAATTTAAAGTAAGTTAGAGCGTGGGTAAAAGGTGAGTTTGTTTGTCCATTAACATGAATAGTTCATCTTAGGGTGCTGATTTTTTTTGTTGCTCAGTTATTAAATGAGTCGATAAGTCTGGGCGCTTCCACCAGCCACCCCCTAAAGCCTGAAACAAAGTAACTGTATCTGTATAGCGATTGGCTTGGGCAATAATTTGCCCCATTTGAGCTTTTTGATAGTTTTGTTCAGCGATCAATAAAGACAGATAACTGACCGCACCGATCTGATATTGTTGTCGGGTCAGTTCCAGGTTATCCAATGCAGTCTGTAACGCGGTATCTTGAGTTTTTAAAGCGGTTGCATCAAGCTCCAGTGCACTTAATGTATCAGCAACGTTTTGAAAAGCTTGTAACACCGTACTTTTGTATTGAGCCGCTGATTGCTCATAGGCAGCTAATGCCGCACGACGCTTATGAATTAGAGAACCGAGACTCGAGACTGGTTGCAACAAGTTGCCCCCAACGCTCCAGATTAAACTGCCAGGGACAAATAAGTCCGCTAATCGCGTAGCAATCGTGCCGACGTTAGCATTGATGGTAAAGTTGGGTAATAAATTAGCGGTAGCAACGCCAATTTGAGCGCTGGCATCATGCAATAAGGCTTCTTGTGCTTTAATATCAGGTCGTTGTTGCACCAATTTAGACGGTAGACTCAACGGCAATGCTTCGGGTAGATGTAATTCAGATAGATTAAATTCAGCGCTCAGTTTTGTACTGGGTAATTCGCCAACTAGTGCCGTTAAACTATGTCGTGTTTTAGCCAATTGCAGTTGTAAAGGCGGCAGGGTCGTTCGGGTTTGTTCTAAGGTGGCTTGCAAAGACAAGATGTTGATCTTTGAAACGCTACCTAAATCATATTGTCGCTTGACTAGTTCTAATTGATGGGTAAGTGATGCTATTATTTGTTCAGTCGTTTTAATTTGCGCTCTTAACGAGGCTTCTTGAATCGCACTACTGGCGACATTCGACGCCATTGTTAAAAAGGCGGCTTCCAATTGAAATCGCTGGTAGTTTTCTTCGGCTTCTATACTTTCAATTTGTCGTCTAATTCCACCAAACACATCTAAGGTATAAGCCACTTGCACAGACCCACTGTTTAGTGAGTAGGTAGAGCCAGCAAAGTTAGGGTTACCAAATTGAGCGCCTGATATTTTTTGTTGAGTACTTTTAGTGACGATATCTAAGGTAGGAAATAAAGAGCTTTGCGCAGCAATAGCTGTTTCTTGGGCTTGGGTCAAAGCGTAGGAAGCTGCCTGAAGATTTGGGTTTTTCTCTAACGCTTGAGCAATTAACTGAGTCAACGCTGGAGAATTGAATAAAGTCCACCATTGTCCCTCTATTTCTTTTCCAATGCTTATGGATTGAGCGGCTCCGGATTTTGAAGTTGTTGTTGATAAATGATTTGATGATTTATCAACGGTGTAGCTATCCGTATCAGGACTTTCTGGGCTCTTAAAATCAGGTCCTAAAGTACAGCCTGTAATCAGTAAAGTTAAAGCCAGTGTAAGTTGGAGAGGCGAGATTGAAAAAATAAACGTATTAACATCTAAAGAGTTATCTGGAGCAGATTTTGATTTAAATGTCATTTATGCTCAATTTTAAATGGATTAACTTAAGGCGACTGTAATGGCTTAAGGCGGTTGTAAAGAAGAAAGGTAGTTTAGGCTTATATACTACGCTTTTTTTAGATTTAAGGGAATTGTATCTAGAGTTATTTGGTGGGTTTTAGCGTGAGCAACAAACATTATCTGTTATCATAAGTCATTAAATGGCGGCAGTTCGCCGCCACTCGCGTTTGATAAAAAGAGTCTTTGTGAATACTGTTGAATTTTCTTCTTTACCCTTAAAACCTGCCTTACTTGAAAATATTGAGTCGATAGGCTATACCCACTTAACGCCTATTCAGGCAGAAACTTTGCCACATATTTTGGAAGGCAAGGATATTATTGCTCAAGCAAAGACAGGTAGTGGTAAAACCGCAGCCTTTGGCATTGGATTGTTGTCAAGATTAGACTTTAGCAGCTTTAGGGTGCAGGCGTTAGTTATTTGCCCAACACGAGAACTGGCCGATCAGGTTTGTAAAGAAATACGGACGCTGGCCCGTTTTACTCAAAACATTAAAGTATTATCTTTATGTGGCGGTGTGCCGTTTGGACCTCAAGTCGGTTCATTAGAGCATGGAGTTCATGTGGTTGTGGGTACGCCAGGACGATTACAAGAACATTTACGTAAACGGAGTCTGCGCTTAAGCAATTTAAAAACGCTGGTATTAGATGAAGCGGATCGTATGCTGGATATGGGCTTTGAAGAAGTGATAACGGATGTTATCTCTTATGCGCCTACACATAGACAAACACTACTTTTTTCAGCGACTTATACCGATCCTATTCGGGAACTTAGCCAGAAGTTTCAGTATAAACCCCTGTCCGTGACGATTGATAGCAGTCATCACGATAGCGTGATTGAACAGCATTTTTATCAAATAGAAAAAGCCGAGCGGATTAACGCCTTGGGTTATTTGTTAGCGTATCATCGTCCTGAATCAACGGTAGTATTTTGTAATACCAAAAGAGAATGTCAGGATATTGCCAATGCCTTAAGCAATTGTGGCTTTTCAGTGCAGGCGTTACACGGTGATTTAGATCAAAAACATCGGGATCAAGTCCTGGTCCGTTTTGCTAATAACAGTTGTTCTGTTCTGGTGGCTACCGATGTGGCCGCACGAGGACTTGATATTAAAGAGCTGCAAGCGGTTATCAATTATGATTTACCTTGGGACCCAGAAATTTATGTACACCGAATTGGTCGTACCGGACGTGCAGGAAAAAGAGGTTTGGCCTTAAGTTTATGTACAGAAGCAGAGCTTAATCGAGTCAAAGCGATTGAAGAGTATCAAAATACAACTGCAAAATGGGATGAAACAGCTCCTTTTCAACTCAAATATGAACAACGCTTTGAGCCACCGATGGTGACCTTATGGATTGATGGTGGTCGCAAAGATAAAGTAAGGCCAGGTGATATTTTGGGTGCCTTGACAGGCGCTGGTGGAATAGTAGGCAGTGAAGTAGGAAAGATAGATATCTTTGATGCCCATGCTTACGTAGCCATTAAACAAGCAAGTGTAGATAAAGCTTTAAGTTGTATAAAGAACGGCAAGATTAAAGGCCGTAGTTTTATGGTGCGTAAATCTCAATGGTAGATTGTTGACTTGAACAATTCGTTCGGTGCTTAATGTAATTCTCTGTGCCGAACGATAACATTAACGAATGGCTTTCGAAAATGTTCGATTAACAAATCAGCCAGATAAACAGAACGGTGTTGCCCACCTGTACAGCCAATGGCAATAGTTAAATAGCTACGTCTTTCCGCTTCGAATCGTGGAATCCAGCGTTCAAGAAAGCCTTTAATATCATTAAAAAACTCATCGACCAAGGGTTCATTTTTAAGGAAACTAATGACGGGTTGATCTTTTCCTGTAAAAGGACGTAATTCTGGAATCCAGTAAGGATTGGGTAGGCTGCGCGCATCAAACACAAAGTCAGCGTCTAATGGAACGCCATGTTTAAATCCAAATGATTGAAACTGCATAGAAATATGTTTAATATCTCGTTCGCCGATTTGATCTCTGATAAGTTCACGTAACTGGTGGTATTGGGTACGACTGGTGTCAATGATGACATTGGCATGGCGGGCGAATTCTGTGAGCATTTCCTTTTCAATTTTTAATGCTTCCTTAAGGGGTATATTATAATCAGTTAGGGGATGCTTTCGACGGGTCTCACTATAACGTTTTAATAAGGTAGACTCCTCTGCCTGTAAAAAAATAACTTCACAATCAATGCCTTTCTCTCGAATAAGTTTTAAGCTTTCCGAAAAGTTATCCAAGCTTTCAAATTGGTTTCTGGCATCAATTCCTATCGCTGTTTTTGCATAGGCTTTTTGATCAGCGAGCATGACATGATTAATGAAATCTTGCAGTAAATTCAACGGTAAATTATCGATACAGTAATAACCGCAATCTTCCAAGGTGTCTAAGGCAATACTTTTACCCGAACCCGATAATGCACTAACAATTAACAGTCTCATAAAGTAGGCTCGCGTTGATCAAGGTACAAGGGAAATTTTTAAATTATAGATAGTATCCCTTGCACCTTGTGATTAGCTTATCTGTGGTTGCTGGTTTTTTCTTTGTGTTTGATGATTTGACGGTCTAATTTGTCAACTAATGCATCAATTGCTGCATACATATCTTCTTGATGATCTTCAGCGAACAATTTTGCGCCACTTAATTGCAGTGTTGCTTCTGCTTTTTGAACTAATTTTTCTACACTTAAAATAACGTGTACATCGGTAACATTGTCAAAATGACGGGCTAATTTTTCGAATTTTGAGTCTACATGAGCTTTTAAAGCTTCAGTGACTTCTAGATGGTGGCCTGTTACTATTACTTGCATGGGATGAACTCCTTTTTATTATAAATCATGGTTGGTTGGTACTATCTATTTGTTTTACAAAATGCGTTTTCGTTGACTTGATGATGAAATAAGCATTGCTTCACGGTATTTGGCAATGGTTCTTCTCGCAACATTAATGCCTTTTGCTTGTAAAAAATCGGCAATTTTACTATCACTTAAAGGTCTTCCTTGATTCTCATTGTCGATTAATTCTTTTATAAAAGATCTTATGGCGGTTGATGAGCATTCACCCCCGTCTTTTGTTGAGACGTGACTTGAAAAGAAATACTTAAATTCAATGATACCATTGGGAGTATGCATGAATTTATGTGTTGTCACTCTTGAAATTGTCGATTCATGTAGCTTTAATTCCTCAGCAATATCTCTCAAAACCATGGGTTTCATTGCAATAGAACCATGATCAAGAAAAGCTGTTTGTTTTTCAACGATGCTTCGTGCAACGCGTAATAAAGTGTCGTTACGATTGTGAAGATTTTTGATAAACCATTTAGCTTCTTGTAAATGATCTTTCATGCAAACATTATCTTTACTGTTATCGGCTCTTTTTATGAGTGTTGAATAAAATGGATTGATGCGTAATTTAGGTGCAATATCTGGATTTAAGTTGACCACCCATTGATCGTTATGTTTAGTAACATATACATCAGGTATAACATACTCGGAGTCCGATTCTTGTATCTGCGCACCTGGTTTAGGGTCTAACGTTCGAATTAAACTAACGATATCAGTTAATTCCCTTTCGCTAACATCAAGCTTTTTAAGTAATTTCGCCTGCTCATGAGTAGCCAGTAGCTTCAAATAACGTGTGACTACCAGTAAGGCCTCCCTTCTATAAGCTGTAGACTCAGGTAGTTGTAGTAGTTGCAAGCGTAAGCAATCACTTAAGTCAATTGCTGCGACACCTGCAGGGTCAAATTGTTGTACTCTATGGAGCACAGCATTGACTTCATCAAAATCAAGATCGACAAATTGATTTTGCAATCCTTCATAAATATCAGTTGGTGAGCTACTTAAATAACCATCTTCATTAACCGAATCAATGACGGCCATGGCAATCGCATGATCACGCTCTGAGAAAGGTGTTAATTCTAGTTGCCATAATAAGTGATCCAACAGCGTTGAACTGTTAGTGCGTTGGCTCTCAAATTCTACCGTGTCTGTATTTCCGGAGACGGGTGCAGCGGAGTTTTCATAAATATCATCCCAAGAAGAATCAACTGGCAATTCATCAGGAATGTTAGTTTGCGAGCCTTCACTAGTAAAAGTATCTGTGTTTTCAAGCTTTTTTTCGGATGCAAGAATGCCTTCTCGTGGGCCTCCCTCGTCATCAGTTATTTCCAGCATGATATTAGATTCAAGCGCTTGCTGAATTTCTTGTTGTAAATCTAACGTAGACATTTGCAGGAGTTTAATAGCCTGCTGCAATTGGGGTGTCATCGTTAATTGTTGGCCTAGCCTAAGATTTAAGGACTGTTTCATATGCTCACTATTGTGTATGAGTAATATTTTAAGGTTACCCTGTTTCTGGTTAGGCAGTCGCGATAAGGCTGCATTATTTAAAGACTAAAGTTTTTACCTAAGTAAACTTCACGTACTTCTTTATTTGCAACGATAGTCTCGGCAGTACCTTCTGCAATTACTTTGCCAGCGTTAACTATATAGGCACGATCACAAATTCCTAGAGTTTCTCTGACATTGTGCTCTGTAATCAAAATTCCAATTCCACGCTGTTTTAAATGTTCGATGATTTTCTTGATATCCTCTACTGATATAGGATCAACTCCGGCAAAGGGTTCATCTAATAATATAAATTGAGGATTAGTTGCCAATGCTCTTGCAATTTCAACTCGACGCCGTTCTCCGCCTGATAGCCCCAAGGCTATTTGATGGCGTAAATGCTCAATATGAAATTCTTGCAACAACTCCTCAATGGTTAATTCTATTTGTCCTTCTGATAAGTCTGAGCGGATTTCCATAACGGCACGTAAGTTATCGGCGACACTTAACTTTCTGAAAACCGAAGGTTCTTGAGGCAAATAACCAATACCCTTTAGTGCTCGCACATGCATGGGGTCAAACGTTATATCTTTAGAGTTGAGTGTTATTTTACCTGCATCGGCCTTAACTAAGCCAACTATCATGTAAAAACTTGTTGTTTTACCCGCGCCGTTAGGCCCCAATAAACCAACGATCTCATTAGTATTTACAGATAATGACACTCCGTTAACCACATTTCGTTTATTGTAGGTTTTAATTAACTGATGAGCTGCTAGGGTTGCCATTATTTACAGTGTAAAGGATAAAATGTAAAAGTAGATCCGTTTTAATGTCATGATCTTACGCTGGTATCTGTTATCTTGCACTTTAAGTCTTTATCATTTATTGTTTGCAGAATGTTGAGCTGCATTGGAGGTTTCATTCTTAGGCTCAATAACAACATGAACACGCTTGTTATCAGAGGTTTTTTCACCTGCTTTAACCAGTGAAGTTTTAATATTATATTCAATCAATTCACTGGAATAGGTGCCATTATCTTTCCAAACTGTTGCATTTTTAATTAGAATTAACAGGTCTTTTTTCGGGTAAAACTCACCAGTTGCTGCTTCGCCAGTGATATCTTTTTCTCCCTCGCTAGGTGTTTGCTTAAACTTCGCTTTGTTGCCGGTAAAAACCAGTTTTTCAGCATCGCCATTGACAAAATAAACAACTAGTTTATCTGAATGTACAACGATACTACCCTGAACTGAAATAACATTGCCCACGTAGGTACTTGTCGCTGCAGCATCATCGTATGTCGCGGTATTCGAGTCAATCACTATAGGTTGCTTCGAATCGCTCTCCAGTGGCCAAACATTAGGGCTGAAAAAAGCTAATAATAGTACACAGCCATAGAAAAAAGTTGTTTTATTGTTTTTTTGATTCATAATTCCCCTTTACATTAGCGAGTAACTGCAAATGAATTGGCTCAATATAGGTCATTTTCATACCCGTCCCTGTTGTCTTATTGGGTGGGCTAATTAATTCAGCCCATTGATTTGTTTCTGCATAACTGATATCGGGTTTTACTTTTAACATGCTCGTGTTAATAGTTAAAGGAGTAATACCTTCAGCTTTTTCCCGGTTAATGGTTACCTGCCCATTTAACAGTAAGTCCTTGCCGTCAGTTGAGAGAATACTTGTTTCAGAGGTGATAATCCACGGCGGTGTTTTGTCGTTATAAAAAAACATGACTGGTTTAAATGTATGGGTAGTACCATCATCACTATAGTGAAGGATTTTATCAGCGAATAATTTATTTTTTACGGCACCCAGTTCATTCATTTCCCATTTGGTATAGCCTGTACTAAAATAATCTGGGCTATGTGGTGTGGCATTAGGATGAAAGGGTATAACCAGATCTGTAAAGTTTGCTATCCAGCTACTGAGCAGGGCGATAACTCCCAGGTAAATATAGAGTTTACTATCTCTTAAGGTCGATTTGAATGTCATTTTAAATAAGTGTTTAAAATTTCGTCAAAAGTACCTTGAGCTTGCATAATGAAATCGCATACTTCGCGCACAGCACCTTGTCCGCCCGGCAAAGAAGTACACCAATGAGCTCTTTGAGTCACTGCAAAGTTTGCATCAGCAACAGCAATAGACAAGCCAACTCTAATCATAAGGGGTAAGTCGAGCAGGTCATCTCCTACATGTGCCACTTGGTCGGCCGTGATGCTTAATTTATCAAGTATTTCGTTAAAAGCGGCTAATTTATTTTCATGACCTTGGTATACATGTTCAATGCCGAGATTTTTCATACGCAATGCAACTGATGGAGACTTTCTACCAGATATTACTGCGACTTCAACGCCTGATTGTCGCAATAACTTTATGCCATGACCATCTCGGGCATGAAAAGACTTGTACTCATTACCTTGATGATCGAAAAAAAGCTTGCCATCAGTTAATACGCCATCTACATCAAGAATCAAGAGTTTAAGTTTTTTGGCTTTCTCAGAAATGCTAAATAAGCTGGTTTTAGTACAGACAATCATTAGACAATGCCTGCGCGAATCAAATCATGCATATTTAAAGCGCCGATTGCCTGTTTCTGATCGGAAACAACAATAAGTGCATTGATTTTCTTTTTTTCCATTATTTGCATGGCTTCAGCAGCAAGTATGTCAGCAGAAATAACCGAACAATGGTTCGTCATTACTTCACTGATTACAGTTTGATGGATATCTCTGCTTTTTGCCAAGGTGCGTCTTAAATCACCATCAGTGAAAATACCAATCACTTGATTATCTGCATTAACAATCGCGGTCATGCCAAGTTTTTTCTCAGTCATTTCCAATAGTGCATCGCTGATACGAGCAGTCTCAGGAACCGAAGGTATATTAGAGCCGGTATGCATGATATCACTTACTCTTAATAGTAATCGTCTTCCCAAGCTTCCGCCTGGATGAGATAAGGCAAAATCGTCACGGGTAAAGCCTTTAGCTTCAAGTAATGAGATCGCTAAGGCATCGCCCATCACTAAAGCAGCTGTTGTGCTAGAAGTGGGTGCAAGTCCTAAAGGACAGGCTTCTTGTTCAACGGAGACATTGATATGAATCGTAGCATCCTTAGCAAGCGTAGATAAAGGGTTGCCAGTCATTGCAATTAAGGGAATACCTAAACGCTTGATAAGCGGTAATATTTTTAGAATTTCTTCGGTTTCACCGGAGTTGGATAAAACAAGTATGACGTCCTGTTTGGTAATCATCCCTAAATCACCGTGACTCGCTTCGCCGGGATGAACAAAAAATGCTGGAGTGCCTGTACTGGCTAAAGTGGCTGCAATTTTACCGGCAATATGCCCCGATTTACCCATACCTACTACAATAACTCGACCTACACAGCTAAATAACAACTTACAAGCGCTTATAAAATCATCATTAATTTGTTTAGCAAGGGAGCTGATTGCTTCGGCCTCAACTTGAATCACTGCCAGGCCAAGTTCACGAAGTTTTTGGTCATTTAACATCATGATTTGTTAGAGATACAATCGTGCATGAAGGTTAAAGAACGAGATACAGACATGTATGTACTTGGGTAATCTATAAAATAGTAAATATAAAGCTGTCTATTATGACATGTTTATAATATTTATGCCTAAATTGATGTTTTAGCTAACTATAAAAAATTGCTTGAGAGACTTGAATTTTAAATATGAAGACCTATCTTCGTAGGGGAAGATATCATGGCCGTTATACGTTACCGCAGACGGTGATGCAATTAATGCAAAATGCAAGCACGGTGTTTTGGAAATCATTATTCCAAAACGTGAAGCACTTAAGCCAAAAAGGATCAATGTGACCTCAGAGGAATAAAAAATTCTTCAACGAGCACAAAAGCCATTTTTTTGTATCAATAATAGTTGCACTTGAATAGTTGCACTTGAATAGTTGCACTTGTTGGCGGCTTGATAAATAAAGGTCTTATAGAGATGTAAGGCCTTTTTTATATGCAAAATTTACTAACCCTTTGATTATCTTGGTCTGCTTTTTTAGATTGCTGATAACCCATTTAATGTTTACTTAAGACTTGCCAAGTTAAACTGATCTCGCGTTAAAACAATTAACGCTAAAACGTGCTGATGTAAAACCATTGCATTAGCGTGCTAATACTAAGATTTTAGGTTGCTTGGACATAAACCAATACCTAAGTTTCTTTTTAAGTGGTCACCTATGAAATAGACCACAGATTTTAATTTTAAAAGGTTTTTATTTATGAATAAGCTGATATTAGCAGTTTCTTATTTTGTTATATGCAGTTATTTTTCTAACCCCATTCAATCTGCAGAAGCATCGGGTCTTCATTCGAAGGCTATGAAAAAAACGCATAGCTCATCTCATCATCCTACTTTTCAGAGAGCTTCTTGGTATGGTGCAGAGTTTCATGGCAGAAGAACTGCAAATGGCGAAAGATACAATATGTATGCAATGACAGCTGCACATAAAACACTGCCACTTTCATCGTACGCGGAAGTCACTAACCTAAAAAACCATCGTAGTGTTGTCGTCCGTATTAATGATAGGGGGCCTTTTCATGGTAAAAGAGCCATGGATTTATCCTATGCAGCTGCAAAAGAACTGGGTATTAAGGGAATTGGTTCGATACAAATCAATCCCTTAACCCGTAATCAAACATTGGCATTATTGAGCCAGTAAGTAATGCAGTAAACTTTGTATAAACTCAATGAACGTTACATTTTTTGTGGGTTATTTAGCTTTAGTTAAATAACCCACAGTCATTTCATATCTTCTTTAAAGTTAAAGTTAAATTCAAAATTTTCCTTTAGACTAAATACCAAGGCAATTCCACCCAGCTTAACGCAATATCCTTCTGAGGCCTGATTCTGAGTTTGATGTTTGATTAAAGAATTAGCTTTGAAAAATTTAAAAACTTGAGGTTAGAGTATATGATAAAGTTTATGTTATAGATTTCAATTGGGCAATTTCAATAACTTTTGCCTGAAATCAGCGACATTAAATAGCAAATCATATAAATTATGTTGAACTTGTCAAATGATTCATAACAATAAATGCATTCGAGATTTTAGTTCGTTTCGTACAACGTTCAGAAATAATGCTGATGGCAGGTAGTATGCATATTCAACAAGTAGTTGACAAGCGGCTGAATCGACTTTTTCTAGTTTCATTGCTTCGTATTAGCCTTATTATTAGCCTAGTTGAAGGGTTGATTATGCTGTTTTTACACAACATAGCAACCATTATTCCTATTCAAGAAAATGTACTCGATACCTTGCTATTGATCCTTGTAGGTTCTCCGTTATTATGGATAGTTGTATTAAAGCCCTTGGTTAAAGTTATTGCAACACAGCAAAAAATCACAACCGAACAGATTCGGGTGAATGCAGAGTTGCGAATGGCTTTAGATGCTCATGCTCTTGTCAGCATTTGCGATACAGGCGGGCGTATTATTTACGTTAATGATAAGTTTTGTGAGCTTTCGGGTTATTCGCAAGACGAACTGTTAGGTAAAGATCATCCTATTATTAATTCAGGTTATCACGATAATGCCTGTATTCTTAGTATCTGGGAGACGATTACTCAAGGACGGATATGGCAAGGTGAATTTTGTAATCTTAAAAAAAGCGGACAGTGTTACTGGGTGGATTGTACCATTACTCCTTTATTGGACGAAACGGGCACTCCTTACCAATATATTTCAATTTGTCGAGATATTACTGTTCAAAAACTAGCTGATGAACAACTCAGTATTTTTAAAAAAGCTATTGAAACTTGTAGTGAGATGATTATTATCACTAATAGTCAAGGCTACATCCAATTTGCTAATTCAGCTTTCTATAAAGAAACCGGTTGGACTGAGGCTACGCTGTTAGGTCTCCGTTCGACTGTATTGGATAGTTCCAACGCGGATAAGCACTGCATAGCGTTAATGAAAGCCGCTTTACAACGCCAAGAGAGTTGGTCAGGCAAATTACTAAATCGTCGCAAGGGAATTGCACCATTGGTTGCTTCGGGTCAAAGCACCTCACGCGATCTACTGGAATATTGGGCAGAACTACACATTACCCCCATTTTAGCTGCGAACGGTGATTTATCAGGTTATATTCAAATTCAACGTAACGTCACTGAGCAAGTTAAACAAGAGTTGCTTGAGAAAATGGTTCGCGAGGATACCCTTATCCGTTTAGAAATTGCAAAGGTATTGCAGCAAGCAACCCCGCTTAAGGACCGTTGTTTGTCAGTTTTATCCATTATGTTCAAGATTCACACCTTACAATTACAACAGAAAGGCGGTTTATTTCTCCGTGACGAAGGTGAGGACAAGTTGAATTTGTTTGTGTTACAAGGCAGTTTTACTGACGAGTTTATTGAAAAACAGCAAAAAGTTGCCTTAGGTAGTTGTTTGTGCGGCAGAGCCGCTTTGTCCGCAGAATTGTTGGTATCTGATGATTGTCTTTGTGATCCTAGGCACGAGCATGAGTTTGCTAACATGCAGACACACGGGCATTATATCGTTCCGCTTGTTGTGAGTGGAAATGTAATTGGGGGACTATTTCTTTATACTGATCCTTATCCGGCCAAAAACGAAAGTCGCTTGACAATGTTAAAGCAAGTGGGTGAAATGCTGGCGTTAGCAGTGTTGCAGGAGCGTGCCAAGGTGGTATTGGAGCAAGCTCGTGATCTGGCAATGCAAACGGCCGTGGCAAAAAGCGAGTTTTTAGCCAATATGAGTCATGAAATCCGTACGCCAATGAATGGCGTGCTAGGTATGCTAGATATACTCCGCGATACTGAAATGTCCCAGGGGCAAACTGAGCTGGTCGAAACCGCTTACTCCTCTGCTGAAGCGTTACTGGCCATTCTCAACGATATTTTAGACTTGTCCAAATTAGAAGCGGGTAAAGTTGAAATAGAGAATATTGATTTTAATCTGACTACACTCATCGAGGACGTGTGCAGTTTACTGGCTGTTCAGGCTTATACCAAGGGGTTAGAGTTAAATTGCTTCATTCCCGTTGAACTACCGGGCTACTGGAGAGGTGATTCTAACCGGATCCGCCAAGTGCTCACCAATTTAATAGGTAATGCTGTTAAGTTTACTGAACGGGGAGAGGTGTCGGTAGCCGTCAGCTCTCAAATCAACCTAGAAGGCGAAGCCCTTGTCCGTTTTGAAATAAGAGACACGGGGATTGGCATTTGTCCTGAAACACAGGCGCATTTATTCCAGGTATTTACTCAAGCCGATAGCACCACGTCACGCCGTTTTGGGGGGACAGGATTAGGCTTGTCCATTAGTAAAATTCTCGTTGAGCTTATGGGTGGTGTTATAGGAGTGGACAGCGAGCTAAACAAAGGTGCTTGTTTCTGGTTTAGTTTGCCGCTAAAGCCGTTAGCGCCTCTAGGGAATGAGATTGCGTTGCCTGCACTGGTTGATCTTAAGGGTAAGCGTGCTTTGATAGTGGATGACAACAAGAATAACAGGATTATTCTGGAACACTATGTGACGAGTTGGGGGATGACTGTTTCGTCAGTAGATAACGCCTCTGCGGCATTGGTTGTCTTGATGGAAGCTAAGCGCAGTGCAAAGCAGGTCGATATCCTGCTATCTGATTTGCAAATGCCATTTATGGATGGTCTGGCGCTGGCTCGTACGATTAGCGAGGTTCCTACTATTGCAGGGACGCCTAGATTACTTTTGACCTCTGGAGGGATAGGATCAGACGCTGAATACAAGGCCTTAGGTTTTGCACAAAGCCTGACAAAACCGGTGCGCCAAACCCAACTTTTTGACGCCATCACAAAGGCATTAAGACCTGCTGACCCCATTTCGAACAAAAAGCAAGCCGACGCAAATGCCACTGAATCGGTTGCAAACAAGGGAGCCTGGCCTGATTACAGTCACAAGCAGGTATTGGTCGCTGAAGATAATAGAATTAACCAGAAAGTGATATTGGCGATGCTGGAAAGGTTTCGACTTAAGCCTGATTTAGCCGAGAATGGACAGGAAGCACTCGATCTATTGGCAGAGAAACACTATGATTTAGTTCTGATGGATTGTGAAATGCCGGTTATGGGTGGTTATGAAGCCACCGTTATACTACGTGAACGAGAGCTCGCTAATCATAGTGTTCGTACACCCGTTATAGCGCTGACTGCACATGCCACTTTAGAGGCGCGTGAAACAAGTTTAGCTGCCGGGATGGATGGACATTTGAGTAAGCCCGTTGATCGTAATGCATTAGCAGCCACGTTAGCACTCTGGTTGGTGTCTGTAACTCATGATGAGCTGGACATACATAGATGACTAAAATTCGTGGCTCTATGTGAGTTCTTGTGGTTAATGCTATAATGGAACAATGAATAAAATTCGAAGAATAATAAAAAAACTATCAAACCCCCGGGTAAGAAGACGTCTAAAAATTGGCCTTTCTATTTTAGGTGGCTCGCTTCTTCTTGCTGTGTTAATTAAGATTGTTTATGACATCGGTTATTTTGATGCGCAGTCTCTTAAAAATGCTAAAAATGCCGAGCAACCGATTGTGCATACACTGTTGACAGTGGAATCAGCTCAGCATATTGTTACAAATGCGCTTAAAGAAGATGCCAGCAGCCCAAAAACAATTGTAGTTGAGATTGTTAACAACAATAACAATAACCTCTTGCCTATAATTGTAGAAAATAATAAGGTAAAAAAAGTTGCCTGGATCATTAATATGCGTTTGTTTTTTGTCGGCGATCTATTAAATGACCAAGGTCTTAATTTAACCGAGGGTATTGAGCGCCAACACAACGATGCTTTTGCAAGATAATATTCTGGCACTCTTCAATGGAGGGCCTAGCCTCCGTATAGGTATCTTTTAAAGCTGACGCGCTCAATGGAAACCTGTATATTGATCAAAAGGCATAAAGACATTTAGATATTTGGAATAAGCATAATGATGACTGGTCGCGACAACCTACTGTGGTTACAATGCTGGCGTGATCAGCAAATTGATTTTAATCAAGAATCAGCAAATAAACTGTTGACACGATTTTGGCCGGGACTTTATCAAGCTAAACGTAGCCGTGTGTTTGTTCCGCTTTGTGGAAAAAGCCTGGATATGATCTGGTTGGCTAAACAGGGGCATGTGGTTATTGGAGTTGAGTTAAGCCCTGTTGCTGTTAAAGCCTTTTTTCATGAGAATCATCTGCGACCCACGCGTCGTAAAGTGGGCCAGTTTACTTTATGGCAACATGGCAGAATTAGTATTTTATGCGGAGATTATTTTTCTTTGACTGTAGCTGAGTTGGGTCAAATCGATACGGTTTATGATCGAGCAGCACTAACTGCGTTGCCAGAAGATATTCGAACTCTTTATGTGGCCCATTTGGGCCTGATTTTAACTGATAGCACGACAGTATTTTTATTGACCACTGAAGATTCTGATGAAACGGAGACCCTAAGTCAAGCCGTCGGAGTCGGAAAAGAGATTAAATCATTATATTCTGCTCTTTTTTACATCAAGCTGCTGTATGTGGAAAGTGTATTTGAAGCAAATCCAGACTTACCAGATCAACTTCCTCAGCGGACTGAATACAAAGCCTATCAACTTTCGAGTAAACCTAGGCACTCTAACAAGGAAGTCTATAAGCTGGGTGAAAAATAATTAGTCGTTTATCAAAATTTAACAGCTTGATACCACTCTATATATCAGTTATGACGAAAAAATAGTGCGCTAATAAATTATATGGGTCATCGTAATTCGTTTATAGGGTTATTTTGAATTTAGGTCATTTCATTACATGAAAGCAATAAGAAACACCCTGTTCTGTCAAAATCTAGTGAGCTCAGAAAATATGTTGATCAAAAAATGGCAGGCTACAGGGTGTTTTGCAATACTTTTGATTATCGCAGTCGGTCTTTTGTTACCAAGAATGGGTAGTTATGACTACTTCCCAGGAAAGTATCTATGGGCTGAAGATGGTCAAATCTTTATAAACCAAGCAAAGTCAATGGGGGTTTCCGCTATATGGCAACCTTATGCGGGTTATCTGCATTTGTATCCGCGTATATTTGCCTTTATAGCTAACTATTTTGAGCTCATTCACCGGCCTATAATTTTGTTTGTGGGTTGGTTTATGGCTTATCTCTTCATGTTTGTTGTGTTATTACAAAGAGCAAAGCAACTTGGAATGGGATTCATTGCTTCGCTATTTCTGGTTATTTTGGTTTGTCTTCAGCCAAATTATGGTGAGAATTTTTTCAATATTACAAACGCCCAGTGGTTATTAGGCGTAGTATTTTCAGTACTAGTACTAACCAGCAACAGTCAGTCGTTTCGATTATCAATTGCTAGTGTGGTTTTGTTATTAGTACTGGGATTAACGGGGCCATTTTCAATAATTCTATTGCCAGTGTTGATGTTAAGGTCCATTGTACTAAAAGACTTTAAAAACTCTTGGGTTTACTGGGTTATATTGGGATGCGCCGGTGTTCAGGCAATTGTATTAATCAATTCTGGACGTGCTGCTCCGGTTGGAATTAATACTTCTATCAGAGATTGGTATACTGCATTTCGTCAAATAGCTTTGTTTGGTGCAAATAGTCCTGGTACAAAGTATGCCGGTCAACTTTTTTGGGGTTTGCTAAGTATCGTTATTGGCCAAAAGTATTTTTCTAAATATGAAAAAAAACACTTAAAAAGCCTGCCAGGTATGTTTTTATTTACTGCAGCCTTATTTGTTATTGCCAGCCTATACTCTATGAAGAATTATCCGTTGGGGAGGGTAAGTATTGGCGGTGGTAATAGATATTCTTGGTTGCCTTATGTGCTGGTTTTTTTTAGTGCTATGTATGCTTCAAATCATAGGCGTATTTTACAGGCCGTTCTTTTTGGATTAATTCTTTTTATTTGTTATATAAATTTCTATAAAGTACCGCAGTCAAACTTGCAATTTGGTTCATTTGCAAAATTTTCTGATTATCAAAAGGTAAATATTCCCATTCATCCGCAATGGGCCGTATATCCTTCCTGGAGTATAGACGTAGAGCCTTCGCGAAGCCAGTCATTTGCTGAACTTAATAAAATTGATGTTGATTTAAACAGTTTTACTGCTTCGAATGCAAGGCTGAATTTATCAGAAGAAGGACTTCTGGTTGATTCAAATAGCAATGATCCAATGTTAGTGCCCAATAATCGGTTTATTTGTGAAAATTCAACTGATGTGGGGTTAGAAATTGAAATAAATCGTTCTTCAGAAGGCTGGATGCAAGTGTTTTTTAATAGCAATCCCAACTTTTCTGAAGTTAAATCGTTAAGAAGATGGTACCCATCAGGTTTGATAAAGGCTCAGTTTGCATTTCCAAATGAGTCCGGTGGCATTTATATTCGTTTGGATCCATCAGAGCTTCCAAGCAAGGACAAGATAGCAAAGATTACTGCCTATTGCTTACCTTAGGAACATGTAAGGATTTGAGTGCAAGTACTTTTGTTAATCCGTTGACCTTTGGAACAAAAGGTATAGAATTATAGTGGTTTTATTCTTCTTGTTTACGTGTGGTGCTGTTTTTGGTCGTGCGAATAAGCTGTTAACGGTATATTTGCGAGGTGGTGAATGTTTCTTGATAACACATTAGCTATCATATTAGCGGGTGGTGCAGGTTCTAGGTTGTGCCCGTTGACAATAGATAGAGCTAAGCCTTCCGTACCCTTCGGTGGTAGTTACCGCATCATTGATTTCACCCTATCAAACTGCTTGCACTCTGGTTTAAGACGTATTCTGGTCTTAACTCAATACAAGTCTCAATCGTTACAAAAACATTTGCGTAATGGGTGGTCGATCTTCAATCCTGAAATCCATGAATACATTACCCCAGTTCCACCGCAAATGCGTACTGGTGATTCTTGGTATTCGGGTACCGCTGATGCGGTTCACCAGAATCTTTATATGCTTGAACTTAGTGGTGCCAAGTATATATTAATTCTGTCTGGGGATCATATTTACCGAATGGATTATGCGGCAATGCTTAAGTTTCACCGAAAGCACCAGGCTGAATTAACCATTGCCTGTATGCCAGTGCCTATCGAAGGTGCCTGTTCCTTTGGTATTATGTCAGTCGATGATAAACAGCGAATTTGCGAATTTAACGAGAAGCCGGCAATCCCTAAGCATTTACCTAATGATCCTAGTCATGCATTAGCATCAATGGGTATCTATGTTTTTAATATGGATTTACTTCGCCAAGTGTTACAGGCTGATTATCTCCAGACTGCATCCAATCATGATTTTGGTAAGGATATTATACCTAGGCTCATTGATAACCATAGTGTTTGTGCTTATCAATTTGGTGGAGAAGCTGGACGGGTTATGGCTGATCGATACTGGCGTGATGTCGGCACCATAGATTCCTATTATGCGGCTAATATGGATTTGCTGGAGCCTGTTCCACCATTAAATTTATATCAGCGAGATTGGCCTATCCGTAACTATAATGGACAAAATCCGCCCGCTCGGATGGTTACTGGCCTGCTTGGAAATAAAGGTCAACTGATTAATTCAATGTTAGGTAGCGGAACAGTTGTCTCTGGCGGGTCTGTTATACATTCTATTTTGTTTTCTAAAGTGTATGTTGATGAGAATGCAGTGGTTGAAGATTCAATTTTATTTGACGGGGTATGCATTGGTACCGGTGTGCAATTAAAACGCTGTATTGTTGATAAACACGTTCAGATTCCACAAGGTCAGGCTGTTGGGTTTAATATTGCAGATGATTTAGCACGCTTCACTGTGTCAGAATCAGGGGTCACTGTTATTCCGAAAGATTACCAGTTTTAAGTGTTGGTAGGGGGATGACAGTATTATCAAATGACCTTACAATGCCACAAAATAATTGATGAGGATTTAGGGGTTATGCGTTATTTACATACTATGATTCGAGTGCGCGACTTAAGTGAGTCTCTCGATTTTTTCTGCAATAAGCTAGGCTTGCAAGAGAGTCATCGCTTTGAGAGTGAGACCGGTCGTTTTACCCTGGTTTATTTATATGCGCCACTGGATGTCGATCAGGCTATTAAAGCTTCTGCGCCCTTAGTTGAGCTCACTTATAACTGGGATGCCGAAGATTATACCGGTGGTCGCAACTTTGGGCACTTAGCCTTTGAAGTTGATAATATTTATGAAACCTGTCAGAAACTGTTAGAGGCTGGCGTGGTTATTAGTCGTCCACCTCGCGATGGACATATGGCCTTTGTACGCTCACCGGACGCAATTTCTATTGAGTTTCTACAAAAGGGTGAGCCATTAGAGCCTCAAGAGCCTTGGGCTTCAATGGCTAATACCGGGGTTTGGTAAGACGTTGATGGGGACATATTAATTCAAGTCCCCATCATTACTGGTATCGGGTGGGTTTATATAGCGTTTTTAATGCGTTCTAACGCCTTTTCAAGATTTGCCATGCTGGTCGCTATGGATATTCTGATGTGTCCTTCGGTACCAAAGGCAGAACCCGGCACTAAGGCAACACCGGCTTTCTCTATTAAATAATCAGAGAATTCCAAATCATTGTTAATGCCGTCTAAACGGGCAATCAATTTTTCTACGTTAGGGAAAACATAGAAAGTGCCGTCTGTTTCTAAACATTCAATACCGTCGATGCTGTTCAATTCAGCTACGACATAGTCATGACGTTTTTTAAATTCAACACACATATCAGTGATAAAGGTTTGGTCACCGGTTAAAGCGGCTTCGGCTGCGTATTGCGATATTGAGGTTGGGTTTGAAGTGCTTTGTGATTGAATGGTACACATAGCTTCGATTAAATCCGCAGGACCTGCAGCATAACCAATACGCCAGCCAGTCATCGAATAGGCTTTTGATACGCCATTCATAACGACGGTACGATCATAAAACTCAGGGTGTGCGTTTAAAATATTAACAAATGTACCTTGGTTCCAAAGGATATGTTCATACATATCATCGGTAGCAATTATAATGTTAGGAAAATCAGCCAGTACATCACCCAGGGCTTTTAATTCGTCCAGGTTATAAGCGACACCTGAAGGGTTCGAGGGGCTGTTGATAAAAATCAAGCGAGTTTTATCGGTAATTGCTGCACGCAGTTGTTCTGGGGTAATTTTAAAGTGTTGGGCTTGAGTGGTTTCAATAATAACGGGAACCCCATCAGCCAACAACACCATATCGGGATATGAGACCCAGAAAGGTGCTGGAATGATAACTTCATCACCTGCGTTAAGCAGAGCTTGGGTTAAGTTGTAAGAACTTTGTTTACCGCCGCAAGACACTAAAACTTGTTTAGGTTGATACTCAAGGCCGTTATCATTTTTAAACTTTGAGATAACAGCTTTTTTAAGACTGGCTGTACCATCGACTGCGGTATATTTAGTAAAGCCACTGTCCATTGCCTTTACTGCGGCGGCTTTAATATGATCTGGCGTATCAAAATCAGGTTCGCCAGCGCCAAGGCCGATAATATCTTTGCCTGCAGCACGCATTTGAGCCGCTCTGGCAGTAATTGCCAATGTAGGTGAAGGTTTAACTGCTTTAACTCTGTTAGAAAGTGTAATACTCATGTTCCGCCGTGTAAAATGAATGTCAAATTTTGATGATTATACGCTATGAAGTCCGTCTTGCTAAGAACCCAATGTTAAATATGCCTGTTTATGGGAAGGTTAAGTGAAAAAACAATTTAAAATTCATAGCCGTTTTGCCCCGGCTGGGGATCAGCCTTCCGCAATTAAAGCTCTAGTTGATGGATTAAATGATGGGGAAGTGCATCAAACTTTGTTGGGTGTTACTGGATCAGGAAAGACATTTACCATCGCGAATGTCATTAATGCCGTGCAACGCCCCGCCATGATCATGGCGCCCAATAAAACCTTAGCTGCGCAGTTGTATGGTGAGATGAAAGAGTTTTTTCCAGAAAACAGCGTAGAGTATTTTGTCTCTTATTATGACTATTACCAGCCGGAAGCCTATGTTCCCGCGTCTGACACGTTTATTGATAAGGATGCTGCGATCAATGAGCACATTGAGCAAATGCGTTTATCAGCGACCAAAGCTCTACTTGAAAGAGGCGACGCTATTATTGTTGCCACTGTGTCAGCTATTTATGGCTTAGGGGAACCGGAATCGTACTTTCAAATGGTTTTACATTTGGTTAAGGGCGATATGATTAATCAACGTGATATTGTCAGGCGTTTGGCAGAGATGCAATACACTCGTAATGATTTGGAATTACGTCGAGCGACTTATCGGGTGCGTGGCGAGGTGATTGATATTTTTCCGGCTGAGTCGGATAGCGAAGCTTTAAGGGTAGAGCTATTTGATGATGAAGTAGAACGTTTGTCTCTGTTTGATCCGTTAACGGGTGAAATATTGAGTCGCGTAGCACGTTATACAGTTTACCCAAAGAGTCATTATGTGACCCCGCGTGAACAGTTATTAGCTGCGGTTGAATCGATTAAGATAGAGTTAAAAGAACGCCTTAAGCAATTAATGGCTTTAAATAAGCTGGTAGAAGCCCAACGTCTTGAGCAGCGCACCTTGTTTGATATTGAAATGATTCTGGAGGTAGGGTATTGTTCGGGCATTGAAAACTATTCTCGGTATTTGTCTGGCCGCTTAGCAGGGGAGTCTCCCCCAACGATGTTTGATTATTTGCCTGATGATGCGCTGGTCATAATTGATGAAAGTCATGTGACAATACCGCAGATTGGGGCCATGTATAAGGGGGATCGATCTCGTAAAGAGACCTTGGTAGAGTATGGTTTCAGATTGCCATCGGCTTTGGATAATCGGCCTCTGATGTTCGCTGAGTTTGAGGCTAAATCACGGCAACGGATTTATGTATCTGCTACACCAGGGCCTTATGAGAAAGAGCATTCTGGTGTATTTGCTGAACAAGTAGTGAGGCCAACTGGATTATTAGATCCGGTTGTGGAAGTACGTCCGGCATTGACTCAGGTGGACGATCTATTATCAGAAATTAATTTACGTGTTGAAGTCAATGAACGTGTGCTGGTAACGACTCTGACCAAGAGAATGGCGGAAGATTTAACAGAATATTTGTCTGAACATGGCATACGGGTGCGTTATTTGCATTCGGATGTGGATACGGTTGAAAGGGTAGAAATTATTCGTGACTTGAGGTTAGGGCAGTTTGATGTATTGGTGGGTATCAATCTGTTGCGGGAAGGTTTAGATATTCCTGAGGTCTCTTTGGTGGCTATTTTAGATGCCGATAAAGAAGGTTTTTTAAGGTCAGTGGTATCCTTGGTGCAAACCATAGGGCGGGCAGCAAGAAATAGTCATGGTAAGGCAATTTTGTATGGTGATCGAATCACCCGTTCGATGCAACAGGCGATTGATGAGACGAATCGTCGACGAGAAAAGCAACATCAGTTTAATACCCTGCATAATATTGAGCCGATTTCTATCCTTAAGTCAATCACTGATATTTTGCAGGTCGCAATTCCTGGTTCAGGGTCGTCCAATAATAAGTCGGTCAGTAAAGTGACTGAAAAACCGACTGATTACCAGGCATTGACGCCGAAGCAGTTGGGTAAAAAACTTAAACAATTAGAAGATGAAATGTATCGTTATGCCAAGAATCTTGAGTTTGAACAGGCGGCAAAGCTTAGGGATGAAATTAAAGTGTTACAGGAGCAGGTGTTGAGGTAGTAATTATAGGACTCAGTCAGCAAGTAATAGACCTTACGGCTGTTACTGGAATATTCTTTTGGTTTAAAAACAGGAGTGTCAAAGTGGAAAGTTACGAACAAAGTAAAAAAGCACGTCGTGTCGCGTCGATTGTTTATCTTGTTATTATGGGTTTTATTTTTGTAGGTACGTACATTTCAAATCAACAAAAGGAAACTGCAAAAAAGGAGTTAAGTCTGCCATTAAAAGAGTCCTCTGGCTTTTCTACTACGCCCAGTTCTGAGTTGAAATAGTAATGCCGTCGTCATGCTCCATGATACTGCAAAGAACTTGGGTTAAGATTCAGCTTTTTGTTCGCGTCCTAGAAGATTATGGACTGCAATTCGCGGATCGAGACCTTCATAGAGTACTTTGTAAGTTTGCTCAGTAATGGGCATGTCGATGTTATATTTCTTAGCTAATAGAAAGGTTTCTTTAGCAGCTGAAATGCCTTCAATTTCTTGGCCGATGTTGAGTGATGCTTCTGCTCTGTCTTTTCCTTGGCCCAGAGCAAGACCAAAGCGTCTGTTTCTGGATTGGTTATCCGTACACGTTAAGATCAGATCTCCCAAGCCTGCCAAGCCCATAAAAGTTTCTTGCTTGCCACCCAGTGCAATGCCGAGTCGGATAATTTCGTTTAGGCCACGGGTAATTAATGCTGCTCGAGTATTCGCACC
>CAIOMN010000254.1 GCA_903859415.1 uncultured Methylococcaceae bacterium
ATCCACAAATAAAAAAAGCGGTCAACCATCTGACCGCTATGAGAGGAAGGATCTTTAACTCATTTCCCTTTAGGAGAGGACGTACTCAAGAGTTGGATAAAGTTTAATGGTGAATCACTGGCTTGAAAATGTGGCATATTGCCGCGCGACAATTTACCGCAGAAAATGGCATGGTTTCTGCTTTATATATTAGTTTGGCTTTATGAGAAGTCAGGTAAATAAAGGGATTGAGGGACTTTAATGAAACTAAAAGCCCCATTATTGCGGCATTTCAAACAGCAGTAAGGCATATGACCCACTAATCTTTAATGAATGTAACGTACCAGCTAATTCGCCACAAACAAAATACCCACCCAAACTAAAATCGGGTTAAGTTTTACTCTTCGCTTTCTTTAACGTCTACGATTAAGTCTTTGATATTTTGTTTTTGTTGCAAGATAAAATCTTTGCTTTGCTCAGCCGTTTTACTGGTTATTGTAAGCAGTTCTTTACGATATTTATGCGTCAAGTAGCCAGCAACGATGCCTAAACCCAAAACAACTATCGGGTGACGAGAGATCGTAATAATGACGCCTCTACCTGATTCGATAATGGCAGAGGCGGCTACAGCCGTTGCAACACCCTTTACGACCAATTCACCGGTTGAGGTTTCATTGGCCTTCGCAATCGATGGCTCTTTACTTAGCTCTATAACATTGGTTGTTGAAGTACTGGCTGTTTGGGTCATGATAGCTCCTGATTAAAAATTAGTAAAAGTGGCACGGCATAGAATTAAGCTTATGATAAAACAAGGCTTGCTCTCTGTCATGTTCGTTTTTCTTATAATCAACCATCGTACTTGCATCTAGCACTGCAATCGCGTCTTCACAGCGAATGGTATCGCTTATGTTATCTTGTATGTAAGCGGCAAGATTCTCAATGGCTCTCCAATAGACCGGGGATTCTATAAATTCAAAGGCTTGATTCAGAAGTTCAAGAAGCTTTTCTTCCTGTAAACAGGAGTCGGCGATGAAATTCTCCAGATAGTCATAAACCTTTTCAAGATCTGACGTACCGCCATAGTGATGGAGTGCATTAATGCTAATCAGGTGCTTGTTAAAACATTCATCATCTCGAAGCGCAACATATTTAGCTTCTGCAAGCGGCCCCACCAGTAAATTGACCATGTCCGCTTCATAAGCCATCCGAAATGTATCCTGCCCATTAATGACACTTTCTATCAAGGTCACAGGCAGACTATGAATCAGACAACCCCCATCAACAATCGCCGCAAAATGATCGCGTGTAACGGCGCTGCTTGTGAAATACTGAGTGGCAGAGTGGTCGACTTGTTTAATACTGATTTGAAAATAGACTGGGGGCAATTGCTTTTGTCTGTTATAAAGATGAATGGCCGCTGCGTGACCGGCTTCATGAAACACAACTTGCCTGATTAAATGTTTATCAAGAATGGGAGTAATCGCATCAATTGGATAATTTCTTTTCATGGTTTCATCCACAAATAAAAAAAGCGGTCAACTATCTGACCGCTATGAGAGGAAGGATCTTTAACTCAAATTCCTTTAGGAGGAGACATTCAAGAGTTGCAGCAAGTTTAAGGACTTATAACGCACTTGAAAATGTGGCATATTGCCGCGCGACAATTTACCGCAGAAAATGGCATGATTTCTGCTTTATACATTTGTTTCGCCTTCAGGAAAGTGAGGAAACTAGGCTGTTATCGGCATAATAAATCAGCTAACAGCCTAAATATCAGGTCATTTCAAACAATTATAAGGCATATGACCTAATGTTTAATTTGACTAACGCTAAAACTACGTTTCGTCATGCAAAAGAGTGGCAAAATAGGTCATATGACTGATTATTTTATTAAACTATGTTATATAACACAGTTTAATAAAATAATCTCATGCCCTGAGACACGAATCATCGCGTAATCAATTAGTTATAGTTTTGGCATCAATTCTGCTTATTACTAAAGTAACTTTTACTTTGTTGTATTGCAGAGGTCATCAATGAATCATCAATTGGCAGTGAGCACAGACGTTAAAAAAAACAATAATAATGGTGCTTTGTTATTAGGAACCAGTTTGGTTGTTGCATCCATGATTTTAGTTCCGGCCTTAGCTGTTAGAATGGGCCTAGGAGCGAGTTTGACGGGCGCTTTAAGAATTGCGCTAATGAAGGCATCGAATCGAGCGGTTTCAAGTACAATGAATGATTCAAAAACTGCTTAGTAGGGGCTATGACTTGGTTAAGTCTTGGCAACCTAAGTAACAGTAATGGCTTTCTGCGCTATTGTAGTTATAAATATATTTTGCTAGTATGTTATTTAAACTAAAAGTGTAGTTAAGCTCATATGACGGATATAAAAAAAGTATGTGACCTTTGCGGGTTACCGGTTGAAGTGTTTGCGTTTACCTTGAAAACCAAAGCCGGTGACAAGGCGTTTTGTTGCGAAGGCTGTAAAGGTATTTTTCAATTGCTAAACGAAGATGAACTCTTACCTGACGCTGATCAGGATAAATCTTTAAAAAAATAAGTTTGTATGGGAAGCTAAATGAAGCACGTGCACGGTAAGGCAGCCAGTTCGGTGGCTAAAGAAGTTGTTAAAAGTTCAGTTGTTTCATCTACAGTTCATACGGGGAGAAGACTCATGAGTAATGTTGCTAAACATCCAGTTCTGGTTTTTGGTTTAGGTCTGGTCGGGGGTTATCTGATCTATAAATATAGAAAAGAAATCATTTCAAGTACGACTAAAGCGGTCGATGCAGGTAAAGATTTTGTGTTGCAACAAAAAGAAAATCTTGAAGATATCGTCGCGGAAAGCAAAGAATAAATTTTAGTTTTTTCGTCAGTTCATTCTTTTATCTGAATGAATTGACGTCATTGGCGGGTGTCTTGTAGGTTGCTTACAGGGCGCCCGTTTTGCTTATTAGGGGTTTACTTAGGTTATGTCTATCCAAAAAGAATGTGTGTTGCGTTATAGAGAAGACGGGCATGTGAGGTTTCAAATACCCGCTCAACTTTGTAAGGTTGATGCAGCCAATGCTGTCACAGCAGGCATTTCTGGAATAGAAGGTGTCTATCGCGTTAAGCTTTATCGCAACCAACAGAAACTATCCATTCGTTTTAATGAAGTCGTTTGTGATTTTAAAGCACTGGCTAAACAGTTATTTACTTTGTTGGCCGATTTAGAACAACAAGGTGCCTTACAACCTAAGCCAGTTCCGGCTGTGGCGCAATGGAAATCGAAGCTGTCAGCCAAACTGGATTCCTTTAAAGTCACCCGCTGGACTAAAGAAAAATTCGGTGCAGCGAAAGAAACAGTACAAGCCGCTAAAGTCTTGACTAAGTTGGGCATGAAGAAACCCAAAGCCTTTCTGAAAGACCCAGAGAAATCCATCATTGATTTTCTAAATGATATGCTGGTACTGTTTCTGATCAAGTTGCATTGGGGAGAAATCACCCAAAACTGGCTGGTAAAACCGCTCAAATATCGTTATGAATGGATGGCCTTGTTTTATATGTTTTTCTTACTGGTTCGTTCACGCAGGCAAAAATAGTGACCCCTATGACAGAAAACCATACCACCACCCATTTTAAGCTGGTTCATCAATTAAAACGACGCATCCGGATTGAGTCGTCGGTGTTAAAGAATGATCAGGAAAGGAGCTATATCTTTGAGATTCTTTTAAAAAAGCGTCCAGAAATAAAGCGGGTTAGGTCGGTTTATGCATTGGGTTCTGTGGTCATAGAGTTTGATCCTGAGCATTTGCCAAAGAAGAACTTGCTGATTCTGCTGGATGCTGTGCTAAGCAATATAGCGCGTAAAAAATCAGCTCAGGATCAGCAAGCCAGAAAAGTGTTTGATGGGCAGACTCAAGAAGTCGATCTTGCCATTGAAGGCATGACCTGTGCGTCTTGCGCCTTGTTAATTGAGATGGTGTTAAAACGTGACCCTAGAATCAAGCAGGCCAGTGTCAACTTCGGCACCTCGACTTTAACGGTGCATGGCCAGTTAGCTAAAGACGAGGTCAGTGCGAAAGTAGCGTCCCTGGGTTATAAAACCTATGCAATGGATACCTTGTCACAACGTAAAATCCTCATTGAAAAAGAACAGGTACGGATTCTAAGTGCCAAAAAACAGGTTATCTGGGCCGGTGTTTTGAGCTTGCCAGTGATACTTGTTGGAATGAGTATGCCAAAAAGCCGTTGGTTACACTGGCTACAGTTTGTGCTGACTACACCGGTTGTGTTTTGGTCTGGATGGACTTTTTTTTCTAAAGCGTGGCGCCTGGCCAAGCAACGCACGGCGAACATGGATACACTGATTGCCTTAGGCGTCGGTTCGGCTTACGGCTACAGCTTGCCCAGTTTATTCCGACGTAAAGGGCATATCTATTTTGAAGCGGGCGCCGCTATTATCACCTTTGTGTTACTCGGGCGTTTTTTAGAAGAGCGCGCCAAAGGTCAGGCGGGCGAAGCCATCCGTAAGTTAGTTGACTTGCAACCGCAAACAGCTACTCTCATTAGAGAGGGGCAAGAAATTATTATTTCAGTGGATGATTGCGTCATTGACGATGAATTATTAATTCGTCCCGGTGACAAGATTCCGACCGATGGCATCGTTATTCAAGGCATATCGACGGTGGATGAGTCGATGGTCACGGGAGAAAGCATCCCTGTTGTTAAAGAGTCCGGTCATAAAGTGATTGGCGGCTGTGTTAATGGCAGTGGTGTGTTGCGGATAAGAGTCACTGCCATAGGTATGGATACCGTATTAGCCGGCATTGTCCACATGGTTGATCAGGCCCAGGCCACCAAACTACCCATTCAAAAGCAGGTCGACCGAATTTCTGCGGTCTTTGTACCCGTCGTCATGGTTTTATCGGGCGTGACACTGGTGGGCTGGCTAGCGATAGGCGCACCCTTTGCGTTTGCTTTTGGTAGCGCGATCACTGTGTTATTAATCGCCTGCCCGTGTGCATTGGGCTTAGCAACACCCGCAGCGATTATGGTCGGTGCCGGTCAAGCCGCCGATGAAGGGATTTATATCCGCAATGGCGAAAGTCTGGAAACAGCTGCCAAGCTGAATGTCATTGTTTTTGATAAAACAGGAACGATTACCGAAGGCAAACCTAAAGTAACCGATATCTTCAAAGTGTCTCGAATGAGTCAAGAAAACATTATTCGCCTGGCCGCTTCTGCAGAAAATAATTCAGAGCATTTTTTAGGTAAGGCTATCGTTGCTTTCGCAAAAGAACAAGCGATTGAATTACCCGATTGCAGTTATTTCTACAGTGAAACAGGACACGGCATACAAGCAGAAACGGACGGAAAGAAGCTGCTATTGGGTAACCGCGAATGGTTAGAAGCTAATAACATTGCTACTGAACCCTTATTAATAGCGGCAAACGATTTTTCTTTGCAAGGCAAAACACCCGTTTTTATGGCTGTTAACGGTAAAGCGGCGGCTGTGTTCGGAATTGCAGATAAACCCCGAATACAAGCATTTCAGGCTATTTCACAATTAAGAAAACTGGGCGTGCAAACTTTAATGGTAACGGGGGACACTGAAAAGACCGCCCTTTATATTGCCAACATAGTCGGCATTGAAACAGTCATTGCCAATGCCAAACCCGAACAAAAGCTGGCTATTATTCGCCAATTTCAGAACGAAGGTAAAAAGGTGGGGATGATTGGTGATGGCATTAATGATGCACCGGCCTTAGTCGCTGCAGATGTGGGCTTTGCGATTGGAACAGGCACGGATATAGCCATTGAGTCCGCCGACATGACCTTAGTACATGGCGATATTACAAAAGTAACCGCTGCGATTCAATTAAGCACCGATACCATCAGGATTATAAAGCAAAACCTGTTTTGGGCTTTTGCGTATAACGTGATTGCTATTCCAGTTGCTTCGATGGGCAAACTGAATCCAATGATTGCTTCGGCGGCAATGGCTTTTAGTTCGGTATCGGTTATTGTCAATTCTTTACGCTTAAGTAAAAAACAGGATTAAACGTGGATCATTCAACGATGGACATGGGCATGCAGCATGTAACCCATGCGGCTGGTGGCTTTGATTATGGACTGGCCTTTATGGCAGGTGTACTGGGTAGTGGACATTGTTTAGGCATGTGCGGTGCTTTAGTTTCAGGGTACTTTATGAAGGCAGGTCCCTCAAAAAGATACTTTCCTTATTTTGTTTACCAAATCGCCCGACTATTCGTTTACAGTCTGGTGGGTATCGCCGCTGCTGCCCTGGGCTTTGTATTGGTCTCTAGCGGTTTATTTGGTAAAGTCCAAAGTATCTTACAAATGTCTATAGGTGCTATCGTTATTATTTTAGCGATGGGTATATTGGGCCTGATACCGTTTCAAGGGTCAATCAAACTGATTCCGATGGTTTTATTACGACGCGGTTATGCCGAATCAAGAAAACAGGGGCCGATCATCGGTGCAGCTATTGCAGGCATTTTAAATGGCTTAATGCCCTGCCCGATGACGTTTGCCATGGCGGTTAAAGCGACCTCTGCGCCGACTATCCTAGAAGGCGGCTTATTGATGTTAACCTTTGGAGCGGGTACATTACCCACAATGCTATTTGTCAGCGTGGCGTTTGGCAAAATGACCGCAAAATTTAGAGGCTTCATGCTGAAATCAGCGGCCTTGATTATGATTGTAATGGGTTGTAACACGCTGTATATGGGCATGTCCTTTTATGTTGCCGAGAGTTTTCCAGATCACAACTTCGTTTACGATATTAAAGATCACATTGATCATGCTATTCACTTTCTTGAGATAATGGTTGATTATTACGCCGATATGATAAAAAACATAAAGGGTAATTGAGTTTTAAGTATACATGGTGCCTGTAGTTTCTTTAATGTCAGAGCGAAAATCGCCATTCGGAAACCGACTGTGATAAGTCTATAACTCGATGTTCAAGTTTTTAAACTTTTTGCAGCCTAACTTACTGTAGTCTCATCCAGCAGCCCGATATTTTAGCGAAACGGTCGGCTCCAGGCAGCCCAAATCCCTCCCACTCATATGTTTGCCAGATGGCATTAACTGAAAAACATTGTCAATAAGTCCCGCTAATTGTTTAAGCTTATCCGCAGGGTTCTCGTCCTCTAACAGTTTTTTGATAAATTCAAGCAGCGCTTCCATTTGAGATTTTCTTTGCAGGCTGCCGACGGTATACGCGGGCAGTTTGTTTTCTATGCGGGCCGCCTGCTCTGGGTGAAGGAGGAGGCAATGGTCAAACAACAGACTCAGAATCAGGCCACGGCTTGATCCCTCTTCATCCAATTGTTTGGCCTCACGCCCCCAGCCTTCATAAAGCTTCCAGTCCTCAAAAAAAACCTCTACAAGCCATCTAAAAGTATAGGCTTGAACAACATCCAGTGTTCGCCATGTCATATCGGTGGCGACTAAATAGCGGTAATCACTTTCGTCTTCATATTTCAAAGCAACGACCATGCGTTTTTTACCTTGAGCCAGCACTTTTAATCTCGCACTACTCACAGTCGCTTTCACTTCTTCACCTCCGCGAACCCGTATAGTGACGTTTACTCCTTTGTTGATGGTATTAAAGTAATTCTTCAAACTCCGTTTCTTACCTTTATATTCAATGAGCTGGTTCTCATGCAACTGGCTGATAACCTGAGTAATATTAAATATCTGCGAGGCATTGTCCATAAAATTTGCTGCTCCGTACAAGGCATCCGCTAATATTGCCTTGATTTTAATAGTGCCATGAGCGGTCTTGAATGCTTGTAGCAGAGTTAAAGCAATCTGCATTTTTGTCGGATAACGGCTATCGCGCTCAACCTTAGCAGGACGATCTTTTTTAGCCATCCCCAATTTCTTTAACCGTTTATCTTCTTTACCCCATGCCTTAAGTGCTGGATCAGGTATATAAAAAGCAAAGCCTACAGGAAATGTGATGGTCTGCGTAACCAGCAACAATAAAACCACTGTCTGTCCGTTGACATAGCCTCCTGACGCCTTGTGTTTTTGCTTATGTACACCATAAATTCGTTTCGTTCGCTTTGTGCGAGCCCGATCAGATTCATCAAGAACCAGCACGCCTTCAGTAATTCCGTGCCGCTCTAAAACCAAAGTCACGCTCGCCAAAAGCAAATACTCCCAAGCTACTTTGGCTTCGCGAAACATCCACGAAAGTGCGGCAATCTTATAGTTGCCCAAGCTCGCACGCTCGAACTTCGCCCAGCACACCGAATTGGTCAGCAATATTCCCATCAAACAAAATGCCAGCCACATCCTCTGCAGTTGGGTCAGTTGCGCATTGGGTTTTAGCTTTGCCAGTGCTGCATCCAGATCAGTGACAAACGTTTTTATAAACTGCGTTGGCTCGTACATCATCATAGTGATGAAATACGTGAAAGTTTACACTGTTCAGCTTACAGGG
>CAIOMN010000255.1 GCA_903859415.1 uncultured Methylococcaceae bacterium
TATTCATATTGGGATTATCACACTGAATTTGATTTTTTCTTTCATTTTTTTACTAGAGTTATTGTGTAATTGTTGGATAATAAATCTGCTCTACTCTCTTAATAAGAAACGTAGGGATAAAAAATTTATTTTTGGACCAATACGGTAATAAATTCTCCTCTTTTCAAAATGGCATTTACCAAATTATATAAAGGAGATATTAATAGAAAGCCTCTAATAGAAAGAGGTATGCGGTTTGCTTTAAGCATGTTGTTGATGACTGATTCTAGTTGGAGTACAACTGCGTATGTTCTTACATTCAGAATCTTGAATCCAGCTCTAGAAATAATATTACTGGCCGACTTTGTTGTATGTAAATAAAGATGTCGAGGTGATTCTCTAAGGGCCGAATGCTTAGGGCACAAGCTAAAAGATATAGCACTTATGCTTGGAAAGCTCATTACTAAGTATCCATTAGGCTTCAAAATTCTATGTAACTCTTTAAGAATAATGTGGGGTTCTAATAAATGTTCGAAAACATGCTCTAATCTGATAAGATCAAAATAATCATCAGGTGGAGCCATGTTTAAAAAGTCCCCGCTAATTAAGTTAACTCCGGCAGCTTCTAGTTTTTTTTATTTTCAATATTTGCATCTATATCTTAGCCCTGTAAGTTGGTATACCCCATCTGTTTCATAATTAACAACCACGATCCACTTCCATACCCTAGTTCCAAAATTCTGGCATCTTTGGGTAAGTTAAGGGGTATACCTAAAGTATAAGATACTACTTTTCCAGATATCCATTCACTCATCATGCCTAAAGCTGTAGAAATTCTGTTTTTTAAACTAGACCCAAAAGTTGATGCATACCTTAACTTAGCAAGTTTATATTTTAAACTGTTGGCTTCTTTTCCAAGATCTATAGTATCAGTGTAGCAACCATAATCGGTATTATAAAATGTTTGCAATATTTCAAAAGATGGTTTTGGGCTAATGAAGCCCATGCCGCAGCTTGTGCATTGACGTAAAGAATAGTGCCAAGTGGCTGGTTTACCATGTAATTGATAATCATGAACTTGATTGTCCAGCACATTTTTAAAATCGGTAGTCCCACAAGATTCACATGGTAAATTTTTCATTTTAAATCCTTCAATAAATATTATATTGTTTTAAAAAATGTTTTGTGTTTTCCGTGTCGATATATAATATAAGGAGTTGTTATAATTTTCATTAAATAATTTACCAAGTACATAAAACTTTAATTTTTACTAATGTTATTACTTGTACTTGATTTTACTTTTCATAAATAATTGTCCTACATGCCTTATAAATAAATAAAGCTGATGGCGTAGTAGTGTAGCTACAAGAGTTGAGGTAATAAGTGAAAATATTATAGCCAGTATTAGTACGATCAATTGCCCTATAGGTTGCAGATTAGTCGGTGCGATCCAGTGCACCAATAAAGTTGCAAATGCAGCTCCAAGTAGGGGGGATAATATGTCATTGGTATACCAGCCCCATTTTTCACCTTTCATTATCCTGCAATACATAAAATGGATGCCTATCAGTACATAACTTGCATTTAGACCTGCCCAGATCCATGCGGCACCAAGGGCACCATAGTATGGTGTCGCCCATAGTATGGCAGGCACAACGAACAATATTGAAATGATGTTGATGCGGATTGCCAAACCAGTCCAGCCATGGGCGAGTTGGGTCTGATACGGTATCCACATTAAACCGTTTAGTAAATTACCTAACACCAAAACTCTAACGATTGGGGCTGCGCGATGAGCTAGTTCAAGGTCTTGTGTCCATAGTTGCAAGATGGTTACTGTAAATACAATCAGAACAAAGGCAGCACTACCCATAACCACCGAGACCAATTGTGCACCTTGGTGGTAGACTTTAATCAAATTGGTTTGGTCCGCTCGTGCAACAAGTTCACTTAAGCGTGGGTACCAAGCCTGGTTGATAGGTGCGCCTATTATATTAATCCCGCCTGCAACCACGACTGCCAATGTGTAATAGCCATAGTCACTGAGGTTAAGTAGCTTTGATAGCACAATTTTATCTACTTGCATCAGCAATAAGGATAGTAAGGTAATGCCTAGCATACCACCTGCGAAACGCCACACACCAATTAATGCCGTTAGTGAGAAATTTCCGCCGGCTGTCGCTTTGGGCAAGGAAAGATAAGTAGTGGTAGCTAGAATGCCAACGGTTAAAATAGATATAAGGCCTTGCCAGATAAAAAAAGCCTCCAGTGTGGGTGAGAACCAGATCAGAATTCCAACGGCACCCAAACCCCGTAGGGTTGCCATCGCACTTGCTAATCCATTTAATAATACTTGTCTCTGCAAACCTATAATGCTGCTACGATATATACCTTCAATAAAACGTAGGCCAGTTACTATACCCATGAGGGTAAATGCTTGTGCCACAGTAGCGACGGGTATTTTTTCTGCCCGCAACCAATCACTTGCTAGCCATACAGAAGCGGCCCAAATGCCAATGGCAATAATACAGGCCATAGCCAAGGTGATAATCTCGATACTACGGAGGAGATCCCTTATAGATTGTGCACTGTGCGTGCCCGCACTGGTTCTTGCCATTTCCCTACTTAGGGTTGGCGTCATCCCCATATCCAGTAGTTGCAGCCATGATTGTAATAAGGCGAAAATGCCAATCAGTCCATAAGATTCAATACCCAGGTATTTAATATATAACGGAATAAAAGCTAGACCCATCAAGGCAGTCCATCCCTGACCTAGATAGTTTGCAACAAGGTTTCGCCTAAGCATAAAACTTCTTTCGATCTTTCAATTTATGGGAGTGATGACCTGTCAAATTGTTTAATTCTGATTTCAGGTTTATGTCTAAATAAATTTTAATGCATAGAGATAGCAAAATTTCACCTGAATTAGAACTTATATTAAATCTTAGTAGATCAGTAGCAGAGAGTATCAGGCCAAAGATGTATATATGCCGCAATAGCGGTGGCATCCTTCATTTACCGGTTTACACTTTATGCAATTCTTGGCTTTATAAAGTCATGAAAACGGGTTTCTTTCGATGTACAAATGAACACAAACCTTCAGTTCATTGTACAATGAAGGTTTATATCCATGCCATTAGCCAA
>CAIOMN010000256.1 GCA_903859415.1 uncultured Methylococcaceae bacterium
ACTTGTTATAATACAGCAGGTTCTTTAGTGAGCGCCTGGAATCCTGTTTTTGATGTAACCCCCGCTGAATTCATTTCTGCAATTGTCACAGAGCGAGGTGTTGTTTTAAATCCAACTGAATGCCGTATGCGGGAGATAAGAGATGTTATTTGATAATAAGGGTAATAACCCCGTTTTAGCCATTGGCTATTTGTTTAAAGGGCTTAATTTATTAGTTCGTACAGAATTGCGTCGCTTTGTTTTAATTCCAATCTTGATTAATGTTGTTTTATATAGCGTGGCTTTATTCTTGGGCTATTACTATCTTTCTGATTTGATTAATCAGTTTATACCAAGTTGGTTAACGTGGTTAAGCTGGATATTATGGCCGCTATTTTTTGTCAGTTTTATTATTGCCGGCTTCTTTACTTTTACCGTGCTAGCTAACTTATTGGCCTCGCCTTTTTACGGGCGATTATCCGCTAAAACACTTGAACTTATCACTGATCAAGCTAGCGTCATTGATGAACAACCCTTGGTTAAAGTGATGTTGGCAGAATTAAAACGTGCCGGGTATTTATTAAGTAGAGCCTTACCGCTATTAATTCTGTCGTTTATTCCGGGTGTTAACGTGTTAGCACCTTTTTTGTGGGCGTTGTTTGGCGCTTGGGGTATGGCTTTAGAATATTTTGCCTATCCTTTAGAAAATGCTGGGATATTGTTTTCTGAGCAGAAGCAATTGGTGGGTAGTGTCCGGTTAGGAGCCTTAAGCTTTGGTGGCGTTGCCGCTATGGGGTTAACCTTGCCTATTATTAATATAGTGATCGCGCCCGCCGCAGTAATAGGCGCTACTTTATATGTTAATGAGATGAAGAGAGCCGGATAAGATTAAGACTGTCAGGGTAACACGGCTGTGTTACCCTGACGATGGCTTATTTTTTAATATACAGATCAGTAATCGTACCGGTGATCATTTCAGCGGCAAAACCAAACGTTTCTGCCAGCGTAGGATGTGGATGAATCGTTAAGCTGATATCTTCAGCATCTGCACCCATTTCCAATGCCAAGACCGCTTCTGAAATTAATTCACCCGCATTAGTGCCGACCATACCTGCACCTAAGATTCGACCGGTTTCTTTCTCACAGATAATTTTAGTTAAACCTTCTTTGCGACCTAAACATAAAGAACGTCCACTCGCTGCCCAAGGGAATACGGCTTTATCGTATTCAATGCCTTGTTGCTTCGCTTGATTTTCAGTGAGTCCCATCCAGCTTATTTCAGGGTCAGTGTAAGCAACCGAAGGAATCGTTAAGGCATCAAAATGGGCTTTATGGCCTGCAATGACTTCGGCGGCCACTTTGCCTTCATGAACGGCTTTATGAGCCAACATGGGGTTTCCTACGATGTCACCAATAGCAAAGATATGGTTTACATTGGTGCGTTGTTGTTTATCAACGTTAATAAAGCCTTGTTCTGTTACATTAATACCCGCTAAGTCAGCACCGATTAATAAACCATTCGGCCTTCGTCCTACAGCGACTAATACCGCATCAAATAGTTCTGATTCAGGAGCGCCTTTTCCTTCAAAAGAGACTTTAATGCCTTCTGGCAGGGCTTCAATGGCAGTGACTTTAGTTTCTAACCAAATGTTTTTATATTGTGTTTTGATGCGTTTAGCTAAAGGGGTCACCAAGTCTTTATCGCAACCTGGAATAATCTGATCCATTAATTCAACTACGCTGATTTCTGAGCCCATAGCATGATAGACCGTAGCCATTTCTAAGCCAATGATGCCACCACCCACAATTAACAGTTTTTTAGGAATTTCTTTCAGCTGTAAGGCATCCGTTGAATCCCATAGACGGGGATCGTCATGAGGAAAAACAGGGATTTGAGTGGGTCTTGAACCTGCTGCAACAATAGCTTGATCAAAACGAACCGTTTTAACACCGTCAGGTGTTTCAACAGTTAAGGTATTTGTAGAGGTGAATTTTCCGGTGCCTTGAATATAGGTGACTTTGCGTTGTTTAACGAGTCCGGCAAGACCGTCATTCAAGCTTTTAGTGACACTTTCTTTCCAGCCTCTGATTTTATCAATATCAATGCTGGGTTTGCCATAACTAACGCCATGCGCTTCAAATTCAGCTACTTCATGAATGATTTGTGCGGCGTGAAGTAAGGCTTTTGAAGGTATGCAGCCCACATTAAGGCAAACACCACCCAGTACAGGGAAGCGTTCAACGATAACAACTTGTTTGCCTAAATCGGCGGCACGAAAAGCGGCACTGTAACCACCAGGGCCGCCTCCCAATACTAAAACTTCTGCGTTTAAAACTGTCTCAGTCATTAGTTGTTTACCCCGTATTAAAGTAATAAACGGCGAATATCACCTAGATATTGTTTTACTGCCGCCATAAATCTTGCGCCTTCTGCTCCGTCTATCACCCGGTGATCGTAGGTTAAATCCAGTGGCATCATTAAACGGGGTACAAATTCTTTACCATTCCAGACAGGTTGCATTTTGGCACGAGTTACACCCAGGATAGCCACTTCGGGTGCATTAACAATCGGTGTAAACGCAGTACCACCAATGCCACCCAGGCTTGAAATGGTAATACAACCGCCTTGCATATCGCCAGGCATTAATTTACCTTGACGAGCTTTTTCAGATTTCTCTGCAATTTCTTGGGCGAGTTCAGAAATGCTTTTATTATTAACATTACGTAATACGGGTACCACTAAACCATTCGGTGTATCAACAGCGATACCTATATTGAAGTATTTCTTGAGAATTAAGCTTTCGCCATCGGATGATAATGATGAATTAAAGTTCGGAAATTGCTGCATCGCGGCAACTAACGCTTTAATAATAAACATTAAGCCGGTAATCTTGACTTCACCTTTGGCTTTCTCAGCATTCAGGGCATTACGGAAAGCCTCTAAGTCAGTGATGTCGGCTTCTTCATGGTAAGTGACCAAGGGTAAGTTTAACCAGACTCGGCTTAGGTTTTGACCTGTGAGACGCTTAATCTTGCTGAGTTTTAAAACCTCAGTGTCGCCAAACGGAGTAAAGTCAACCGCAGGTATACTTGGAATACCGGCACCAGTAACAACGGGGCCTGCATTCAGCGCTTTCTTGACATAGTTTTTAACATCTTGTTTTAAGATGCGACCTTTACGTCCACTGCCGATATTAATCTTAGAGACATCAACACCCAGTTCCCGTGCAAAAAGACGGACTGACGGTGAGGCATGTGCTCTATGGGCTGAGGTATTACTATCCAATACAGGAATAGATACTTTTGTTTCAGCCATGACGGCAGGAACTGGGGCAGGTGCAGCGATCGGTTCTGGTGCTTTTTCAATCGCAGGTGCAATAGGGACGACGACTTCAGCAACCGCGACTGGCGCAGCGGTTTCAACCACACTGCCTGCACTCGCGCTGGCTAATACGGTGGCTATAAGAGTCCCTTCAGAAACCTTGTCTCCGGGTTTAATGTAAACCTCTTGTACGGTACCTGTCGCACTAGAGGGTAACTCCATACTGGCTTTATCTGTTTCAAGCGTAGCAACGGTTTGTTCAAGTTCAACCACATCACCGGCTTTAATTAAGACTTCAACTACATCAATTTCGGCTACATTGCCGACATCAGGAACTCTAATTTCAAACAATTGAGTCATATCACTATCCTTACGTTAAATTAGCCAAGGTGCTTTAATTTCTGTCGCAATGCCATATTTGGCAATAGCAACTTCAACCTTATTGGCCTCAAATTGACCTAAATCAGCCAAACTCTTCAGAGCAGCAATGGTGACATGGTAACGGTCAACCTCAAAGAAACGTCTTAAGTTTTCACGGGTATCTGAGCGACCAAAACCATCGGTACCTAAAACGGTATAAGGTGATTTTATGTAAGCGCGAATTTGTTCAGCAAAAGCACGTGTATAGTCAGTTGAGGCAATAACAGGGCCTATGGCATTGTCTAAACAGCTGGCTACGTGTGATTGTTTAGCGGGCTCGGTCGGATGTAATCGGTTCCAACGTTCACAGGCTTGACCATCACGAGCCAATTCTGTAAAGCTTGGGCAGCTCCAAATATCCGCTTCAATGCCCCAATCATTTTTAAGTAATTCAGCAGCAAATTCAACTTCACGGAAGATAGTACCTGAACCTAATAATTGAACGCGTGGTGCTTTACTTTCGTCGCCTTGGTGGTATTTATACATCCCTTTCAAGATATCGAGCTCAATGCCTTTGGGCATGGCTGGATGGCTGTAGTTTTCATTCATGACTGTAATGTAATAGAACACATCTTCTTGTTCTACATACATACGACGTAAACCATCTTGAATAATAACAGCTAGTTCATACGCATAAGTTGGATCATAAGATATACAGTTAGGCACGGTGGCTGACATTAAATGGCTATGACCATCTTCATGTTGTAAGCCTTCACCGTTTAAGGTAGTTCTACCGGCAGTACCGCCCATTAAGAAGCCGCGTGTTCTTTGATCCGCCGCTGCCCAAATTAAATCACCTACGCGTTGGAAACCAAACATAGAGTAATAAATAAAGAACGGAATCATAGGCACGTTGTGTGTCGAATAGGCGGTACCTGCCGCAATCCAATCACATAGTCCACCGGCTTCATTAATACCTTCTTGTAAAACCTGCCCATGTTTGTCTTCTTTATAAAACATGAGTTGGTCGGCATCTTGAGGGGTATACAATTGTCCGACTTGTGACCAAATACCCAGCTGTCTAAACATACCCTCCATACCAAACGTTCTTGATTCATCAGGAACAATTGGGACGATACGTTTACCAATGTTTTTATCTTTAACCAGAATGTTCAGTAAACGGACAAAAGCCATGGTAGTCGATATTTCACGGCCTTCACCGCTGGCTTCTAGTAAAGCTTTAAAGTCACTTAAAACAGGCACGTCTAAGGCGTAAGATTTAGAGCGTCTGGAGGGTAAGTGCCCACCGAGATCAGCTCGTCTTTGTTGCATATAAGCCAGTTCTTTTGAGCCTTCAGGGAAGGTCAAGTAAGGCAGTTTTTGCATTTCATCATCAGTGACCGGTAACTCATAACGATCACGGAAATGGGTAAGTGAAAGTTCACTCATTTTCTTTTGTTGATGAGAAATGTTTTGAGCTTCGCCTGAAGAGCCCATGCCATAACCTTTAATGGTTTTAGCTAAGATAACGGTAGGTTGACCCTTATGATTAACCGCAGCATGGAAAGCAGCGTAAGTTTTAGAGGGGTCATGACCGCCGCGGTTAAGTTCCCAGATATCGCGGTCAGACCAGTCGGCTACCATGGCTTTTAATTCAGGGGTATTGAAAAAATGTTCCCGGACATAAGCACCGTCTTTTGCTTTAAATGTTTGGTAGTCACCATCTACACAGGCCATCATTCTGGCGGCCAGCAGACCTTTTTTATCGCGGGCCAATAAAGCATCCCAGCGTTGCCCCCAGACCAGTTTAATAACGTTCCATCCCGCGCCACGGAATTCACTTTCAAGTTCTTGAATTATTTTAGCGTTGCCACGAACTGGCCCATCTAAGCGTTGCAAGTTACAGTTGATGACAAAAATCAGGTTGTCTAACTTTTCACGACCGGCCATTCCAATCGCACCTAATGATTCAGGCTCATCCGTTTCACCGTCGCCTAAAAAGCTCCAAACTTTACGGTTTGAAGTGTCTGCAAAACCACGATCTTGCAAGTAACGCATAAAACGGGCTTGGTAAATAGCCATGATTGGACCAAGTCCCATCGACACAGTAGGGAATTGCCAGAAATCTTGCATTAACCAAGGATGTGGATAAGACGGTAAGCCGTTGCCATCAACTTCTTGACGAAAGCTATCCATTTGTTCTTGGGTAAGTCTGCCAATTAAAAAGGCCCGTGCATAATCACCGGGGGTTAAATGCCCTTGGGTAAAGATTAAATCACCATCGTGATGTTCTGAGGGTGCATGCCAAAAATGGTTATAACCGACATCATAGAGAGTCGCGGCAGAGGCGAAGCTGGCAATGTGACCCCCAACGTTGGTATGTTTATTGGCTCTTAACACCATCATCATTGCGTTCCAGCGCACATAAGAACGAATCCGCTGTTCCAGGGTTGCGTCACCAGGAAACTGGGCTTGTCGAGAAACGGGGATGGTATTCAGATAGGCTGTGTTAGCGCTAAAGGGTATATCGAAACCAGACTGCCGAGTGGCAGCAACCAGTTGTTCAATAAGAAAGTGCGCGCGTTCACTACCATCTTGGTCTAATACCGATTGTAGCGCTTCAATCCACTCTTTGGTTTCTGTAGGATCAATGTCATCTTGTCCTGTAATCTCTGAAATTAGGCTATTGTTCATGTGTGATCCTATTAAAACGGGTTATGCATGGCTTAAAAAATATTTTACTATTGAATTAATTCAGTCTTTGGGTCGATTTTTGACTGATTTTGTAAGGCCACCTGAGAAATTTCGAGTATCAAGACGACCTTAATGCCTTGGTAACGTGCATAGTATATACAAATGAATGAGTGCAATACACCCGTTTTAGCGAGTGGTTATAATTACTAACTATTAAAAGAGATAGAAATGACAAAATAGACTGAGTATTTCAGAGTTATTTTAATGTTATCTGTTTAGTTCTGAGTCTCTGTGAGCTTTTTTAGTCAATATTATGACATTTCTAATGAATAGAATATTTAGTTAGAAAACCCAGTGCGGATATTTCAACTAAATTTAAGGCATTAAATCACTTCTAGAATTTTGGAACAGGTCAAAAGGCTGTAAAATAGATAATTTATCTAATTGTCCTTATTATATATCATGCGTACAACACAATTTCCTCTTAATACCGTTAAAGAAACACCAGCTGACGCTGAAATTGCAAGCCATCAATTGATGATACGAGCGGGCCTTATCCGCAAATTGGCGGCCGGTCTATACAGTTGGTTACCTTTGGGGTTGCGGGTGTTACGCAAAGTCGAAAAAATTACACGAGAAGAGATGGAAAAAGCAGGCGCTTTAGAAGTTTTGATGCCAGCGTTACAACCCGCAGAACTATGGCAGGAAACAGGACGTTGGGAGCAATACGGGCCAGAATTAGCACGCTTAAAAGATCGTCATGATCGTGAATTTTGCTTAGGCCCCACGCATGAAGAAATTATTACTGATTTAGCGCGTAACGAGATTAAAAGTTATAAACAACTCCCTATCACTTATTACCAGGTTCAAACTAAATTCCGTGATGAGATTCGCCCTCGCTTTGGGGTGATGCGTTCGCGTGAATTTATCATGAAAGATGCTTATTCCTTTCATTTGAATCAAGCTTCGTTACAAGAAACTTACGAGGTGATGTACCAAGCTTACAGTAATATTTTTAATCACTTAGGATTAAAGTTTCGGGCTGTTATTGCTGATTCAGGTTCGATTGGTGGGGCGGTGTCACATGAGTTTCATGTCTTAGCAGACTCAGGTGAAGATGCGATTGCTTTTTCTACTGTAAGTGAATACGCAGCAAATGTTGAGAAAGCGGAGGCGGTTGCTCCTGCAGGAACCTATGCTGCGCCTACAGTTGACAAGCATCTGATTGATACACCTAATCAACATAGTATTGAAGAAGTGAGTCAGTTTTTTTCTATTACCCCTGCACAATGTCTTAAGACACTTATTGTTAAAGGTGAAGAAGATGGCTTGGTCGCATTGTTGTTACGTGGGGATCATGACTTAAATAAGATTAAGGCAGAAAAGCTTGATGGAGTTGCAACACCTTTAGAGTTTGCAACTGAAGCAGAAATTCAAGTGGCCTGCCAATGTAAACCAGGCTCTATTGGCCCGATAGGCTTAACTATTCCGGTTATTGCAGATCGTAGCGTGATAGTAATGTCTGATTTTGTTTGTGGTGCTAATCAGGATGGCAAACATTTTCAAGGGGTTAATTGGGAGCGTGATTTAGCGGTTCCTGAACTGATTGCTGATCTTCGAACCGTTGTTGAAGGTGATGCTAGTCCTGATGGTCAAGGTGAAATTACTTTAGCGAGGGGCATTGAGGTCGGGCATATTTTTCAATTAGGGACCAAATACAGCGGAGCTATGAAAGCCGGTGTTATTAATGAGGGCGGAAAAAATCAAATTATGCTGATGGGCTGTTATGGTATTGGTATTTCTCGAGTGGTGGCGGCAGCCATTGAACAAAATCATGATGATAAAGGGATTATCTGGTCAGCTAATTTAGCACCTTTTCAAGTGGCGCTGTGTCCAATGAATATGCATAAATCTGAGCGCTTAAAGGTTGCTTCTGAACAGTTGTATCAAGAGCTATTAGCGGCAGGTATTGATGTTTTGTTTGACGATAGAAAGGTACGTGCCGGCTTTATGTTTTCAGATATGGAATTAATAGGAATTCCTCATACTATTATTGTGGGAGATCGTGGTTTAGATACAGGCACTGTTGAATATAAGGGCAGAACAGCGGAAGCAAATGAAGAAATCCCGCTTTCAGAGATCATTACTTTTTTGAAAGCAAAGTTGGTTTAAGTTTATATTTTGGCCCGAGTAAAGCTTTATAGTTTTGCGTGTACAAGGAATTAGGGAGGGTTTTAGCTGTAAACATTGTAGCTAAGGCCCTCCTGTACTAAAATTTATTTAGATATAATTAATTGATTTTATTTGTTTATAGCTTGGATTAATTAATGTTTAAAATTCATGCTTGACAAAAATATCTCATCATGGACACTAGAGCAGTTTTCATAACTGTAGAGTAACTTTTCTTTGAATGATATTCCCTTAAGTATGTTATTTGGCATACTTGCTTTCATACTATTTTTGTCTGCGTTTTTTTCTGGATCAGAAACCTCTTTAATGTCTATTAATCGGTATCGATTAAGGCATTTGGTAAAACTTAAGAATTCTGGTGCTATAAAAGTTCATAATTTATTGCAAAAGCCCGAGCGTTTATTAAGTTTTATTTTATTGGGAAATAGTTTTCTTAGAAACTTGGCGTCCTCAATAGCAACGATTATTGCTATAAAACTGTATGTAGATGACGAGGTTTTGATTGCGGTAGCTATAGGTATTTTGACTATTGTTATGCTTATTTTCTCTGAGATAACACCTAAAACTCTTGCTGGAGCAAAGCCAGAATGGCTAGCTTTTTCTGCGGCTTGGCTGTATACCCCTCTATTGAATATATTTTATCCTGTTATCTTTTTAGTTAATTTGGTTGTAAATTTTTTACTGCGAATCATGGGTGTGGATGCAAAAAAAAACCGACATGATTCACTCAACAAAGAAGCCTTAAAAAATATTATTTCTGAGGCTGAAGGTTTAATGCCTATTCGATACCAAAAAATGTTGTTGGGAATATTAGACTTTGAAACTGCAACAGTAGAAGATATTATGACCCCCCGTAATGAAATTGTGGGTATAGATCTTGAGGATTCAATTGAAGAAATTGTTGCGCATATTAGGAATAGCCCTCATACCCAATTAGCGGTTTATAAGAAAAGCATTGATAGAGTGGTAGGTTTTTTACACTTAAGAAAAGTATTATTGTTGGTGGGTCAAGATGATTTTGATAAACAATCGATTATTAACTTGCTAAATAAGCCAGCATTTATTCCCGAAAATACGCCAGTGCATGCTCAAATGCTGAGGTTTAAAAGTGAAAAAATAGATATTGGTTTGGTTGTTGATGAATATGGAGATGTCCAGGGCTTGGTTACGCTAGATGATTTGATTCACGAAATAGTTGGTGAGCTTATTACGGATGAAGCGGCAGCCAGAAAACAAGGTGACGGTAGTTATTTGATTGATGCCAGTATTACTGTACGAGAGCTAAACAGAGTCATGCATTGGTCTTTACCGATAGAGGGTCCAAAAACTTTGAATGGACTTATTGTTGAGTTTATGGAAACGATTCCTGAGTCGGGCACAAGTATTAAATTATTTGGGCATCAGTTGGAAATAATAAAGAGAGATGAGCATGCGCTTAAGTTAGTTAAGTTTTTGCCACATAAAAAATAATGGATAAAAAACACGTTGTTGGTTTTAATTAAGTTAGAATTATTATATTTAGTTACTCGGTGTTACAAACTTGATTAATCATAATATTAAGCTAACGAAATAATTTTTAGTTAGTGTTGTGTACCCGTGTAAGATAATATATTTAGTCATTTATATTCACATTTTCCGCTTTAGGCGATATTTTTCAATACACAGATGAAAAGAAAGTTAGCCATTCTATTTGTTGTTGCATTACTTGTTGTTGTTAATTTTAGTATTTGGAGTTACATCAATAACCCTTTGCAATTGCAACCCTGGACTAAGACAACCATGGGTGTTACCTATGATCCTCACCGTAAGCAGGATGCACAAAATGGTGACACTTATCCTAGTGAAGAGGATATGGATCATGATTTGGCTTTGCTGGCCAACAAAGTCCATGCCGTAAGAACTTATAGCATGCTAAAAGGGCAGCATAAAATTCCTGAACTCGCGGCAAAATACAACTTGAACACGACCTTAGGGGCCTGGATAGATGGTGATCTGGAAAAGAATCGTCAAGAAGTCGAGACATTAATTGAAGCTGGACGCCAGAACAACCCCAGAATTATTCGTTTGATGGTTGGCAACGAAGTTTTGTTACGTGCTGATATTCCTAAAGCTGCCTTAATTGATTATATTCGAGAAGTTAAGAAAAACAGCTGGCGGCCAGTGAGCACGTCTGAAACATGGGATGTGTGGTTAAAAAACCCTGATCTTGTTGATGAAGTAGATTTTATAGCGGTACATATTTTGCCCTATTGGGAAGGTATTTCAGCAGATGACGCAGTGGATTACGTGTTTGATCGTTATCACGAAGTGGCGGCGGCTTATCCCAATAAACCTATCATCATTACAGAAGTGGGTTGGCCTTCAGATGGTCAACCGTTTAAGCATGCAGAAGCCTCTATTCCTAATCAAGCGCGATTCTTGAGAGAGTTCTTGAATAGAGCAGATGCTGAGAAAGTGACCTATTATATTGTTGAAGCATTTGATCAGCCCTGGAAGAAATCGATAGAAGGATCGGCCGGAGCCTATTGGGGTATTTTTAATGCAGACCGTCAGCCTAAATATCCAATGGATGGTGATGTTATTACCATGCCTACCTGGAAAAACTGGGCAGTGGGTGCAGCGGGCATCAGTATCGTTTTAATGGGCTTGTTTTTATTTACCCGTAGTACATTAAAATTGCCGGGAGTTTTGTTTTTAGGTCTTATTGCTAATTTAGCGGTCTCGGTTATCTTTTGGTCGGCCTCAATTGGCGCCCAGCAATATCAAACCAAATTAGGTATATTATTTTGGGGGCTGATGTTATTAATGCAGATTATGGCGGTGGTCATTCTGCTGATTGAAAGTCTTGAAATTGCAGAGGTGGTTTGGCATAGAAGTACAGCCAGGACTTTCCAGCCGTTGCAACCGAGTTCTAGCTTTAAATATCCAAAAGTTTCTCTGCATTTACCCATTCATAACGAACCGCCGATGATGGTGCGTAAAACGCTTGAAGCATTAGCTAAAGTGGATTACCCCAACATAGAAGTGTTGGTGATGGATAACAACACTAAAGATCCTGCAGTATGGGAGCCAGTGCGCGATGATTGCGAGCGTTTGGGCCCTATGTTCCGTTTTTTCCATTTAGAAAACTGGCCTGGATTTAAAGCAGGTGCGATTAACCATGCCTTGGAACAAACCGCCAGTGATGCGGAAATTATCGCCGTTATCGACAGTGATTATGTCTTGTCACCGGATTGGCTGAATTGTATGGTGCCTTATTTTGATAATGAAAATGTCGGCTTTATTCAGTCTCCACAAGATTATCGGGATAGAGATCAAAGTTTATTCAAATCGTTTTGTTACTGGGAATATGCCGGTTTCTTTAACATCGGTATGGTGCAACGGAATGAATATAACGCCATCATTCAACATGGCACCATGACTATGATTAGAAAATCAGCGTTACTTGAAGTGGGGAATTGGGCTGAATGGTGCATTTGTGAGGACAGTGAGTTAGGTTTACGTTTATTTGAAGCCGGTTACGATTCGGTTTATGTAAAAGATTCTTTCGGTCGAGGTTTAATGCCCGATACGATGTCAGGTTATATGACGCAACGTTTTCGTTGGGTTTATGGGGCGATGCAAATTATTAAGGGTCACTGGCGTAGCTTTTTGCCAACCAAGTCATCACCTTTGACAGCCGCTCAACGTTACTATTTTATTGCTGGATGGCTCCCTTGGTTTTCTGATGCATTAGCCTTGTTATTTACTACTGCGAGTTTGATTTTAACCGCCATTATCGTAAGTGATCCGATTCATAGTGAATTGCCTGCCAACGTCTTTTTATTACCGACGGTCGGCTTGTTTAGTTTTAAAATTTTGCGAGGCTTGTGGTTATATCAAGCGCGTGTGCCGTGTTCAGTATGGCAATCACTGGGTGCTGCGTTAACCGGATTATCATTAACTCATACCGTTGCAAGAGGCACTGTACAAGGGTTGTTTACTTCGGGCAAACCGTTTATGCGTACTCCTAAATATGAAAAACAAGGTCCGCTGTTTACTGGGTTGGTGACCATTCGACAAGAGCTATTCTTGTTATTGTTACTCAGCGCAGGCATAGTAGCTATCAGTTCTATTGAACATTTTGATAATCTCAGTGGTAAGTTATGGATTGCCGTATTGTCTGTTCAGGCAGTACCTTATGTGGCTGCATTATTAACTTTATTAATCAGTATTGCGCCTAATTATGGAAAAAAAGGCAAACTGGATGCTGAAGAGTTAGACGAAGAATAAACAAGGTAAAATAATGACATTGATACGCCAGGATGATTTTATTCAGAGTATTGCAGATTCTTTGCAATACATTTCCTATTATCATCCCCTGGATTTTATCCAGGCCTTGAATACGGCGTATCAAAAAGAGCAAAGTCCTGCCGCCAAAGATGCCATGGCACAAATCCTCATTAATTCGAGAATGTGCGCCGAAGGCCATCGACCGATCTGTCAAGATACCGGGATAGTTACGGTCTTTTTAAAGATCGGTATGTCTGTGCAATGGGATTCTCAACTTAGTGTTATTGACATGGTGAATGAAGGGGTAAGGCAAGCCTATAAAAACCCTGATAATGTTTTACGTGCTTCTATCTTAAAAGATCCCGCCGGGAAACGTATTAATACCCTAGATAACACGCCGGCTGTTGTGCACATGGAAGTTGTGTTGGGTAATACGGTTGAGGTTGAAATCGCTGCCAAAGGTGGTGGTTCAGAAGCCAAATCAAAGTTTGTGATGCTCAATCCTTCCGACAGTATTGTAGATTGGGTGTTGAAGACTGTACCCACAATGGGTGCTGGATGGTGTCCTCCGGGTATCTTGGGTATTGGCATTGGTGGAACTGCAGAAAAAGCCATGCTACTGGCTAAGCAGGCATGTATGGAATCCATTGATATACAAGAGCTTATCGCCCGTGGGCCACACAATGCTTTGGAAGAGTTAAGGCTTGAACTCTACGATAAAGTGAATGCTTTAGGAATTGGCGCACAAGGCTTGGGTGGGTTAACGACGGTACTGGATATTAAAATCAAAGATTATCCTACTCATGCTGCTAATAAGCCGGTCGCGATAATTCCTAATTGTGCCGCGACTCGTCATACTCATTTTGTACTTGATGGATCAGGTCCTGCTGAATTTACCCCGCCCCGTTTGGAAGATTGGCCTAAGGTGACTTGGGAAGCAGGTGCTGCTGCGCGTAGAGTTAATTTAGATACCGTGACTCGTGAAGAGGTGGCTACCTGGAAATTAGGAGAAACCTTATTGTTGAGCGGCACCTTATTGACGGGTCGTGATGCAGCGCATAAACGTTTGGTTGATATGATCGAGCGCGGTGAGTCCTTACCCGATAATGTTGATTTTACCGATAAGTTTATTTATTACGTAGGTCCTGTTGATCCCGTTCGCGATGAAGTGGTAGGCCCTGCAGGTCCGACTACTGCAACGCGGATGGATAAGTTTACTGAAACCATGCTCGCCAAAACGGGTTTGCTGGGTATGATTGGTAAATCTGAGAGAGGACAAAGCGCAATAGATTCGATCAAAAAACATCAGGCTGTCTATTTAATGGCAGTGGGTGGCGCGGCTTATTTGGTCTCAAAAGCAATTCGGCAATCACGGGTTGTGGCCTTTGCTGATTTGGGTATGGAAGCGATTCATGAATTTGTTGTTGAGGACATGCCTGTTACCGTCGCCGTTGATACCCAAGGTGTATCCATACATCAAATAGCCCCTAGGATTTGGCAAGGGAAAATCGGCAAGATTCCAGTGGTTGAGGTTTAAGTTCTTTTACTTTGCTTCCAGCAAGCTTAGCCAATGCACTACTGGTATTTCGCTTGCTGTATTTAAATGCACTAAGCACCCGATATTGGCGGTGGCAATAAGCTCCGGTTGAGGCTGTTGTAATTGATCAAGTTTACGATCGCGTAATTGCCTCGCTAAGGTCGGTTGCAACAATGAATAAGTGCCTGCAGAACCACAACATTGACTGGATTGCATCCCCGGTAATACCTCAAATCCCGCCTGTTTTAATACCGTTTCAACACGACCTTCCAGTTTAAGTGCATTCACTAAAGTACACGGAGCATGAAAAGCTACACGACGACCTTGCCCCACCTTATTGAGCGTTAATTGTTCAATGAGTTGCACGGGATCACGATAAAGCGCGCTGACTTTAGCGGCTTTATCCGCATAATCAGGTTCATGTTTCATCAGGTCAGCATAATCTTGTAACATAGCACCACAACCACTTGCAGTGATAATAATGGCTTCAATACCGGCTTCAATTTCTGGCCATAGCGCATCAATCGCCGCTTTAATACGTGTTGTTGTTTGATCTATCGCACTTAAATGATGACTGACGGCACCACAACAGCCTGAATAAAAAGCACTGGCAGAAATACCGTGTTGATCCAATACACGGGCTAAGGCTGAATCTATACCGGGTTCCAGAGTTGGCTGCACACAACCTGCTATAATAAGTACGCGTCTTGCATGACGACTCTCAGGCCAAACACCGGCAGCTTTGGCGATTGGAATATGGCGTTTTAAGGTAGAAAAGGGTATTAAAGGACGAAAGCCACGAGCTAGTGTTAGTAGGAAGCCAAAGCGTTGTGTCGATGGAATAATCCAGCATAAGGCCTTGCGGATACTGCGTTGAAGATAACTGCGCTTAACCTGTTTAGCTATTTCAACTCTGCCTAGTTCAAGTAATTTTGCATAGTGCACACCGGATGGACACGCTGTTTCACAGGCGCGGCAGGTTAAGCAACGATCAAGATGACGTTGTGTTTCATGGGTTACGGCTTTACCCTCAAACAGGTTTTTAATTTGATAAATTCGACCGCGAGGACCATCCAGTTCATTACCTAATAAATTATAGGTTGGGCAGGCCGGATTACATAACCCACAATGTACACAGCTACGTAAAATCGATTCAAGTTCTTGACCCTCAGGTGACTGGGTCAGGCCAGAAGTCAGTGAAATTTGCATTAACTGGATACTCCCATGATGCCAGGGTTAAAGACGCCATAAGGATCAAAGGCCTTTTTTAACTGCTGATGGAGTGGCAATAAGGCTTTTGGGGGTTGTGGGCCCGTAACGGGTTTAACATCCCGAAATAGGTAGGCATAACCGGCTGCTTGATTAGCCATATTATTAACTACTTCAGCCGGTTTATCGGTGTGCCACCAGCGCAGGCCACCACACCAGTCAACAAAGACTTCATTCTCAGGTATTGTAAATTGGCTGGCAGGTGGCACTGATAAGCGCCATAACGGTTGTATAGAATGAAAGAATGGATGCGTGTGTTCACGTAAGTCCACCCAGAATTGTGGACTGTTTAAAATCTCGTCACCCCTGATTTTCTGCTGGACGTTACGTACAACTTGTTCTGTGCCGTGTAAGCGAATAAAAACGGCTCCTTCTAACCAGGCCATTGCTGATAGGGGTAAGGACATTCGGGCAAAATCAGCCATACGTTGCGGCGCATTTTGCAGTAAACATTCAAAGCGAAGGGTTGTTTCTACTTCTGGTTTTGGAATGACTTTAAGCGTGATTTCTAATAAAACCCCCAGCGTTCCTCTAGCACCGACCATTAAACGCGAGACATCAAAGCCCGCTACATTCTTCATGACTTGTCCACCAAAGCTGAGTATCTGACCTTGGCCATTCAGTATTTTTACGCCTAAAACATGATCACGTAAACTGCCTGAAAAGGGTCTTCGAGAGCCTGAAAATCCACAAGCAATAGCACCACCCAAGGTAGCTTTGTTTGAACCCTGGCTAAAATGCGGCGGTTCACTGCCTAGTATTTGATTATGTTGCGCTAATAACGCTTCAATTTCATCCAGGGGTGTACCTGCACGCGCGGTGACATACAATTCGCTGGCCTGATAATCTATGATGCCCTTGTGGTTTGCAAGGTGTATGGTTTTATCAGCATTTGCAGGTTGTAGAAAGCGCTTACTGTTGCCCCCCATAATCGCAAATGTTTGCTTATTGGTCAGCGCTTCTGTAACTTCGGCTTGTAATGTTTGTGAGAGATCGTTATTCATGTTGATGGGAGCGGTGTTCCGATCAGATATTATAACCCCTCATATAGGGATTACTTGGTTATTAAATAACATACTTTATTCTGCGGTTTAAATCGGTTTTACCTTAGGGGGTGGAATGTCGGTTGTATTGTCATACAGCTTATAAAAGCAGGTGAATGTGGTCTGTTGTATAGCGAAGTGAAACGCGCTCTGCTTTGGCTTCCCAGGATTTATCAAAACCGGTGACCACGATGGATAGTCTCTTGGGGAGCCGTTTGTTAATGCTGTCTATGACCGCCATTAAGGAACGGTTTTCTATGGGTAGACTACACTGTCCTCGTAATCAAATAATTCAAGCTGACCGGGTGCTAACTGGGGTTGGATCTTACTGATTTGTACACCGCATTTTTGATAGTTGTAGCCGCTATTTAATTATTTGCTGCTTCGAGGGTAGAAGCAGCAATCATCAGTCTCTGACAATGAAATACAGCTCTATTTATCTAAAATTAAAAGGCGAGAATTCTTCAAAATAGAAATCTTCTTCGATTCGCTTTTTAGGGAGTTTGAACTTCTTTAGCCAAGCTTTCAGCGCAGTTGGATTTTGAAATGATTCAAGTTGGACTTTGAATAAACCGGATTCATGTTTTACGGCATGGATATCACGAGCTAAAGCTACTAGAAGTTGCTTAGGTGACAATGACGCATAGTAAGGCATATTTAACATGAGCTTAAATCTGACTTCTATTTGATCGACTTCATGATTGAGTTCTTCCAGTTGTTCTTTAAGAATTTTATTGAAATATTTAAGTCGGCTGTCAGCGATTTGAGTTAAATGCTGAGCATCTATCTGTTCAATTTCTAATTGAAGCTCCAGTAGCTTTAATAAATCTTTTTTCCCATAAGCGGCATTAACACGTTGCATTAACTCGGTTTTTCGAAGGCGCTCATCAATATCCTGTTCACGGTCAGGGTGCAGTGCGGCAGCCAACTTGCGATAGACTTCACGTACTGATTGGAGTGCTAAGGCCTCTTCTTCCTGTTGGCGCAATTCTTTTTCTAATTGTTTCTTGGTTTTTTTATGTCCTTTAGAGGGCTCTTGCGTCTGCGTCTGCGTCTGTGCTTGCTGAGAATCCAGTTTTTCGCGTATTTTTTCTTGTAAATGAGCCTTGAAGTTTTCTGGTGTGCTAATATCAGCATCCTCATCCAACTCTACATTAAACATGTTTTCTACCATTTCCTTCATTAAATCCGACATCTCAGACTGTGTTTCATCAAACATCTCATCATAATCAAAATCATTGTACTTATTGAATATCGGTTTAAGTTCTTCACGATCAAATTCTGCAATTAACTCTTGAGTGAGTTCAGAAATAATATGATGGAGTTTTTGTTTGTCTGTTTTTGTAAACACTTTATTATCGTAGGCTTCATCCAACAGAACTATCCATTGAACTTTAGCGTCGATTAATTCATTTAATAACGGTTCATATTCATTATTGAGTTTTTGGTGATACGTGTGCGTGGTTTCTTGCCATTCAATGAGTCGATTTCGCTCAACATCAATCTTTTTAGTCAGGCTATTAAAGCGTTTCTGTGCCGCTGATAAAGTGGTTTTTTCGGTTTTTTTAGGAGTAATCAGGACTGTTTTGTTGCTGGACTCATTCATTGTGAATTGCCTTATGAAGAAGGGGGGTTAAGAGGATCGATAGTAGTCGTTAAATTATTTAAATTAAGCCTGAAGGCGTTTCGTTCCGTTTTGCATGGTTCAATTAGTTTTCGGGTATAATTTGCGGAATTTTTTAACTTTGAGTAAGAACACATTATGTCAAAAATCAATAAAGTTGTATTGGCTTATTCTGGGGGCTTAGATACTTCCATTATCCTTAGATGGTTACAAGATGTTTATCAGTGTGAGGTGGTCACGTTTACTGCTGATTTAGGGCAAGGTGAAGAAGTAGAACCCGCACGTGCTAAAGCACAGGCAGCCGGTATTAAAGATATTTTTATTGAAGACTTACGCGAAGAATTTGCGCGTGATTATGTGTTTCCGATGTTCCGTGCCAATACCATTTATGAAGGTGAGTATCTGCTAGGTACATCTATTGCACGGCCATTAATTGCCAAGCGTTTAATTGAGATTGCTAATGAAACCGGCGCTGACGCAATTTCTCACGGTGCGACGGGTAAAGGTAATGATCAAGTACGTTTTGAGTTAGGTGCTTATGCATTACGCCCTGATATTCAAGTGATTGCACCTTGGCGTGAGTGGGAACTAACGTCTAGGCAAGCCTTATTGGATTATGCTGAAAAACACGGTATTTCAGTAGAGAAAAAAGGTAAGACCTCGCCTTATTCAATGGACGCTAATTTACTGCACATTTCTTATGAAGGTCGTATCCTTGAAGATCCCTGGGCTGAGCCAGAAGAAGATATGTGGCGTTGGACAGTATCACCTGAAGCAGCCCCTGATAAAGCCACTTATATTGAATTGACTTATGAGCAGGGTGATATCGTTGCGATTGACGATGTGCCTGTTTCACCCGCAACTGTTCTGGAACAATTGAACAAGGTCGCTGGCGAAAATGGTATCGGTCGATTGGATATTGTTGAAAACCGTTACGTAGGGATGAAGTCACGCGGCTGTTATGAGACACCTGCAGGCACTATTATGTTAAAAGCACATCGTGCGATTGAGTCTTTAACATTGGATAGAGAAGTCGCCCATTTAAAAGATGAATTAATGCCCCGTTATGCGTCGTTAATCTATAACGGTTATTGGTGGAGCCCCGAACGTAAAATGTTACAAACCATGATCGATGCGTCACAGGTGTCAGTCAACGGCAAAGTACGTCTTAAGCTTTACAAAGGTAACGTGATTGTCGTGGGTAGAGACTCCAAAACAGATAGTCTGTTTGATGAAAGTATTGCTACTTTTGAAGATGATGGTGGCGCTTATAATCAAAAAGATGCGGAAGGTTTTATTAAGCTCAATGCGTTAAGAATGCGTATAGCCGCTGCTAAACAATTACGGAAATAAGCTGAATAAAAACGCAGGACAATTTTTATTTAACTTGTATAATTATCAGTTCAAGTGGAATAATTACCACAACTATAATAATAACATTGTCCTGCTGGGGTGCTTTTCGATGCCTGGTTTGAGGGGAACTGAGTGATGAGTGAGTTGCATGAGCAGAAAACTGAGGTTGTGGTTCTAGAAAGAATCCCTTCTCATCAAAATTTGATGAAGGTTAATCGATGGCTAACGGCCATGGTTGTTTTCTTGATGGCTGTGATTATTATTGCTGGCTTTTTCATTGTTCCTTCTAATAAACTTAAAAACTCCGAAGTTAATAATGCAGAAATTAACCCTGCCCTGTCTGCAGAGGTTAATACCTTAAAAGGCCAGTTTGTTGGTTTGGTCAGTGGATCGATTGAAAGTAAGCTGCGTGTTTTGGAAGAGAGCATCCGGTTAGGAACAGTTTCTAATTCATTAGGCACACTTGAAGATTTGAAAAATGATGTTCAAGTTCTTAAATCTTATACAGAGCCTGTTAAAAAAGAAGTAGCCACTGTTGTTCCGAATGAGCAATTAATTCAGGAAATGTCCCATTTAAAGCGACTGGTTTATTTGACGCTGGCATCCTGTGGTTTGATGCTGGCAGCCATTGGTGGAGTTTGGCTCAGAAGTCGTTTTCGTTTGCCTTATAAAGAAGTGGTTATTCGATATTTGGGCAAGAAACAATAACTGTTTAGTAGTCAATTAAAAAGCCGCCCCTCCGTAAGGATGAGGCGGCTTTTTTTGTGTCTGATCTGTATTTTTTATTATTATTTGCTGCTAATGTAAGCGAATAAAGCGTCAACCGCTTGATCTTCGCCATAGCCAGCTTTTTCTACTGCTTTGCTTTTCATGATCTCTTCGATCGCTTTTGGCATGCCGCCTTTGCCTTCTTTTAGCATCTTTTCAAAGCTAGCTCTTGTTAAAGTACCTGCTTTGATGTTTTCAACTAATTGTGGGTTTGTCTTGATATCATGGCAAGTGCCACAACCGCGACCAAAAGCACGATCATAGATTTTTTGACCAACTTCAAGTTGTTCATCAGCGAAAGCAGAGCCGCTTAACGCGATTAAAACGATACCAGCTGCAGTAGCAAGTGATTTTTTCATAGTGACCTCTTTTGGGTGAAAAAAAGAGAACAGCGTTCTCTTGGTGGAAAAAATGTTACCCGGTTAAAGCTCAAACCGGCAAACTAGCAAAGAATAGGGAATTTAACTGAAAAATTCAATCTTTTATTTTAGTTACTTATATTTGTAAGCGTATTAAGGCTCATTAAATATATTCTATGTTGTATATTATAATGCGTCTAAGATTTAAAAACAGATCCATTTCACCGGAGTAGTTGATGAAGATTGTGGCTTTATATAGTATCAAAGGGGGTGTTGGCAAAACTTCAAGTGCAGTGAATTTAGCTTTTATTGCGGCCAGTAAAGGGTATCGAACTTTAGTCTGGGATTTGGACCCTCAGGGAGCTAGTAGTTATTATTTTCGTATCAAGCCCAAGTTAAAAGGCGGAAGCAAGGATTTGATTGCGGGGAAGAGGGAACTTGATGGTTTGATAAAAGGAACTGATTTTGAAAACCTGGACTTATTGCCCTCAGATTTCTCATTTAGAAATCTGGATTTAGTTCTGGATACTAAAAAGAAACCGACTCAGCAACTTAAAAAATTACTCAAGCCCTTAGCAGAGGAATACGATTTCATTTTTCTGGATTGTCCTCCTAATATTTCTTTATTATCCGAGGCAGTATTTGAAGCGTCTGATGTTTTATTGTCTCCTATTATTCCAACGACGCTGTCTTTAAGAACACTGGAGCAATTGAAAGCGTTTATAAAAGATCACAACTTGCATAGTCTTGCGTTAATTCCCTTTTTTTCGATGGTTGATCGCAGAAAGAAAATGCATAAAGATATTATGGGCACACTAATTAAAAGTTACCCAGAAATTTTAAAAACTCCGGTTCCTTATGCAAGTGATATTGAGCGTATGGGCTTAGAGCGCATGCCTCTGGGTGGGTTTGCCAACAAAAGTCGTTCTATGGAAGCTTATAGCGCACTATGGAATGAACTTATGCTATACCCAGACCTACAATAATCCCATTAATCATATTTATGATTACGGTTATTCAGCGAGTTACTTACGCAAATGTAGTTATCGATAATGAGGTTGTCGGACAGATTGATGCCGGTATAGTTGCGTTGGTAGCGGTAGAAAAAGTAGATACACAGAAAGATGCAGAGCGCTTATTGGAACGCATTCTTAATTATCGAATATTTGCTGATGAAAATGATCGGATGAATTTAAGCTTGAAGAGTATTAATGGTGGTTTGTTATTGATTCCTCAATTTACTTTGGCAGCAGATACTAAAAAAGGGTGTCGCCCCAGTTTTATTTCGGCTGCGCCCCCAGAAAAAGGGCTTCAGCTATTTAGCTATCTGCAAAACTTAGCCAAGAATTCCTATGACAAAATAGAATTTGGTCGGTTTGGTGCCGATATGAAAGTAACTTTGGTTAATGATGGTCCGGTCACTTTCATATTAAGGTCTTAGTGTAATGTGAAAATTGTAGTCTTTTGGGTTTTGCCTTGTTGTAACATTACCTTCACTTTCGTATGTTACCATTTTATTTCATAGGTCTTATCCAATCTTATTTTACAAAGGCACAATCTACTTTAGGTTGATGAATTAGAAGCTTTGGTTCTGTAAAAATATACTGATAAGGCGCGGATCAACCATTGCTCAAATTATTTGTTGCTCGTAACCTAAGGTCAAAGTTTGATTATGAATAAAACCTATCGAACTATCTGGATTTCAGATTTGCATTTGGGGTCAACTCAATGTCAAGGTGATGTTTTACTGGATTTCTTGAAGTATAACGACAGTGAAAAACTGTACTTGGTCGGTGATATTATTGATTTTTGGGCTCTGTCCAAAAAAATGTATTGGCCTAGAGATCATAATACAGTGATTCAAAAAGTCTTAAGGAAGGCTAGGCATGGTACGCAAGTTATTTATGTGCCAGGTAATCATGACGAAAATGTTAGAGATTATGATAACTATATTTTCGGTGACATTATCGTCAGAAATTCCGATGTGCATACGACAGTGGATGGTAAAAAATTTTTGATTGTTCATGGAGATGAATATGACACGATTGCCAAATGCCATAAATGGTTAGCTAAAATTGGTAGCGAGGGCTACGATTTTTTGATTTGGTTTAATCGTATTTTTCGGATAGTAAGGCGTTGGTTCGGATTACAATCCAATTTTTCTTTAGCCGCGTTTGTTAAATTTAAAGTCAAAAATGTGGTTCAATTTATTTCTGATTATGAAGAAAGTATTGTCAGTACGCTTCAGGATCAAAGCCTGGATGGTGTGATCTGTGGTCACATTCATCATGCTGAAATAAAGGACATCAATGGTTTTCTATATGTGAATACCGGGGATTTTGTAGAAAGCTGTACGGCTATAGTCGAACATTTTAATGGTGAATTGGAATTGTTAAGATGGCAAAAGGTTGAAACGGAAGTCATTGATGAAAAATATGACGTTGTTGCCAATTGATAGGCATACTATTATTATGCATGAATTTAATTTCGATTGATTGGGGGTAGTTGTAAATGGTTTATTTAGTAAGGTAATTAGGTAAACGAACTGATGAATCGAATTTTTTATATTATCCTTTCTGCCCAGTTTTTTTCTTCATTGGCTGATAACGCGCTACTTTTTGCGGCTATTGCTTTATTGAAGGATCTGAATGCACCGGCTTGGCAAACACCCGTCTTACATCAATTTTTTGTTTTTTCATTTATTATTTTGGCCCCGTTTGTGGGTGCATTTTCTGATGCTCTGCCGAAGGGTAGAGTTATGTTCATTAGTAATGGCATTAAAGTGGTGGGCTGTTTTGCCATGTTATTGGGGTTACATCCTTTACTTGCCTATGGGCTTGTCGGAATAGGGGCTGCGTTATATTCCCCGGCAAAATATGGGATTTTAACTGAGTTTCTGCCCTCCAATCGTTTAGTATGGGCTAACAGTTGGATGGAAGGCTTAACGGTTGGATCAATTATTTTAGGTGCTATCTTTGGCGGTTTTTTGATTGGCCACCGAGTTGAGGATGAAGTTGTTAAGCAACTGAGCGCACTTAAATTCAATGGAGGGATTGATACGGCTCCTGAGTTTGCTATTTTTGTGGTCTTTATCCTTTATTTTATCGCAGCGATAATCAATTGTTATATTCCAAAATTACCCGTTGAGCATAGCTTAACCAAGCGAACTATTGGTTTTCTGATCGTAGATTTTTGGCAAAGCTTTTTGTCGTTGTGGAAGGATCCACTTGGGCAGGTTTCACTTGCTGTAACATCTTTGTTTTGGGGGGCAGGAACCAGCCTGAGATTTATTATCATTGCCTGGTCTGCTGTCGCTTTAAGCTTTGATTTAGAGCAGGCGACCCAGTTAACCGCAGTGTTAGCTGTGGGTCTGGCGCTGGGGGCTATAGTGGCGGCAAAAGCAGTGCCTTTGGATCATGCAGTCAAAGTGTTGCCTTTAGGCATTGGAATGGGGTTGGTTACTCTATCTATGGTGTGGGTAACTGATTGGCGAATATCAGTTGCTTTGCTGATATTGGTTGGTATTTTAGCGGGCTGTTTTTTGATACCTATGAATGCATTACTTCAGTTTAGGGGGCATAAGTTAATGGGGTCTGGTCATTCAATAGCTGTACAAAACTTCAACGAAAATCTTAGTATTTTATTGATGTTGGGCGCTTACGCATTAATGATTGATAATGGATTATCAATCAATAGTATAGTCATTCTGTTTGGACTGTTTATAACGGCTACCATGGCGCTTTTAACCAAAATACATACTCACGATCAGGACTCAAGGGGTTAACCTATCCTGGGTTGATCCTATCAGTAGACAAGACCCCTATCACGCAAAAATAAGCGCTCTATACGCTTAACATGACTGATTACATCGAACTCCATTCACCTTAGGCGACACTTTTTCCCATCAGCGTAAACGAAAGTGAGGGCATGTTAAATCTCTTTGCCTTACAAGGGAGTTTTACTGATGAGTTTATTGAAAAATAACAAAGTATTGCTTTAGGCAGACCCATACCCTGCCAAAGATGACAGTCGTTTGAGCATGTTAAAACAGGTTGGTGAAATGCTGGCGCTCGCTGTAATGCAAGAACGTACTAAAGTGGTATTGAAGCGGGCAAGATCGAAATAGAGCAAATAGAGTTTAATCTTGCGCTGCTTATTGAAGATGTGTGCAGCTTGCTTGCCACGCCCGCGTTCACCAAGGGGCTGGAGTTAAATTGCTTTATCCCGGCTGAGCCCTCCGTCAATACTGAGAATCCTGAAGTCAAAGAGGAGATAATGAACAAGGAAGACTGGCAATATAACTTTACTCCGCCCCAAGTCACCTTCCCAGCTAAAGGTGACTCACCTTAAAAAAAATAGCTGTTTATACGCCTAACAACACTGATAACACCGTACTCCATTCACCGTGGGCGACACTTTTATCCCACCAGCGTAAGCGGTATTCTCGCGTTTCATGAGTATTACCCTCGGCAAGAGGGCGCTCATCGTAGTAGGGTTTAAGTGTATCAATGGCAAGAAAAGACCACTCACCCCCATTAATGCGGCACTCAATCCAGACACCGTCATGACCATATTTGTTAAAACTAATGGCAACCCGTTGTCCAGACTCTCCACGCTCTACTAATATGGAAGGAATGGGGATTAAATGCTCGATGTTGTTAGGAATGGCAATAATACCCAGATCGTGGCCAATAGCCTCACTGTAGTTAGCCCCCGCTTTAATGCGAACAATCTGACTGAACAAGCGTTTTTGAATCCCCGGTGAGGTTGATGTTGGAGCCTGAGGAAATACGGAGGGTTGTGGGTAATTAATAGTTCCATTAATAGAGCTGGAGCCAGTGACCATCATTGTTTTATAGGCGGTTGATTCCTTGGCATCGCGTTGAATGCTGGGATGCCAGTGCTGCAGCATCCAGATATAATAAGCAAGATCTGTTTGGGTATTGTTAATTTCCTGATCACTAATGCCACAGATGGCCCCGTAGATCGGTAATTTTAAGTCATAGTGAGAAAGCCAGACGATTTGTCCGTCCTGGGAGGTTGGAAAATAGGAAGTGGATGTCATGATAGGGGAATATTTCGGCTAGATTATACTGCCTGCTCAGCATTATTATTTAAGCTGAGATGAGTTACCAGAAAACAAAAGATAATTTCTTATACTTTCAAGGGTATAAGCTACTCGCCTTATTGATTAACTGCAATCTAATTATCACTTTCGGCTAATATTAATTCATGTCTGCCTTTCTTGTAACAGCCAAAGCAGAGTGGGCAAGGTCCTATGGGTTCTACTGGAGTCTTACACACTGTGCTTTGCGTGCCTAGCCTTTCGAGTGGATCTTAGAGCACCAGGGCCGTCATTTCCAGCTCGAATCGTCAGGTTCCCAGACCGGGTGCTGGGGGTGTTGAGGAGATCCTAGAAGGTCCAGGGAGCATTGCCCAAGCTTCGGAGTAAAAGCGTTGAGCTTTGGGCAACGGTACGCAACTCGCTGGTATCTATCCTCAGACTGTGAGTGCACTCCCTAAAAGCGCAAATACCAAACTTTGATAATGAATGCCCTTATCGGGACTTAGCCGGCACTCACTGAGACCCCGGCTGTTTTACCTTGGACGTCGGCCGATTGACCCAGAGCTTCGGCTGCCTTAGCTCCAACTCGCGGCGCTTATCCTGGAAGTTCAAGCGATTGGGCTGAGACGTCGACTGCACTATGCCCAGCCTTCAGCACGGGTTCCGGGAGTTAAAATAATGATATTAAAACTACTTGCACGGTGTTGCTTCTTACCGATTTAATCAAGTAAATATGCTATGATCAACCTTAGCCAGCATTAAATAGTAAAGAAAAAGACTATGCCAAAAGTGAGAGCGAAAAGACAAATTACAATCCCTATAGACCAATGCGAAGCATTGGGTATCGAACCGGGAGATACTGTGGACATGTTTGTCGTTGATGGTCAATTAACCTTGGTTAAAAAGACCGCTGGAGCAGCAAAAGATTTACTCAATCACTTAAATCCCAATAGTTCCATGACAGATGAAGAATCTTTGCAGGGCGTAATGTGTGATCGCAATTGATACTAATGTACTTTTGAGATACCTGCTTAATGATGATCAGCGCCAGGCCGCTATAGCTGATAAATTAATTAATGGAACAGATGCTGTTCTGATTACGGATATAGTGTTGGTTGAAAGCGTCTGGACCTTAAAAGGGAAAAAGTATCAGCTGAATAAAACGGATTTAATTGCAGTATTGAATCCAACGGAACGTTATTTTTCTCTATTGAGTGCGTGGTGGCTTCGAGGCAATGCCAGTATTATTGGCGAAAGTGATAGTGATTCCCGTAGTAGTTTAAACGAAAGCCTGTCTTTCTTTCGATATGCACTTTGCGACAGCAAAAGCCTTAAAAAACAATGCGCTGATTTAGGAATTCTTCGATACGATCCTGGTTTTCATAATCTTGCGCTGATGGAATTATTCGGTTTTATTCAGATAGAACTGGACGCCACTGTAAGTAAAGAAAACTGGCCTATCGTGGATATTACGACAACCTGATGGGGGCATACACTGTCAAATAATTTTTATGAACATGTTACTACTGTAAGTTATAAGCGTAAGGGCATATCAGCTGATGAATTGATTGCGATAATGATCATTTGCATGAGTTTATTTTTAAAGACTGTTATGGAACAACCAAGCGTATTGTTCACCCTTACGTAGAGAGTAATGATCTTTGTACAAATGATTGCAAGGTCGGTGAGTTATCGCTTTATGAAGGGATGGAGATTATATTTCATTTTGATTTTGGTGATGACTGGCGGTTTAAAATGGTTGTTGAGTCCATTGCAAACAATGATGCCCATAGTTCAGCGGTAACCGTTATTGAACAGCGAGGTGAACCACCAGAACAGTATCTTGACTGGGATAAAGAAAATGCAGCAAGTCTAAAGTCATTAAATATTCTGAGATATTTAAGTCATAGATCTAAAGATCAAAAACAGACAGTTAGATTTGAGTTATGTTTTGAGCTAGTTAACACGTAGTATAGAAAGTCACGGCACGGACATCCAAAGGAATCTTGTCATCATGAAAATAAATTCAATTCATCTAATCAATTACCGCTGCCACGCCTCTCTAAAGGTCGATTTCAAGGCCGGTTTCAACGTTATAGTGGGTGTGAATGGCAGTGGTAAAACGTCCTTGCTTAAGGCAATCTGCGATGCGTTGACTGGATTTAGTGGTTATCCGCCTCTTTCGAACGGCAACTATCAGG